>OZ244943.1:1305555-1631944 GCA_965222305.1 Reichenbachiella sp.
TAGGGTTTACGACCAACCTTTATCAAGTCTCTCCTGGATCTATACAAGCAGGATCAGCAGAGTCGAATGTAAATGCCTTTTCAGTTGACTCAGAAAAAGCAGTGGAAAGCGGCCTCTATTTGAGTGGCGAATTAGAAATAAACCCAAAAGTATCGCTGATCACCGGTGTACGCTTTTCTCACTATTTATCCCTCGGATCAGGAACGACTTATTTATACTCAGAGGACTTTCCAAAAGAAACGCGATATATAACGGATACACTTCAGCATACATCCAACGAAATCATAAAGCCTTACTTTGGTATAGAGCCAAGGGTCTCTGCCAGGTTCTTGCTTAATGGTCAAAGCTCCATTAAGCTAGGATACAATCGTATCTATCAATACATACACCTTATCAGCAATACCACAGCAGTCACCCCTATTGACATATGGCAGTTGAGTAATTATCACATAAAGCCACAATTGGGTGACCAGGTATCCATCGGTTATTTCCTTAACTCAAGAAATAATGCTTATGAGTTTAGCTCCGAAATTTATTATAAAACAATCTCCAATATCCTAGAATATAAGAATGGAGCAGAGCTTGTGCTCAACCCTGTACTTGAAACTGATCTGATACAAGGAACAGGGCGGGCATATGGCGTAGAGTTGATGGTCAAAAAAGTGAAAGGTCGGTTTACAGGTTGGGGTAGCTACACTTATAGCAGATCAGAACATAAGATTGACAACAGATTTCAATCCGAACAAATAAACCAGGGAGAATATTTCCCTTCCAACTACAATAAGCCTCATGATTTGACACTCGTAGGCAATTACAGATTCAGCCTTCGCTTCGCTTTCAATTTCAACTTTACCTACAGCACAGGACGCCCCATCACTGCTCCAATTTCAAAGTATAGTATTGGTGATCTCGTGATCAATAATTACTCCCAGAGAAATGCCTACAACATACCAGACTATCATCGTTTGGATATAGGATTCACCATCAACACAAACCACAAAAAGGATAAATTTTGGGAGGGCTATTGGAATATCTCAGTGTACAACATTTATGGCAGAAAGAACGCATACTCTGTCTTTTTTGAAGAAAGCGAAATTGGCAAGCCTACAGCAAAGAAACTAAGTGTCCTTGGGGCTCCTTTTCCATCAGTTAGTTATGTGTTTAAAATCTAGTTAGTTGAAAAAGTTCACTTACATAATATACTCAGTTCTGACATGCGTACTCGTATCATGCACCGAGGAGCCGGAGCCTATTTTGGAACAAATAGACGAGGCTAGGAGTATTTATGTCCAGGACATAAGAAATCAGGGAAATCCATCTGATTTAAGTGTTGCGTTTTCAAGAGCCTCTGACGAAAGCAATATTCAGGAATATAGAATACTGATTCGGAGTACAAGTTCCAATGAAGTCATGAATCTTTCTTTGGCCAACAATGCCAGTCCGGAATCCTATCAAAGCATCTCGCCTTCCGGTTCAAATATCACGTTGGATCTCATTTCAGACATCAAAACTATTGATTATGAGGAGCTAAAAGAAGATGCATTCTATTTGCTATATGTTTTGTCAGTTTCGAATTCAGATGAATACAGAAACCGGCTATCGGCCCCATCCAATGCCTTCAAATTTTCGACCAAAGCAGATCCTGCTAAGTCACTGTATTTGAGCGACATTGGAAATACAGGAACAATTACGGATTTCCAATTAGCATTCTCTCCCGCTTTGGACGAAGACAAGATCAATGCTTACAGGGCTATCATAGTCAAGGAAACAGAAATCAATGACTTTAGTATTGAGGAAGCGTCATCACTATCTGCGGACAGATATATACAGGTGACCCCTAGTGGATCTGATTATTTGGTTAACTTCTCTCAACTGCAGCTAGATTCTGATGGCGACCCTATAGACAATAGTCAGAAGTATGTAGCATCGGTGTTCTCAGTAGAGGATGGCAATAACGCATTGTTGCCTGAGTTGTCCAAAGCCTCCAACGCGGTGCAACTCGAAAACCGATCATTTGTCCGCACGGTCACCGAACCTTTCCAGGGAGGTGGAGGTCTATCCTATCATCATGACGGTTATCTTGTTTCTGGTAATACTAATGGATCATTTCGCAATAGCTTAGGAGACGGTGTGGTTCATATTTCTACTGACACCTATGAGGTATCCATTTCTAATACAGAGCTATCAAACTGCTCAGGCAATAGCTACCTATCAAACACCTCTGAAATATTGCAAGTCACTAAAGGAGGTGTATACAAACTTGGAATAGATGGTTCCAGCTCATTATTTGCCGAACCCATCAATATAGGCAATATGATTAGACTTGGGTTTCCCACTGACGTGTGTGCCAACAGCCAGGGAAGGATTTTCGCATCTAACTGTGACCCCAGTGAAATCTATGAATTGACACAGAATCTTTTTGGATTTGTAAGTGTCAACACCATTGAGTTTGATAATTCCAACCGGTTTATTAACTGCCCCAGATATATAGACATCAACAACCAGGGTGACATTCTCGTAATGAATGCATTTGACAACAGGATATTCATTATCCCTACTCAAAGCACTACAAGCGAACCGCAGCTGTTTTTTCAGCTTCCATCTGATTTCTTTTTGTCATTCACCAATGTGCCAAGTCGAAATGCAGTATACGCAACAACCACAGGAAATAAGATCGTGAGCATTCACAACCTATCAAAGAAACTAGATTCTGTGGCCGGAACTGGTGCCGAAAGTATCGTAGATGGTGATTTAGACGAATGCTCGTTTAAAAACCCAATAAATATAGTAGCAGATACTACAGGCAATAAATTATTCGTACTTGACGAAATCGAGCCAACAGAGGGTATTTCCGTTTTGAGATTGATAGAGCTAGTTGAATAATATGGGAAAGAAAATAACATCGTTCATCTTAATAATTCTTTTCGGATTCTTTTCATGCATCGATACTATAGATTTTGATATTGACTCAGAAGCCGAGCAGGTGGTCATTTTGGGGTCTATTACGACTGAGCCAGGCCCCTATAATGTCACTATTTCTCGTTCTATCGGGTTTTATGAACGGTTTAATGCAGCAGGCAATAGAGTGACTGATGCGAATGTCAGGATATTGAGTGATGACGGGCAGGTTGAAGTTCTAGAACATATCGGTGCAGGTGTCTATCAGACAAATCCATCTACCCTCAGAGGAGAGGTGGGCAGGTCATACACGCTGATCGTGACTACCTCCAATGGCGAGGTATATCAGTCCACCAGCGAATTGATCAAACCTACTCCGGAGATTGATTCACTGTTTTTTGAATATGAAGAGCAACAAGAAATCAACAACAATGGAGTCTTCATCACAAACAAATTTGCAGTGGTGAAAACACTCACAAAGGACAATCCAGAAGAAGGAGACTTCTATGGCTGGACCTGGAAAGGCACCTATTCTTACAAAACATATCCGGAACTCTTTGCCATTCCAAGCCCGGACGGATCGGATGACATACCTTCTCCTCTGCCCTGCTCATTTCTAGGTTGTAGCTGCTGTACCTGCTGGATATCAACAGATGAAAATAACGACCTGGCCTTAGCGCATGATCGGCTTACCAATGGCAACTCAATCATAGGGGATCGTGTGGCAACAATTCCTATCACCGGGAGAACCTTCAGGGACAAGTATCATGTGAGGGTAAAACAGTATTCACTATCGGCAAAGGCATTCGAATTCTGGAACCTGGTGAAGGATCAACAAACGGAAGCTACACTGTTTGCCACACCACCAGCCAGTATTCAGAGCAACGTGGTAAACATAAACAACCCTGATGAATTGGTATGGGGATTTTTTAGCGCCTCTGATGTAAGTGAAAAATCGTTCTTCATCGATAGAACAGAAATACCCTCCAGCATCCCAAACGATACTGATTCGATTAAAAATGATTGTAGAATACTGCAGGGGTCCAGTAACCAACCACCTACTTTTTGGGAATGAATGATACAATGAGATACGGTTTTATAGCATATTTCTTCTTGCTGCTGGCTTTGCAGAGTTCTGCTCAGACTCCATATGATAGGATATTGGATAACTTTCAATATTTAGAGGACAGCGTACCCTACAACAAAGTCTACATTCATTTTGATAAGCCTTACTACTTCAGTGGAGACACTATTTACTTCAACGGTTTTGTTACCGAGCCCTCATCAAACCAACTGATCGAAAGAAACACTGTATGCTTTGTGTCGTTTTTAAATGCATCCGGACGTAAACTAGACAGCCTAAATCTTAGGGTCGAAAAAGGCAGATTTTCAGGTTATATTAAACTGGATCATCTGATACAATCAGGAGATTATACCATGACCGCCCATGTAGAATCAATGCGGAATTATTCTGCCGATTTCTTCTACCACAACTCCATACGGATCATTAATGACTGTACCGAGACAGAAATGGCCGACCCGGTCAATTTGCAGCTATTCTGTGAGGGAGGCAAGTTCACCCTTAATAAGAAAAACAAGCTCCTTCTAAATCTAAAATCTAACAGAAGAATGAAAGAAGGCCGTGAGTTTTATCTTCTGGAAAACCTCGATACGGTCTACACTGGTTTGACTGACCGATCAGGTATAGCTCAGTTTGATTTAACGCCATATCCGAATAATAAATACGCAATTTCCGTTAAGGAAAGTCGTATTGAACTTCCTGAAGCCTCTCATGCAGACGTTCAAATAGGTTTTTCCATTCAGGATCAGAAGATCAGGTTTAATAGGGTTCAAAATGAAACAACACAAGCTTCACTGCCTCTGTACATATTCATTCATCAATCAAGTCGATTGTTATTCAATCAAAAAATTGATTTGAAAGATTCGATGAATGTTTCTATCCCTCAGTCGGTACTCAGAGGTGTGGATGGAATTACCAATTTGGTTGTGCTCGATTCTCGCTATAGGATAGTTTACGAGCGAGCCTTTGTCGCTAATCTTCCGATCTCAAGCAATCATGTATTAAATACAGACAAGGCGACCTATGGCAACCGGGAAAAAGTCACCTATGACATAGTGACAACAAACAATAATGTAAGACGTGACGAAATGAGCTATTCCATAAGTGTATTGCATGAACAACTCTATAATGATATCCTGAAAAGTGGATACAGTGATATCCGAAGCTATTTGAATTATAATTCGGAATGCCTGAGTGATCTCTTGATATCAGATTCCCTCAATATCAACGAAATAAACAAACTCCTGATATCCTCAACAGGAACCCGAATTGACTGGAATTCAATTCCATTTGAACCTTATAACGAAAGAAAAATTAAAAGCAACAGATCCAACCTTTCTGCCTCAGGCAGGCTTCTTGTTAACCAGTCATCTGACGAAAGCCCTGAATCTATTCGGATAAACTTCTATTCTGCAGAATATGACGCCCTTTTTGAGGGGTTTACTACCAGTAGCAACAATGAACTCGATCTGAATTTATTTTTTGATTTTGAGGGGTACACTCAAGCTTTTTATCAATTACATGAATCCAGCAATATCACTAACCAAGATATCCAAATTGAGCTAGCCGCAGAGGTACAAGAAGTTAGAAGCGGGCAGGCCAGCACCTCTCTTGTCGATACTTCATTTCACCTAAGCCCTAACACTCGACCCTTGTGCACTGATTTTATGGAGGACTATCTGGGACGAAAGAGTGTAAACAAATTCATAAGTGAGTCGTTTGGGTTTTATGAAGCTCCTGAGCAATACACTGAAGATTCGAATGAGACGAACAACTCGTTTTTTGGAAATTACTCATTCGAATCAGATTTGAAAATCAAGCTAGATGAATTCATCGCGTTCAGTGACATGCGTCAGCTGACTAAAGAGATACTCCATAACTTACAAATTAGAACCAGAAAAGGAAAGGAGATCATTAGGGTCTACAATCGGGATATTATGCACACGCTTTATGGCGGCCCATTATTCATCCTTGATGGCATCCCGACTTTTGACAAGGACGACTACTTAGACCTAAACCCGGCAAACCTGGAATCCATTGAGGTGATCTCCTCATTTAAAAACATCAATCGGTTTGGTGAATTTGGCAAGAATGGAATTGTAATAGTCAAATCGAAAAAAGGGGAAGAATTCAAACAGAAAAAGAACAACATTATTTCTTTTCAAGGGTATCAAGCACCGGCCAATAGAAGTTTTCCTGACTATAGCCAGATCGACTCAGGTTCTCCCGACTTTAGGTCTTTGATTTATTGGGATCAAATCGATACCTCTCATGAAGAAACGCGTGGTTTTTATCTTTCAGACGATATTGCTTCATTGAGGATTTCAGTGGTGGGTATTACAAGTGACGGAATTCCTTTTCAGTCATTCCAAATCATTCAATCGACACCAGTAGCCAAGTAGAAAATCAAAGTATAAACCGATAGGTATACTTGATCAAAAAGGAACTGGAGGCATCCATATCCCAGAGCTTATTCGTCATGCTGGAAAAATTATTTTCCTCATCCTGATCATAAATGGAGCTGTTGCTGGACCAGACCACAAACAGTGTAGAGCCGGGAATATACTCCCAACGCAAAACAAGGTTTGAACGGAAATTGACAATATTGAAATCCGGATCATCGAAATAGGTATCCATTTGGGTTCCATTGGTTTTGAAAACACCATAGGCTAACTCCGGAAAATCATCAATAGATGAAAAATCATCTGAGCGATCCACATAATCCTGAATCTCGGCATCTGTTGGTCTGCGAACCTCATTGCCCATGTGCCTGAATCGATTGTTGTATTCGCTATTCGTGGACTCTGTGACTTCCTTAAATTCTGAGTACTCTCCCACAGCGATAAATGGCTGCCCCCAAAACTCAAGGGTGAGGTTGGGAGTCAGATTGTAATTGGCTCGAATGGATAGATTGTAGGTTGCCTGCTCCACACGGCCCAGTATGTATAAGGATTGATCGTTGATGTCAAGTGTTTGTACATACTGCACATCGTTATGAGAAAACCGAATATTGGGATCTATCCTTACCAGCATGGCATCAGTAGGCCTCCATCCAACGCCAAATCTCCAGCGTACAAATTGATACGCACCATCCTGACCGTAACCGAATGCAGGCCTAAAGTAAGCCCAAACCTTATTCTGTCGATTGGTATTTATACCAAAACCCCAGTCAATCCCGCCTGGGTTTCGAAAAGCAGGACCACCACGAAGGTCTGTATTAGAAATGGCCATAGTCTCCGTCCAGGTCCAAACGAAGGCACTCCATAAGTTTTTGAATTCAACAAAAACATCCGTTCCAAACCCTGTATAGGTTCTGGTTCCCCCAAAGTCATAGGCCTGCTCATAGTTGAAATTGTACCGCTGAGATCGGAATATTTTTGTTTCCTTCAATATCCTGTACTGCGTCCAAAACCATGGATTGATATTGTCGGTACTCGACAGAAATCCCTGATCATTGAGTTCCAGACCAGGGGATCTGTGGTTGACCCCTAGTTCCCATACCCAATCACCGCTACGCTTGCCAAACTGGAATCGACTGGAGGTTCCGGTCAAAGTAGTCAATGTGGTATCCACATCACGATAGTCATTATCAGGTCTTTGAAAATTCCTCACAAATGATCTCTGTGTGTTCTCGATGGCCTCTTCTGAGCCTTCTACCCTACTCCCGCTAAACTGCAGCGTAAACCGATACTTTCGATCGAAAATATTGTGCACCAAATCAACACCGGCAGATTGTGCATTATTATGCAAAAGTTCCAGCTCATTCCCGGTATTTCCCCAGCGTTGCATATGATTAAACATACCCCCTACGACAGTCTGCCCCTCCTTGTAGTCCTGCTGGAAGCGACCTGAAGTGTACATAGAATAAGGTTCGATTTTTTCCTTGCGTTCCCGGCCGAGAGAATCCGTCACCTCCACTTTTACCTGGCCGGTAAGCGAACCCAGCAACCCCCATGAAAATCCTTTTGAGTTTTTGCCTGTGACCTTGGCGGCAGAAAGTATGCGTGTATTGGGAACCCGACCTGTGTACGACACATCATCGTCCGTAACGCTTCCATGCGCCGGAGCTCCAATTCTTCTGGAATAAAAAAGGTTGTTAGGTCCACCACTTGTTCTAAAAGAAAACAAATTATTTCCTTCCAGAAAAAAGGGTCTTTGCTCAGGGAAGAACTGCTCAAGGGCTGTGAGGTTTACCACCGACGGGTCAGCTTCTACCTGTCCAAAATCAGGATTGACGGTCATGTCCAATGTAATGTCTGATGTGATCCCAACTTTTGCATCTACTCCAAGGTTGCCGTCCCAGGCCGTCCCGCTATCCCGATATGGATCTCCTTCTTCTTCTGGGAATTTATCCAGCTGTCCTACTACATAGGGTTGGATTTCTAGCTGCTTTTGTGGGCGAATACCTTTGATTCCTTTGAGCTCACCAAACAGGTGCACCCATCCCGGAGCCTGCGGGGATACTGGCTGCCATGTTGAGCGTTCTTCGCGACGAAAAATCCGCCTTTGCACTTGCAATCCCCAGGTATGTTCTGGTAAATCCGCAAACCTTAGCTGGGACAACGGGATTTTAAATTCTGCTATCCACCCTTCTTCGTCGACACTTGTCTTTAGATACCAAATCGGATCCCAGGTAGAGTCCCAGTTATTGCCATTGTTGGTAGCATATTCGTCCCCTTTCACTCCTGATACAGAGGCCGTGAAGGAAAACGCTGTTCGCTTATCAAAATAACTATCAATATTGATTTCTACCCAATCACCTTCGAATCCATCCCTGCGAGACATTCTCTTCACTATCTTATCATGATCATGGTCAAATGCCCTTATTCCTACGTAAAGGAATTTCGCATCATACAGTATTTTGAATTGTGTTTGCTCACTGGGCGTGGACATGTAATTCGGTCGATGACCGATGAAACCCCCTCCCCATTCTACAAGATCCCAGGCCTCATCATCCAGCAATCCATCGATCACGGGAGGGACATCGGTAACCATGGCTGTAGTATAAATTCTTTTTTCAGGTGATTCCTGACTATCCTGCCCGGCGGATTGGTATATGGCAAAGCATAGAAGCGAGAAAAGAAGTCCCAGCTTCAGATAATTGTAGAGGTAAATGGGCATTGCTTTGGTTTTGACCTGATCAGCCGCAAGACTACAGAGTATTCTATAGACTGATGACTCCATTAACGTCAACGGTCAGCAGATGTTTTGATCGGCAATGATCTTATACCAGTATCCGAACGATACCATACAGTGCAAACAATGTGATGAACGCAACACTTGACCAAAAACACAAATTGTACACTTTGTCGGCCTTGAAATAGGCATTTGATTCTCTTGTCTTTAACTGAATTGCTGAGGCCATCACAAGCAATAGCATAACCGAACCTATGATCCCTCCTATCATGATCATCACAACCGGTAGTTTGATAAAAATGAAAAAGGTGGCCCAGGCTATGGGGAAGAAAAACGCAAGAAAGCCCATCACCTTTTTTCGTTGTTGGTAATCATAGAAATCCAGCCACCCCATTTGGTGAAATATATCAGGAAAGAGCCTTGTCCAAGAGGCCAAAGCCGCAAACAGAGTCGAGAATAAAATCAAAAAAGATCCCACTAAGAAAACAGGTTTTGCCCAGGAGCCAATTGATTCAGTGTAGATTGCCGAGAGCGTCTCGATCATCTCGTACCCCTCAGGCACCATTCCTTGAGAGTGCAAGACACTTGCACCCAACAGATAAAAAATAGCCGTCACGATCGTGTAAATAACCATCGACACTACCGCATCCGTATGCATCATTTTGATCCAGCCCTTCGTTCGTTCACGCCATGCATCTGAGTTGTCATTGGGTCCACAGCTCCGCGCATATCCTTTTTCCAGGCACCAATAGTTGTAATATAGAATCTCCTCTCCCGCCATACCGGTGATGCCAAATGCTCCTACTGCCATAGGCACCATCTCTCGCGGTAGTGACAAACTAAGACCTCCAATCAGGTCATTCATATCAAAGGCATAGGGCGTGTAAAACACAAATACCAGACAACTGGCGGTAAACAAAGTGAACAAGCCCATCAGCAATATGGACGTTCGCTCAATCAAAACATAGTACCCTTTGAAAATGATCAGTCCCACCACCAGGGCAACTATATAGCTCCAAACAGTGGTGTCCAATTCAGGTATCGCAAGTGATAGGATAATAGCTACTCCTCCCACTATCCCTCCAACCTGAAGAAACTTAAAAAGGAGCATCAAAAGCATCAATGCCACAGGCCAATTTCTATTACCCGCTCCAGAAAGCCTTCCTAGAAGGGACATGGCTGTTTCACCTTTCAAGATGGTGTGCTTCGCAAATTCTATCTGTATGAACACCTTGATGAGGCAGCTGGCGATGATCACCCAAAAGGTTACAAAGCCGGCCTTGGCCCCAAGTGTGGTGGTGGCTATCAACTCTCCCGACCCAACAATCGAAGCAGACAGGATAAATCCCGGCCCTAAATGTTTGGCCCTATCACTCCACTTAATCGGTGGCTCCTGGATGGTGTCAGGGGTGATTTTATAAGGGTCTAACGAGTCATTCATAGTTAGTCAGTTTAATTACAGAGGGTTACAAACTTGTTTTCACGTGAAACTTTAACCATACTAGTTATCTTACTTTTTATCAATTATTTACACGATAATTCAAGTCTCTGGAAAGAGATTTGAATCCTGATGGTTTCGCATAAATCTTCATAAGATATGGAGAAATGAGGCAATAAAAAAACACGAACCTCAGTTCGTGTTTTTTACTATTTCCGTGATTGGGCTGATTACTTTTTAGCAAACTTGAAATGCCCTGCCATCCCATCAATCTTTAGTAAGTAAACACCCGAACTGATGTTTTCTAATGGTATAGTCAGTGTATTTTCATGGGTTTGAACATGCCCTGAATAAACAATCGAACCTGATAGATCAATAAGTTCATAAGTAAACTCCCCGAAATGGCGAACTCCTGAAATCTTGAGTTGGTGGGTAGCAGGATTGGGCCACACGGTCACCTGATTGGAAATATCCTCCATCCCAAGGATCATCACATCATACTCCTCCGATAAGGGCGAGGTGCAGTTATGCTCCGTAACCGCCACCTGATATTTCCCGCCAAAAATATAAGTGCGCTGAACAGTAATGGTCTGATCAGTCTCACCAACCATCAGATCTCCATCCTCATACCATTGATTACCCATCGCCACACTTGATTCAAGGGTTATCATTCGACCATCGTCATTACCGAAGATTATCTCAGGCCTTTCTACCACGACCACAGGAATTTCGATGCTCTCAGAATTGACGCAGCCATTATTATCCGTACCAGTCACTGTATATGTCAAGGTATCAGCAGGAATAAAACTTTCACCATCAATCACGCCCTGATCCCAAACATAAGTTGAAGCACCCGTACCTGTCAGCACCAGTTCCTCTCCATCGCAAACAGCATCTTCCGAGCTATTGGCCCTCACATTGGGCAATGCGTGAACGATCACCTCAATCACATCTGTATTCATACACCCATTAGAACCCGTACCCGTCAAGGTATACAATCTTGTCAAAGGTGGGGAAAAAGCCACTCCGTCATCAACGCCATTGTTCCAGGAATAAGTATCCGCGCCCGTCCCGGTCAAGACAACCTCTCCTCCAAAACAAATCGAAGACTCGGATGAATTGGCTACAACCTCTGGGAGGGAGTTAACCACAACCTCTACAGAATCTACATTGACACAGCCGTTAGCATCCGTACCCATAACCAAATAACTGGCGCTTTCTGTTGGTGCAAATGCTACACCATCGGTCACTCCATTATCCCAATCATAACTGGAAGCCCCTGATCCTGTCAGAGTAACTTCATCGCCCAGGCAAACAGAGTCAGCAGAGGCCAACGAAGTAACAACGGGTAAATCAGCAACCGTGACCTCCAAGGTGCCTGTCGCCGTACAATCATCATTGCTTATTGTCAGGCTCGCAGAATATGTACCAGCGGTATTATAGATAAAGCTACCATCTCCCACTGAAACACTATCTTCTGCCATGTCACCATCAAAATCCCAGCTGTAGTTATCACCCGCAATTACTCCTGTGGATAAATCCGTAAAGACCGTAGTGTCACCCAGACAGGCTATGGTTGCCGAAAACTGCACATCCGCTCCATTGCACATAGAAAATTCTATGTATTCCGTCAGACTGGGAAGACCGGCCTCATTCAAAACCCTGATTCCCAAAAGATGGGTTCCACCAGTCAAAGTGTCGCCAGGAATGACAAAGTCAATATCAATACTATCTAGGGTAGGATCTACAGCTACAACTTCCCCCAGGCCAAACCCAGGATCATCATCTATGAAGTACTCATAAGATCCAATTTTCGAACCAATGGTACCCAAAGCACCGCCTGCCTGATCTAATGGAACTGTAAGAAAGGGGTCAACGAAAAAACTCCTTGATTCTACAGCACTCCACACTCCCATGGCATCCAATGCCCTGAAACTCACCGTATGCATTCCTGGAGATAAGGTATCCGATCTGATGGAGGTAGTTTCGTCAAAGTTGACAACATCTACTATGTCTATACTTTCGGCATTACCCACGCCCGGATCAGCATCTACGAATACTTCTATATCTGTGACTTCAGTAGTGCCTAACGGATTGGTATTACTCACGTAAACGGCCCTGGACTCCTGCATGCCCCACAAGCCATTTTCATCCTGAGCCCGAATCACCAGAGTATGAAATCCTTCAGGAAGATCTGCCGACAATATGGTAAAGTCAATATCAAAAGTTGATGCATCGGTGACATCCAAGGCGACTCCTGCCCCAATACCTGGATCATTATCAATATAATACTCTGCATCGACCACATTATTCACGACTATTGGGTCGGTACCACTCACAAATATGGCACGAGACTCCTGCTCACTCCACACCCCGTCTGAATCCTGAAATCGAATCACAAGGATATGAAAACCTTCCGTGAGCGACGCATTGGGAACCGTAAAATCAATACTTACCGAAGCACCGGTTGTAAATCCGGTAATCTCAGTACCCATCCCTATCCCAGGGTCTGTATCCAAATAATACTCTGCGGCAACCACATCCGCAGTGCTTATGGGATCATCACCAGTCACGTAAATAGATCTACTCTCTTGAACACTCCAAATTCCATCAGAATCCTGTAACCGGACTCCTATCGTATGAAAGCCCTCGGGCAAACTTGCGGTGGGAATCGTGAAGTCCTCATCAAGAGTGGTTCCCCCTGAAATGTCAAAAGGTGTACCTCCTCCAACTCCAGGATCAGTGTCAACATAATATTCTGCAGCCACCACATTTGCAGTGACTATGAGATCACTTGGGCTCACATATATGGAGCGGGCTTCAAGTACACTCCATACCAAATTTTCGTCTTGGACTCGAATCACTATGGTATGAAAACCCTCTGAAAGCTCAGAACTAGGAATCGTAAAACCTTCATCAAACGTTGTTCCCCCTGCAAAGGACGAAACATCAGTTGCGCTGCCCACTCCAGGGTCTGTATCGATGAAGTACTCCATGGCCGTCACATTGGCTTGAGAATAAAGCCAGTGTGAGCCAATCAAAAATATGACTATAAAGAAACTTCTCATCTCATATCAATTTAAGGCAGAAGCGATCTGCCAATGGATGACTAGTTTCCTTTGCCTGTTACATTCACATCAAGGTCTGATCCGACAGGTATCACCGAGGGAATCGATATAGACTGAACTGTAGGTAGCAATGAACCATCAGGATCCCAGGGGGTAGCTCCTCCCGTTACTCCGGCGGTTGTGCCACTTCCGTCAATATCAAGAACGGAGGCATCTGCTCCGCCACCTAACGTAATATCATAAGAACCATTCCACCCATTACCCAAAGGAAGATTAACAAAATCAGGATCGGCATTTTCTGCATTGTTTGCACCACTGTTGCCATTGCTGCCTAATCCGGTAAAAGCATTGGCATTGCAACCAAAGCTCACATTGTGATCCACGGTATTATTGGTATTGTTGGCATTACTAATATTAGGGGTCACTCCATAGAATATATTGAACTCGAAGCGACACATATCTACGTCGTTAAATGCATTGCCATCATTGCCATCCAGTCCATCATATCTAAATATGTTGTGCGTAAAATTCACACCATAAGCGTTTAACCCATAGCCATTACTATACATATTGATAAGGTTATTGGTCACAGTAATGGTATTCACAGAAGTAGGTGCGGTAAAGTCTACAGGATGATAGTAAGAATTGATCACATTATTCCTGATCAGGACATTACCAAGACTGTTAGAAGAAACCGTGTGGCGGATTGCTCTGAATCTGCAGTTCTCAATGGTAATATTCGTATAAGTCGTACTAGACGTACCATTGCCTATATACCAGTAATCGCTGCTCGATGTGATTATTCCCGAGATCCGAACATTGGAAGCTGTTATGTTGACCTGATTTACATAAGACTTGGCAGGCAGGTCTTTATCAGGCTCCATTCCCGCACCGAAAATAGTTACTTCATCGCTCACAGTGATATCTCCATAGCTCACCTCACTGGGCACTATGTAAATAATATCACCAGCGGTTGCGGCAGCCATCGCTGCGGCAAAATTGGTATGGACATTTGTACCCGCGGGCGCACCGGGATTGTTATTTACTACAAACGTGGTTTGAGCCATGACTGACAGTTGAATCAAAAGGCCCATCAATAAAATACTAAACAATCTGAGAGTTTTCATGCTACTAAAATTTTGTGGTTTAACTGAATGCTGGTCGGGGAGTAAAAGCGTTATGCGCCATTTTTCCTTATATTAAATATAAGAAATTCAGAAGTCAATCCTTTGCCCGGATATCACCTTTTTGCTCCTAAGTCGTTAATTGTTAGTTCATTGACAAACCAACTGGGATAATTCCAATTTTGGATAGCGAAATATTATTTTTACCTCATGTACGCAGTAGTGGATATCGAGACGACAGGACGAAGCGCCAGAGGGCAAAAAGTCACGGAAATAGCCATTCTCATACACGATGGAAAGAAGGTCATCGACGAGTATCAGACACTTGTAAATCCCGAAGCCTCCATACCCTATTCGATCACTCAGCTCACCGGCATCTGCGATGAAATGGTGGTTCACCAGCCCAAATTTTATGAGGTGGCAAGAAAGATCTACGAGATGACAGAAGGGCATATCTTCGTTGCGCACAATGCTTCATTTGACTATGGCGTACTCAAGCATGAATTTGAGTCACTTGGAGGCGAATTTGAGCGTGAGACTATGTGCACGGTCAAGCTTTCGCGTCAGCTACTTCCGGGCTATCGTTCCTATAGCCTGGGTAATCTATGTAACGAGCTGGATATTAAAATTGAAGATCGCCATCGGGCCTATGGTGATGCTCAGGCTACTACTGTGCTGCTCGATCGTCTTTTGAAAATATCAGACGACCTTGGCGAAGAGCAACTAACGGGCAAGACGAAGGTGCGAGCACCCAAACTCCCTCCCATGCTTGATCCTGAGACCTTCAAAAGCTTACCCAAAGCAACAGGTGTCTATTACTTTCACGATCGGGAGGATGAAGTCATCTATGTGGGCAAGGCCAACAACATACGGCAGAGGGTGCTGTCCCATTTCAATGACAAGAGCCTCAAGGAACGACAGATGTTTGAATGCATCGCCAACATCACTTATGAGCTCACTGGCAGCGAGCTCGTAGCACTCCTTCATGAGTCCGCTGAGATCAAACGTCTCTTTCCTAAGTTTAACCATAGCCAGAAAAGAAAGACGGAAACTCATGGTCTATTTGCCTATGAGGATCAGGATGGCGTTCTCCAATTGAGCATTGGCAAATTGAATGGCAGCAGCCTTCCTATCCAGACCTTTTATACCCTGGGACAAGCCAGGAGATTCGTAGAGGTGATGGTCGAAAAGCATGAACTATGCTCACGCTATACCGGATTGGAAAAGACCAAGGGCTCCTGTTTCAGACATATGATCAAGAAGTGCCATGGTGTCTGTGCCGGCAAAGAAACGGCAGATGAGTACAACGACAGGATCAACCAAATGATCCAAAACATGATGCTCAAGAATGATGATTATTACATCGAAGAGTTAGGCAGAAACGATAACGAAAAAGCCATCATTCAAATCAAGCAGGGAACTTATATGGGGTTTGGGTTTATTCCAATAGAAAAAATGCAGGAATCCTACGATCACTATGAGCAGTACATCCAACCCAAAGAACACAACTCAAATACCCAAAGGATATTGAGATCGTACCTAAGTAACAATCTAGGCGAGTAATCTCTTTTTGAATCTCTCGATCAGCTCACGTTCCTCATCAACAATACCGTCGTGGGCTTCGGCTATTTTCTCCAGTAAATCCAGAAATTCCTCGAAATGCTCCTTGAGATTGTCATAGGTCTCAAAGACGGCCATGGCATCTTCAAAGACAGCATTGAAGTCAGTATCAAGCTCTTTTTCTATGGCAAATGAAAGCTCAAGTTCCTGGGCCCATTCATGATTGTCTATCACCTCGTGGATCACGCGCACTTCTTCTTCCTGCACTTCGCCATCACTCTTGGCGATCGCGTAGATGATTCTCCCAAAGGTGTCTAATACTTCTTCTTCTAACTGGACCATATTCGTTGCTGTCTTAATTTGGTTCTAACAAATATATAAAAACAGCAAGGAAGAATTGAGGTGGGTTTGGGTCATTATTTTCTGTACGCAATGTTGTACAGTATCATTTTAGAAAAAGAGGCGGAGGTAAAACTCAACTAAATTACCTCCACCTCATAAATCTGGTAAACTCAACTTGCTGAATCAGACCGACAGGACCTAAATAGATCCCTCCCAGCCCGGTAGAATCCTCAACAAAAATTGTCAAAACATTGAGTCCACCAATTTTGTACATGTCAGGCGTCAAAGTGTAAGCCCGCATTCGATCATATCCTATGGTCGTACCAATTCTTTTGCCGTTGAGGTACGTCCAGTCATTGTCATCTATCGCTCCGATGTACAGGATTAAGTCCTCTCCCTGCAATTCCCGAGGCACGGTAAATACCTTGCGGTATACAGCCCCACCGTCGTAGTGGTCAAAGCCCTGACGCTCCCACGCCTGAGGTACTGTCACCTTCTCCCATCCGTCTCTTGTTCTGAAACTTTCAGACGCAATCAGATTTTCCTTCATCAAAGCCTCATTATTTCCTTCCAGTTTCCAACTGGGTAGCAGCTTCAGCTCCCAAACTCCTCGCAGGTTGATGGCAAAGTCTTTGTCCTCTTCGTTGTAGTAGATACCAATATCCCCTCCTGACACTATACCCCCTCCGAGCTTCTCATCAAAGACCCTCACGGCTATCACATTCTCGCCATCATAGTCAATGACCTCCTGCGGGATGTAGTACTCACGCTTTGCATTGTATGCGGTGTGATAATTGGGTGGAAATGAACCCGTACCCCCTATCTTTCGACCGTTAATGAATACTTCGTCTATGTCATCTATATAGCCAAGGTATAAGACCAGACTACCTTTGTAGTCTTCCAAGTCATCACCGTCGAAGGTTTTCCGATACCAGGCATAGCCATCATATCCATGAAATCCCTGGCTCTCCCAGTTATCAGGAACCCGGATGCTCTCCCAGTTTCGATCGTCCAGATCTTTATTCGCCCAGCGAGGATTATCTCCGATGGAAAACTTCCACGAACCTCTCAGGTTAACGATTCGTTTCCAATCGGATTCGGCCCTGGCCTGAGTCCCGATCATCATCACCAACAATATGTACCACACGATCCTTTTCATCACTTTCACATCTTTGACCAACTTAATAAGGTTTCATCAGAGTTGAGATAGGGCTGGTTTTATTTGTTTGAATTTTTGAAGTTTCTCTTCGAAAGGTCTGATCATTGATAAGCAAGACACCAAAAGACTGCTGACCTGCCATACGGCGAATGACCTCTGTTTCTTCCTTTTCAGTACAGCAGTCGTGGCTTCCTATTTCACAGTGAAAAACTGCTTCGCCGTTCATCACCAAGACCAGATGCCCCTGATAGGATATCTCCTGCCCATGTGAAGAGATGAAGCTGTATGCTCTACAGCCCACCTCGTTCACAAAAGCATTAACTACTATGTAGCTGATAACTAGTATAAATATGGAAACTATAATTCTCACTGTTCTGATTATTAGAGACTCTTACTCGTCGAAATAGGACCAAAACCATCGGTAGTAATCACTATTCTCCTTGTAATAGGTCCTCCAAAATTCTTTGTAATCTGTACTTCGAATGATCGTGACCGGTCCTGCATAGATCCCTCCACGCCCTTTCATATCGTAGACGCGAACGGCAATCGTATTTTCTTTCCCGGGTTTAAGGAGGTTTGATGGGATATGATAGTTCCTACTCTTGTCCCACTCACCATCGTTGCAATACTTTGACTCAATATCACCGGTACCACCGATCTTTTTCCCATTGATATAGACTTCATCCATATCATCAATTCGACCCATCAACAGTATAAAACCATCATCATAGTCAAGGTCCTCAGACACATTGAATGTTCTTCTGTACCAGCCAAACCCGTCATAATTAGCATAGCCAATCGCACCCCACTCAGCAGGGACGGTTACCATCTCCCAGTCTGAATCATCAAATTTCTCTTTAGCCCAAGCAAGATCGTCATCCACATGAAACTTCCAGCTGCCTGCAAGCTGAATGCTGTTTTGGAATTCTTCATAGTTGAACAACCCAACGTAACCGGCCACAATACCTCCTTCGTACCTGGCATCGTACACTCTCACCGCCAAAGTGTTCTTGCCTTTCTTATTGATCAACTTTTCAGGAATCGCATAATTTCTGGTGACATTCCAGGCCGATACCAAATTTGGAGGGAACTCTCCCGTGGCACCGATCAACACTCCGTTGAAATACACCTCGTCCACATCATCAATTCTTCCCATTTTCAGGAATAACGGTCCGCTGATTTCGTCAAAATCTATTTTGAAAGTCTTGCGGTACCAGGCATAGCCGTCGTATCTCTTGAAACCTTCATTCTCCCATGAGGACGGCACGTAAACTTCCTCCCACTCTGAGTCATCATGATTGGGCTTAGCGAACTTCTTGTTGTCACCAAGAATGAACTTCCATTTGCCCTTGAGGTTCATGCGCTCTCTGCTTTGCGCTTGCGTCATTTCCGGGATCACTGCCAATAGTGCTACTGACAGGAGGGTTGTTCGAATGATAGAGTCAAGTTTCATAACCTTTTGCGTTTATTGAATTTCTACTCAAATGTACGCTGGCTATAAAACAAGGCTGTCACCTCAGGGTAAACAGATGTAAAAAGTTGTCATGGGTGGCCAAAACTATGCCAGAGGCATAGTTTTGGGGTTATTGGGTTAAGAGTTATTAGGTTGTCCACCGAGGAAACAACCAAAATTTAAGAATCTAGAGAGAAGTGAAGGAGGGTTTAATACTTCTGAAAAACCTCAGTCTATCAACGTATACCCCACACCGTGCACCGTAATAATGGTTTTGGGATCACCGGGATCGTACTCAATCTTGTTTCGGAGCTTGACGATGAAGTTGTCGACTGTCCTTGTCGTTGGAGCTTCTTCATAGCCCCAGACATTTTCCAACAGATCATAGCGACTGACCACCTCATTTTTTCTCTTGTATAGATAGTGCAGGATTTCGATCTCCTTGTGGGACATACGTACGGTGATGTCGCTTTGATCGATGGCCGTATAGCTATGAAAATTCACCGTAAGGTTGCCGATAGCCACCTCTCCCACTTCAGCAGATTCTTTCTTATCCGAAGGAGTCGCCCTCCGCAGGATGGCTTTGATCCGAGCCATCAGTTCACGTACCCCAAAGGGTTTGGTGATATAATCGTCCGCTCCAAACTCCAGTCCCAGCACCTTGTCAATTTCCTCCCCTTTGGCAGTGAGTAAGATGATGGGAATGTCGATGCCTTTCGCTCGAACCTCTTTGCACACATCATATCCTGACATCTCCGGCATCATCACATCCAGCAAGACCAGGTCATAGGTATTATTGACGATTTTATCCAAGCCCTCCCGACCATTTTCGGCGGTATCCACTTCATACCCCTCAAATTCAAGATTGTCCGAAAGGCCCAGCCTCATGTTGGCCTCGTCATCTACCAGTAGGATTTTTGTACTCATATTTTAGTCTTGGTTATAGATCGGAAACAATAGCCTAAAAGTACTTCCTTTAGAGGGAACACTCTCCACTTCTACTTTACCCTTGTGGGCTTTCATGATCCTGGACACAATCGCCAGCCCCAGGCCAGACCCTTTAGTTTTATGTATGTTGTGAGAAGGTGTGCGAAAGAACTGATCAAATATCTCCTTATGGTATTCCTTGGGAATGCCCACACCCTGATCACGCACTTCCACATATAGCCACTCCTCTTCAATACCCGTTTTGATCCGAACGTCCTTGGCTGGGTCGCTATACTTAATGGCATTGTCAAGAAGGTTGATTACCGCTTCAGAAGTCGCCTCTCGATCTGCTTCCGCTACTTTTCCCTGATGGTCATAATCCACAGACCATTCAAATCCCTCACTCTCAAGCTGCCCCTTGTAGTTGTCCATGATCTCATCGATCAGATCCTTTACGTCCAGCTGCTCAAAATGATAGGTGCGTTTGTTGGCGTCCATCTTAGAAAAGCTCAGGATGGTGTTCACGATTTTCGATAGTCGATGTGTTTCCTTTCGGATCACCTTGTAGTACTCCTGTTTCTTTTCTTCCGTACGCGCACGGCCCATTTCAAGTGTTTCCGCAAACATGCTGATCAGGGAAAGCGGAGTACGGATTTCGTGGGACACATTGGACACAAACTCCGACTTGGCATTGGAGAGGTAGAGCTCCCTTTTGATGTTGGCAAACAAAAAGTACAGACCGAAAACCAGGAACACAAAAATGACGGACAACACGATCAGGTTATTCCTGCTTCGTGATTTCACCAGTTTTTCAATAGAAGTGCCTTCTTTGGATATGGTCAGGTAGTAGTTGGGAAATAACCACAGTGGACGCTCTATCCCATAACCATCCTCTTCATCCGCAATCACAAATCCATGCTCCAACTGGGCCGTCGAAAAAATCAATTCGTTATCCGTCCGTCTATTTACCGACACCACAAACTGATCTCCCGCGATGCTTTGCATCTTGTTGGACAGATCATTTCCCACAAAATCCTCAGCAGAAATCAAGAGCATGCCAAGGGTAAATTCACTGATCCCGGAGTCCAGCGCAAATAGCACCGGATACATGGACAAGCCGGCAGAGTCGAGACCCATCAGCTTTTGATAACCGGCCTTTTTATAATGAATCAGCTTTTCACCCAGCCCTTGGTTTTCCCAGGCAATAGCCCTGAGTTGTTCAGCAGAGATCAAGGTATCCTTACCTTTGGAAGAAACAAGCATTTCCTTTCCTTCAAGGCTATAGAAATAGACCATACCCAGAGCGTCTGAGGTTTTGAGCAACTCCGAGGTTTTGGCTGACCCCTCACCATATTTTAGGCCATTGGTCAGATCCTTGACCCATCCGGTAGCTACGTCCGTGGAATACTGATTGATGGAAAAAAGTATCGCATCGAGCTGGCCTTCATAGATTTGGTAGAAAAGCTCTTCATCCTCGTTGAGCGACGAATACTCGTAGATGATATAAGCCAAAGGCAGGGCTCCTACGAGTACGAAGACGGCAAATATTTTCCTCAGAGAAGAAGGCATGTAGGCGAATTAATATCAGCCGAAGTTAATTGAAAAAGTGATTGGAGTCAGACTAAAAATTGAAATTGTCTGGATCGGCACCCATCCTAAAACCTTGATCCAATGAATCAATGGATTTCATATCCTCTCCAGCCAACTCAAAGTCAAAAATTGAAGCGTTCTCTTCGATGCGATGAGGCTTGACACTCTTGGGTATCGTGACTACCCCCTTTTGCAGGTTCCATCTCAGCACGATCTGGGCGATGGTCTTTTCATATTTTTCAGCCAAGGCTGTCAGCTCAGGAATTTCAAAAACCTGCCCCTGCATCAGCGGACTCCAGGCTTCGTATTGAATCTTGTGTTTGACACAGAAGTCGATCAAACTCTGCTGTACCAGTCGGGGACTAAATTCCATTTGATTGACCATGGGTACAATCTCAGAACTGCCCATCAGATCCTCCAAATGGTGCTGAAGGAAGTTACTCACACCAATAGCCTTAACTCTACCCTCAGCGTACAATTTCTCTAAAGCTTTCCAGGTGTCTTTATAGAGTCCTTTCTTGGGCCAGTGGACAAGGTATAGATCAAGGTAATCCAGGTTTAGCCGTTCCATACTTTTGTCAAAAGCTTTTAGCGTAGTATCATATCCCTGGTCGGTGTTCCAGACTTTGCTGGTTACAAATATCTCAGAACGATCTACAGAAGAATCGTTGACTGCCTTTCCGACCCCAATTTCATTTCCATATAGTGCAGCGGTATCGATATGTCGATAACCATGGCTGAGTGCGTAAGAGCAGGAATCATACACTTCAGCGCCCTCGTTCACCTTAAATACGCCCAAACCAAAATACGGCATTTCGACACCATTGTGTAAAGTAACGGTGCCTTGTAGATCTGAAATATTCATGAAAAATTGTGGTTGATAATTGTGTGTTCAATTTAATAAGCTGTCATGAAAACTCAACCATCCGGTGAGTTTAAGACACCCCCTTCTTCCTTCTCGACGCATCCCTGCCATCCACCGGGGAAGGGATTGTACGCAAGGTATTTCTCTCCGATGGTTTCGGACTGGAAATAAGCCGATATGGTCATATCCCTGGTCTTGGTGAGAAAGCGGTAAATCAAATATTCGTCCGATGACCGATCACCAGTCTCTCCTCTCACCAATCTCTTTATTTCATTTTCTCGATCCTGACTGACGGAAAGAAAACCTCCAAGTCCTTTCGCCTGATTATCAGCATCAGCCTTGTCAATGGAGTCACCATATTTCTCTTCAAAAGCTTGGTTGAACAGTGTCAACCCTTTCCTGAATTCCTCGCCTTCTTTGGGGTCAAACACATCCTTGTACATCAGATCGATAAACTGGGGTACATTCACAGCACTGGCGCTGGGCCACTCGTCAGCCGGCATAATTACGTCGCATACTGCGCTCAGAATCTTACCCTCCTGCGTATTCAAAAATAACGGTTTCCACTCATCCTTGTCAGCCATGCACGACTGAAGAAGGCTCAGAATCGCTCCGCTCGAAACCAAAGCTCCTGAGGATACTCCGATAGATTTTATTGCATCACGTCTTTTCATAGGTTTCCGTTTCTCATCTGTTTCACCGCATAGTTGGCAGCCCTAGCGGTAATCGCCATATAGGTAAGTGAAGGATTCTGACAGGCCGATGAGGTCAGTGAAGAGCCATCGGTTACAAACACATTGGGTACGGTGTGGATTTGGTTCCAGCCATTCAAGATGGATGTTTTTGGGTCGCGCCCCATTCTGGCCGTGCCACATTCGTGTATGGCCAGCCCGAAGGCATCTGTGCGCCCACCCGATCGCACATTTTTGAAACCGGCCTTTTCGAGTATTTCTGCACCTTGCACCTGGATGTCCTTAATCATCTTGTGCTCGTTTTCTTTATATTCAGCATCGAAAGTCACGGTGGGCAATCCCCACTGATCCTTCTTATCATAATTCAGGTACATCTTATTTTCATGGTAAGGCAAGCACTCACCAAAACCACCAATACCCATCTCCCAGCCTCCCGGCTCACTCAGTTCTTTTTTTAGATCACTTCCAAAGGAAAGTCCACCATTGGTTCTCCACCATCCTTTTCGCGTTGCGCGCCCCTGATACCCAAAACCTCTCAGGTAGTCCTTCTTACTTTTCTTGTCGCCCAGGTTTTGAAACCTGGGGATATAAATACCATTGGGTCTTCGTCCTTTGTAGTATTTATCTTCAAAACCGTCAATCTGCCCTGATGCACCAGATCCAAACACATGATCCATCAGGTTGTGTCCTAGCTCTCCGCTATCATTGCCCAGACCGTCAGGAAATCGATCCGAACGAGAGTTGAGAAGAATTTGTGTAGAGGCTATGGTCGAAGCACAGGTAAAAATCACACGGGCTTCAAATACCGTCTCCTCATGAGTTTCAGCATCTATCACCTTCACACCGGTTGCCTTTTTAAGATCCGGATCATAAATAATTTCAGCAACAATCGAGTTGGGTCTAAGGGTCATATTGCCTGTATCCTGGGCGGCGGGCAAAGTAGACGACAGACTGCTGAAATAGCCACCATATGGGCAGCCTCTAATACATCGCTCCCTATGTTGGCAGTTGCCCCTGTATTTAAAAGTCTTCTCGCCGGTGATGTTGGCCGTGCGCCCAATGGTCAGCATCCTGTCGTCATAGTGCTTGGCCATTTGATCCCTGAGGTGCTCTTCCACACAGCTCAGTTCCATGGGTGGCAAAAACTCTCCATCGGGTAACTGAGAGAGGCCTTCATTTTGGCCGCTCACGCCAATGTGCTTTTCCACATAAGAGTACCATGGTGCCAGGTCTTTGTACCGAATGGGCCAATCAACACTGATCCCATCCTTGAGATTGGCTTCAAAATCCAGGTCACTCATACGGTAGCTTTGCCTCGCCCACATGATGGACTTACCGCCCACATGATAGCCTCGCATCCACACGAAGGGCTTATCCTGATTGTAAGGGTGCTCGGAATCCTTGACAAACCAATGCTTTGATTCCTCACGGATATAACCGGACTTGCTCTGCTCAGGATAGTCTTTGAGTACTTCCCTCGACACTTTGTTGCCATATTTGAAATCCCAGGGATCCATATGTGCGGTGTGGTAATCAGACACATGTTTGATTCCCCTGCCTCGCTCCAGAACGAGCGTTTCTAGCCCGTTTTCACAAAGTTCTTTGGCGGCCCAGCCACCGGTGATGCCTGTACCTATTACTATCGCGTCGTACTTCTTCTTGGGTTCCTGAGTTAGATTCAATGAATTAAGGTTTAAATGCCAATATGAAATTCAATTATGAAGTTTTGTTGATGTGGTGAGTGGCCATGTCTTTTGCCCACCACTCCCCGGGTTCCCGGAATATGGGTCGGGTGTTTGCATCCATTTGTACACTACCGTCATATTCTTCATGGTTGGTCATCAGTACATAGTCACAGGCGGTGGTAGCCACCAGCTCAGAGGACGTGTATCCCCATATAGCCAATTGTTTGATCATGATGTAATAATGAGGCAATGGATCGGGATCTTTAGATACAAGACCGGCATCAGTCTCCAAAGCCCCAATGACAGATTCTTTTTCTTCAACATTTACTTCTATAAATCCCTTACCAAACTTGTCCTCACTTAAACCATTGATCCCATTGAAAAACTGAAGAAACCTCTTTTGCTCAGCCGAGCTATAATAGTCATGCACCATGGTACTCATAAACGAAGCAACATCCACTTCTTTCGCGCCGGGGCTACTTTCTGTCTTTGGCAAAATCGCTTCGGAGATTTCGTTCAGCAGAGCCTTTTGCCTCGCATTCAGGGGCAAACCCATCACGGGTTTTTCATTCGTGCACCCGGTAAGGAAAGCCTGACTTCCTATGATCGTTCCTCCCAAAATGAGCCCAACGGATGAAAGTGCTTCTCTTCTGTTCATAGCATTAAAGGTTTCCTTTTTTCAATTCGTTCACTGCAAAATCGCATGACCGGGCAGTCAGGGCCATATACGTAATGGACGGGTTCTGACAGGCGCTGGAAGTCATACAGGCCCCATCCGTGACGAAGACGTTCTGCACGGCGTGCATTTGGTTATTGCCATTGAGCACAGAGGTCTTTGGGTCACGTCCCATACGTGCGGTACCCATTTCATGGATTCCCATGCCTTCCCCATTTTCCCTGATGCTATGGCGAATGTCCTTGAACCCGGCCGCTTCAAGCATTTCCTTGCCCTGCTCGATGATGTCCTGCTGCATGATGCGTTCGTTTTCCTTAAACTCACAATCAATCTCCACTAACGGCATCCCCCATTGATCTTTCTTTTCCTTGCTCAGGGTAATACGGTTTTTCTCATAGGGCAGACACTCGCCCATACCGGTCAGACCACCATACCAGTCGCCGAATTTGAATAAACTGTCCTTAAATTCCGATCCGTACCCTTTTTCGCTGGACCCCACATCACCTACCGAACGGATGGTAAACATCGCATAAGAGTATCCACGAACAAATGCATCTTGTTTGTCCTTACCTACATTTCTGAATCGTGGAATATATAGCCCGGCGGGTTTCTTTCCTGAGACATATTTATCCTTTAGCCCATCAAATCGTCCATTAACACGGGCATTGTAGTTGTGATCCATGAGGTTTCGTCCCAGCTGATCACTGTCATTACCCAATCCATTGGGGAATCGATCGGAAGTAGAATTAAGCAACAACAAAGTAGAATTAATGGTACTGGCGTTCACAAATATGATCTTGCTGAAGTACTCAAAGGTCTCTTTGGTTTTGGAATCGATCACACGCACTCCCACGGCCTTTTGCTTTTGCTCGTCATAGATGATCGAATGCACAACGCTGTCTGGTCGGAGCGTCATATTTCCGGTATCGATTGCAGCTGGAATCGTTGAGGAGTTCGAACTAAAGTAACCTCCCAACGGGCAACCCCTCCTGCACCTTAGCCGACTCATACAAGGGCCGCGATCACCTATTCTTTTGGTGGTATTGGCTTGTCGCGAAATAATGGCATAACGTTCCGGGTATCGACTTTCGAGAGATTTCTTAAACTCTTTTTCCAGACAATTCATTCCAAAGGGTGTGACAAACTCACCATCTGGTAAATGTGGTATACCATCGCGATTGCCACTCACACCCACAAAACGCTCCACATAAGAATACCATGGGGCTATGTCCTTGTAACGAATTGGCCAGTCTACGCCATATCCATCACGGGCATTGGCCTCAAAGTCCAGGTCACTCCATCGCTGTACCATCCGGGCCCACATCAGGGACTTACCTCCTACCTGGTAGCCCTTGGCCCAGTTGAAATATTTCTTTTGAATGTAGGGATGTTCGTCATCCTTGACAAAGAAGTGATCCGTGGACTCGTCCCAGGCGTAGCACCTGTCAAGGATGGGATTTGCTTCCCTTACTTTCGGATCTAGAGCCAGACGATGCCTGAAATCCCACTGATCCATGTTGGCCGTGGGATAGTCCTTGATATGCTCGACGTTTCGTCCACGCTCGAGCACCAGGGTCTTCAACCCTTTCTCGGTGAGTTCCTTTGCTGCCCATCCACCTGACATCCCAGAGCCTATCACAATAGCATCGTAGGTTACCTCCTCCGCTCCTGTCGAATTGATGTTAATGTTGTCAATCATGCTGTACTAGTTCTTGCCTACCTTTTTAGCAAACTCTAAAGTACATCGGACATTCGTAAATCAGTCCGTCGTTTGTTCACGATGTATGTACCAAATGAAATACAGCCCTTTTAAAACAAAAAACCCTGATCTTTTTCAAGACCAGGGTTTCTCCTTACATTTTTTCTGAGGATTATTCTACTCCGGTATCCAGAGTTTCGTGGAACATCTTAAGTGTACCTGTTTTTTCCTTTTTCTGTTTCTCAATGTAGTAGATCACTACTTTGCCATCGTTGGCTTGTGTGATCCCGGCATTACTGAATTTCAGCTTTTTGCCGTTCTCATCCTTATTGCCATCTTCGTTGCCTTCAGACTCCTCGTCAAAACCTCCATACTTTTTCAGGTTTTTGATTACAAAGGTCTTTGGTACAGCTTCAGAACCTTTTTCTATATCTACCATACCCATGCTAGGTTGCTTGGACATCATGGAGTTGAAAACCATCGTTTGCTTACCACTTGCTTCGTCATAGGAAACAAAGCTATAATCAAAGAATCCGTATCCTTTCATGATCTTAGCGAGCGTCAAACCGCCAACACCCGTGTAAGGAGGATAAGAATACACTTTGGTGTAAGGTTTTTCCACTCTTCTCACTTCAGTGAGCTCTAGATTTTCGTCATAATCGAACAGCATCATTTCCTGAACGGTAAGAATGGTTGGTGTTTCGTCGGGATCCGCGTTACCGATAAACCTACCACTCACTACAGCGATGATAAAGTTCTTTAAATCAACAGCTCCACTAATGGCATCAGCAGCATCATCACCAGCCACTTGAGATAGAGCTGCATTCGCTACCGCACCCAGCAAACTGTTTTTTCCTAAGGTCTGCTTTTTACTGAAAGACTCTCCTATCAATTGGAAGCCACCGTCTTCAGTTGCAACTATGTCATGGAAGAGTACTTTGTTCTTTCCACTGAAAGAGAAGCTTCCTCGCTTCAATTGCTTCTGAATACCCTCTTTCCAGGTAGATCGGTTGACTGCCAATTCGTTACCCGAAGCATCCAGCTTGGTCACGAAGATACCTGTTGAGTTTACGTTCTTGGTTTTGTTGCCTTTGAAGTATTCACCTCCCAGATTGATGTTTCCGTCCTGATCAATTTCAATCTGAGAAGGCAATGAGGTAAAGTCATCTGAGTACAGCGCTACACGATAGAGCTCGTCTCCGTTGTTGCCATCAAAACAAACCATCTCCGTTCCGGTCATTTTGTTAGTCACCCAGTTGGCCATGTTGCTTTCTATTACGACCAAGCGATCAAATCCAGACTCTGCTGTTTGAAGCATAATGCCTTCCTTTTTCTTAGCAGGATAGAAGCTTTTAGTCCATAGCGTGGTAAGGGCATTGTCGGTTTTAATTATTTCATACCCTACGAACGACCCAAATACATTTGGGTCCTTATACCATGGTCTCAAAATATAGAATCCATTGTCTATTTCAGAATTTACTACGTAAGGGAGCGTCTTACCATCCAGAGAGTAGACATATTGAACGCCGAATTGACCAATGATTTCCCCATCTAGACTCATGGTATAAAACTGAGCATATCCCCCAGCTAAAGTGTAGAACAAGATGGTTTCACCATTGAAAAGGGCTTCCTGAATATCTCCGGTAGCCAATGGTAGTGGTACTCTTTTAGTAATCTGTAGATCAAGATCCAGGAACACCACTTCCAGACTTGCACCATTGTTGAAATAAACATAGTGCTGGATCACCTGATTGGTAGTTTTGTCAAAAATCGATTTGACCCCTCTGAAACCTTTGATATTTACACTGTCAATATCTACAGTAGGCGATTCGTCATCTTGTGCGATCAGGGTAAAACTTCCCAATAGCATAAGCATTGACAATAAATAGGTAGAAAGATTTTTCATGCGTTTTAAAATGTTAGTGAACGTTTATAATTATAAGTCAAGTACAGGTGATGTTTTGCAATCTACAATCATAAGATATCAATTGATAATTTACCAAATCTTATAATTGTTATCAATGTTTTCTTTTCTAAATGTGGGGTTCTGCTCTCCATTGGTGAGGACTTTTACATTGTCAGCCACATAATTCCTGATTTCCGTCACATCCACGGCTCCATCTTCATTTAAATCAGCATCCTTAGTAACAAGCCCTTGTAGGAAACAGTAGGTAAATACGCCGTTATTCCACTGGGAAGATTCCAGAGCGAACTCCTTGCCTCCTGCAGAAGAAATCACCGTAGCACCCGAGCCTCTTCGCAGGTCATTAAAAAGCTGCTTCATCAACTCAAATGTACTTGCCATTCCAAGGCTGGGACCTCCGACTTTTTTAAAGCCCCTTGATTTGATGTCAGATGATTCCTTGATGGCTGTGATCTCTGCTGACACTTTCACCTCCTCAGACTGGGTCTCAGTTGGTGGAATGGGTGCCTTGTAAGATTCATCAGTGTCCACCTCTCCAGAGTGACAGGCATCGATCAGAAGCAGCTTTTTCCTAGAAGGGATACCGTCCAACAATCCTTCCAGATCATCATAGATCAATCCGCCCTGGCTGGGTGTGTAGAAGTTGATGTCAGTAGTCGCCAGGTAGTAATCCATCTCATCATCGATCAGACCGTGTGAAGCAATAAACACAATCACATTGTCATCGATCTTGCTATTCATCAGGAAGCTCTTCAGTGCTTTAATGTTACTTCTTGTGGCTTCTTCATTGAGCACCAGCTTGGTATAGATATTATTGTATTTGGAGGTGTTACCGGCCAATTGATTGACCACATCCGTAGCGTCCTTAGCCGCATAGTCGAGGTTAAATTCAGAATCCTTGAATCGGGACACCCCAATACCAATAACATAAAGGTCGTTTTTCTCTCCACCCCCCTCATAATAAACAAACTTCGTCGCTTTGAATGATTCGGCGCCACGCTGATTGAGTACGGAAACCTGGATTTTGTTCTTTCCCTTAGAGAGGGTGATATCCAAATCCTTCTCTATAGAGGTAGTTGCCTCACCACGAAGATTTACCCCTTCCTTACCATAGAGCGGCACATCATTGATCCAAACGTTCAATCTATCCAGAGCGTAGGCCTTATCCTGAGCCTTGATTTTCAATACAATATTTCTGGTTGCTGACTGATAAGGAATATCATCTTCATTGACGATTTGCACCTCGGGGACATTGAAATCTGCTGAGAGCATATCCTCGGTAAAGTTCATCTTCCTCAATCGCTTTTTATACGCTTTGTAATAAGCTCTAAGCAGATCTTTGTTCACCCCTGGAAGATTGGCAAAGACCAGATCAGGCCGGTTCAATCGAAGGTCAAACTGCTCGAAGAGATAGACTTTGTTGTCGATAACGAAATGGACGTTTTTTGCACCATTCTTTGTACAGGAGTAGTAGTTGTTCTTGTCGTATACGATGTACTCATTTCCGTTATTGAAAGTCACCATATTGAAGTTGCTTTCCAGATTAGACAACTCCCAAAAACGAGTGGTGGCGTCATTACTTCCTGACACAAGGTACTTCCCGGACTTATCAAGTGTTAAAGTATTCACCGGAGCGCTATGTCCTTCTATTTTCTGAACCATACCTAGAGTAGCGGCATCCCAAATAAAAATCTTGCTATCGGCACCTCCACTAAAGATCATGCTGCCATCAGGAGAAAATGAAACATGAACCACAGACGCGGAGTGACCCAGCAGTTTCTTGAAGGTCTCCTGGTTCTTCACTTTGGCATAGTCGGCCATTCCAGAGGTTTCCAAAACATACAAAGCCGTCGGCGAGGCATCACCAAAGACCGTGGTTGTATTTCCACACCCTAGCACCAACTTACTACCATCAGGACTGATGGCCAGGTCATTTACTTCCATACCGATAGTGACTGAGTGTAGTACCAACCCGGTATTCAAATCCCAAACCTTGAGTGTTTTGTCCTTGCTACCCGTATAGGCCACCGAACCATCAGGAGCCACCGCCACACTGTATATATCAGAGCGATGTCCCCTCATTTTATATATCGGAGCTCCGGGATTGCTTCGATCCCATACGAGCACGGTTCTGTCTCTACCCAGTCCCACTACTTTGGTAGAATTCGGCACATTGACTGCCTTGGATACAAAAGAAGTATGAGGCAGAAACGCCTGGGAAACATTTTTCTTCACATCCCAAACCTCTACGCCTTTATTCTGTGATCCGCATATGGTCATAATACTCTTGTCATCAGAAAAATCCAGACCAACGGGATCTCCTCCTCTTTCCAGCTTTGGATAGATGAAATCCAACTTCGCTTTTTGTAGCTGCCAATACTGAACCCGGTTGTTGTCCATGATCGAGTACATATTTCTGTAGCTCTTATCAAAACTTATCTGCTGTACCTGATCCGGTTTTACTCCTGAGAAGTGTGGGATTTTAGTAAAACTCTCTTCATCAAAAAAGTTGATGTTGTTGTCATTGGCGGCAGTAACGAAGTATTTTTCATCCAAGGTGATGTTGACCGCACCAATAGCTTTGTTGTGACCGTTGACCACTTTATCCAATTGTGTATTGGTTGCCAAGTCCCACTTGTAGAGATCATTTCCTTTTGAGAAAATAATCTTGCGATCCTTGTCATAAAACATGGCATGGCTACCATTGACAGGAATGTCGTTTTGCAGTGTATACTCACCAAGTGTACTATAGATCTGAATGTTCGTACCTACGACGGCCAGCTTAGATCCAATCCTGCTGTAGTACAGCTGAGTAATGCTAGATGAAGTGCCCTTTACTTGTTGAAGTTCTTCTCCCGTAGAACTATCGAAAATGAATACGTTTTTGTCCTTGGCTTTTTTGAGGTACTTACCTCCTACTACCAGATGATTGTTACCAGGATGGAAAGCAATAGTCTGTGCATAAAAGTCTGCCGGCAGTTTCAGGTCAAATCGCTTGGCACTCAAAGCCTCATCCCAGATGGATACTCTGGTCTGAAAACCAGACATTGACTCCAGGACAGCGATGCGATTGCCAAACGGCGAAAACTTGATGGCGCTGATGCCTCCTTCAAATCCGCCCAGCTCACCCGTTTTTTCACCAGTCACTGTACTCCAAAAGATGACCTTCTTCTCCTTTTTGTCTCCCCCACTGAAAATAGTCGTTCCTCCCTTGTTTAAAGCGATGGAAAGCACATCTCCCTGATGTCCTACAAGTGTGCGAAGCTCCTTACCACTTTTCACATCCCAAATCTTGATGGTCTTGTCGTCACTACAGCTGACCAATCTTTCCCCGGATGGGGTAAACAAAATCTCATTGATCTTTTCAGAATGACCTTTTTGAAGCTTAAGTTCAACATCCTGCTGCGCCAATGCGGGGAGCAGGAAAATCGAGAAAATGAATAAAAGAATGCTGCGGGTATTCACCAAAAATGAACTCATTGTTACTAGTTTGATTTAAAGGAATCTAAATGTCGGACAATTCAGATCATAAACCAAATGGCCTGAATGAATTTTCCTTAAACAGGCACGAGGAATAGGGCTTTACTACCAGTTCATCAATTTCCTTATCTGGGGTACTAGTTTTTCTGCGATGATCTTATGGTCTTCAACACTCGGATGCCCGGTGCATCCACGAGCCTCACGCTCGATATGCACATCAAACAACTCAATCGATGAGTTCTCAGAATAGACAGAATTAGCCTTTTCCTGAACCTCTTTGAGCGCTGTGTCCAGAATCACCCGCTCTCGTGGGCCCATCATAGGACTGGAGAGTAGACATATCTGAACTTCAGGATATTTTTCATAGACCTGACCAATAAACTCGACATAAGCAGAAATGAACTTTTCCGAATCAAAGGGCAGTCGCTCCGTGATGCCGTCTCCATTGGACATGTCATTAGTGCCCAGGCAAATGCTCACCAGGTCGGGAGTATATTTTGTAAAGTCATGTCTCCGGGAATCATCCGTGTTCAGGTACAGATTTTTATAGAGCTGAGGTATGGTAGGCTCCAGGCTATTCCAGTTTCGATAGGCTCCCTTGCCTGATACTGATGATAAGGTAAATTGGGCATCCAATTTCATCGCACTTTGTGTTGCGTAGGAAAGGTAGGCGTTGTGTTGATCCTGATAATACTCAGAGCCACAGGCAATATCACTCAAGTCAGCCGCTGCTCCACAGGTGATAGAGTTTCCGATGAACTCAATTCTTCGATCAGGCTTTGAGCTCAATGACACCAGTCTTTCCGCCTCCACTCCTAAAAAAGCAATCTCTCCTGTTTCGGCCTCTGTAGCTTTAAAAATCCGAACATGATGCACACCAGTTACTTCCGATTTAATAGGAATTTGAAAGAGCTGATCATGTTCAAGTTTCACCCGTCCTATGTACCGCCCGTCAAGTTCCAGTGCCAGGTAGTTACGTTCTCCTGCTGGCAATAAATTCTGAACCATAGCGGTGGCTTTAGTGCCTTCAAATCGAAACTCAACATAGCAGGCTGATGATATCATGACCGGCCTGGATGGATTTTCAAAATCCCATCTTCCAGCATATCGAATATCATTATCTTGTGGGGTGAATGTGTTTTGCTCTGATCTGCACGCCATGACACCTAATAGGACTGATAAGAATAAAATGGTGTTGTTCATGAGGTTGATTGTTTGCAACAATATTAAGTACTAAATCACTACACTATCCGATAAAGTACAGATGCAAATGTTTCCGATCCATGGACAGAAAAGACAGAAAAACACTTTGGAGCAATCCTATCATTTGATTTTCAGATAATTAATCTATGTTAAAATTTCGAACCAATACCATGAAAGCACTCAACTTCCAATTCTATCTCGTTTGTTTTATTCTTTTCATCCTGACATCAGGGTGCGACAAGTCTGTCGAAGGCATTGAAGGAATAACCGTAAACGATCTGAACGGGAAACTTACCTTTTCTCTCAACGGCACTGACCTCCTTTCCTATCAATACGACACGGTCTATCCTCCGGAGGGAGTCGACAGCATATTCCGCCGCAGCGGTTTCATCCATCCACTCAACAGCCCCCAGGGGCAGGTCATTACACAGGTTTACCCGGCGAGTCACAATCATCATTTTGGACTATGGAACCCCTGGACACAGGTACTCTATGATGGAGACGTCATCGATTTCTGGAACTTGGGCAAAGGACAGGGCACGGTACGTTTTGCAGGGCTCCTGTCTCAAAATGATGAAACAGAAGATAAGCCTGCATCCATTCAGGTGCTCGAAGAACATTGGGTGCTGCTCGAAGGCAAAACAAAGGTTGCTCTAAACGAAACCAAAACCATCAGCGTGTCACAGATAAATGAAAACGCTTATGCACTGGACATTGATATCTCTTACCAGTGCGCCACCAACGAACCCTTTCATATCCTCGAATATCGCTATCAGGGAATGACCCTGCGTACCGTACCGGAGTGGACTGAATCTACAAGCGAGGTATTCACCTCCCAGGTATCCTCCCGTGCCGGTGTGGATGGCACTTCCGATCGCTGGTGTGTCATCCAGGGAAAATTGGATTCAGCGGATGTAGGGGTAATCATGATGTCGCACATGGACAACTACAAGCATCCCGAGCCCCTGCGCGTGTGGCCTAGTGGTGAGATCATGGCCAATTTCTGTCCGACCAAATTCGAAGACTGGATTTTAGAGCCCGGTAATACTTATGAAATGAGCTACCGCTTTTATGTATACAATGGCATCATGACCAGCGAAGAAGCAGAAACCGCATGGCAGGACTACACCCAAAACAATTTAAATCCTTAACGACCAATTATTTTGAAAATCCACCTCCAAAAACCCGTTACTTTATCTCTTGCCGTGCTGGCGGTACTCCTGCTTCAGCAGTGCAGTCCACAACCGGACTATTTAAACACAACGCTGAGCTTTGAAGAAAGAGCAGAGGATCTCGTCAGCAGGATGACCCTGGAAGAAAAAGTATACCAGATGATCAACGAAGCTCCAGCCATCGAGCGTCTTGGTATCCCTCAGTACAACTGGTGGAACGAAGGGCTGCATGGAGTGGCACGGACAGGCCTTGCAACCGTATTCCCTCAGGCCATAGGGCTGGGTGCCACCTGGGATGAGGATCTGATGTATCGTGTAGCTACTGCGATATCAGACGAGACCCGGGCTAAGCATCATGAGTTTGTTCGTAGAGACAAACGCAACCTCTATCAGGGCCTTACCCTCTGGTCACCCAACATCAACATCTTTCGTGATCCTCGCTGGGGCCGCGGACAGGAGACTTATGGAGAAGACCCCCTCCTCACCGGCCGGATGGCAGTGCAGTTTATCAAAGGCCTACAGGGTGATGACCCGAAATACTTGAAAACAATTGCAACGGTCAAGCATTTTGCGGTGCACAATGGCCCGGAGCCCGAGCGCCATGAGTTCAATGCAGAATCCAACGCCCGGGATCTCTGGGAGACCTACCTACCCCAATTTGAAATGGGTATCAAAGAAGGGGGTGCCTACTCTGCCATGTGTGCTTATAACCGGTACAATGAGGAAGCCTGCTGCGGCAGTGATCTGCTCATGAATCAAATCCTCAGAAACCAAATGGGATTTGAAGGATACATCGTTTCGGACTGCGGAGCGATCGAGGACATCTACAACGAACATGGGATTGTCGAAACCCCTGAGCAGGCTGCTGCACTGGCGGTTCGTTCCGGCTGTGATCTCAACTGTGGCCTTGACCCTGATGTATTTCCCTTTTTGATCCAGGCGGTCGAACAAGGCCTAATCGACGAGGCGACCGTTGATCAATCTGTGAAACGACTCATGCTGGCCAGGTTCAAGCTGGGCATGTTTGATCCTGATGCTGATGTGGCTTTCGCCCAAATACCTTATGAAATGGTTGATAGTAAAGAGCACCAACAACTGGCCCGCGAAACAGCAAGAAAGTCTATTGTCTTGCTCAAAAATGAAAACAACCTTCTACCTCTCAATAAGAACTTGAAAAAAGTAGCGGTCATTGGCCCCAATGCTGACCAATGGCTCATGCTGCTTGGCAACTACAATGGAGTTCCGTCTGATGCGATCACTCCTTTGCGAGGCATTCGCGAAAAACTCCCCAATGCAGATATCACCTTCGCCCAGGGGTGCGAACTGGCAGAGGGCATGCCGATGTTCTACAAGATTCCTTCAAAAAACCTCTCTAGTTTGAAGGCTGACTATTATGACAACAACCAATTGAAAGGCGAAGTGGTATTCACCGAAGAGCAAACAGAAATTGACGCCAACTGGAATGACCGGGCTCCTCGCCCGGATATGGATGATGATGATTTTGGCGTTCGCTGGAGCGGAGAGATTACACCCGACAAAAGCGGGCAATACCAGTTGGGCTTTATCGGTACGATGAACACCCAGCTGTATTTCGGCGACAGTCTGATCGCTAAGACCAGCTACCATTTCAATGATGAATACGGTGATCCTCGGTTGAACAAATCCGATCCCCTTTTCCTGGAGAAAGGAAAAAAATACGAATTCACACTTACAGCCGGAGAATCCTATGCCGATGCCACGCTCCAGCTGGTGTGGGCAGAACCCAAGCCTGATCTAAAAGCAGAAGCCCTGGCCGCTGCCAAAGACGCTGAAGTAATAGTGATGTGCATGGGACTGACTCCACGGATGGAAGGTGAAGAAATGGACATTAAAATAGAGGGCTTCCGGGGAGGTGACCGTACGCAGCTAGGATTGCCTCAAACACAACTGGATCTCATCCAATCGGTGCACGCCTTGGGCAAGCCCGTTGTGCTTGTACTCCTCAATGGCAGTGCCCTCGCCATCAACTGGGAGAATGAAAATCTTCCAGCAATTCTGGAGGCATGGTACCCGGGACAGGCTGGCGGACACGCCATAGCGGATATATTGTTTGGGGACTACAACCCCGCCGGTCGCTTGCCGGTGACTTATTATAAGTCAGTGGACGACCTTCCCCCTTTCGAGCAATATGCCATGACGGGCCATACCTATCGGTATTTCACTTCCAAACCACTATACCCATTTGGCTATGGCTTGTCCTATTCTGACTTCAGCTATGATAATATTTCCTGCAAGGTCGAAGATGATCAGGTCATTGCCTCTGTGGTCTTAAGCAACGATAGTAATCGTGATGGAGAAGAAGTAGTACAGCTCTACACCACCAACCTCAGCACACAAGAACCTACTCCTATCCGTAGTTTGAAGGCCTTCAAAAGGGTCTATCTAAAGGCAGGCGAGCGCACAACGGTTGAGTTCAAATTGGATAAAGATGCCTTCAGGGTCGTCAAAGAGGACGGCAGCCGGGTATTAGAACCTGGCAAATTTGAATTGACCCTGGGAGGAGGCCAAATCATTGATTCTAACGCTGGCGCCTTAAAAACAGAAATTGAAATTTGATAAAAATGAAGATAAAGACCGGGCTCATCTTGATATTGACTTTTGTGTGTGTTGACCTCATTGGTCAGGAGGCTTTGACATCTACCCATATTAAATGGAGGGAAACCATCGAATCACCCACCGACATTGGCATCAAGCGAACAATTCTCAAAGGCGCCACACAATACTTCGACAGCCTGGAGCTTAATTCCTGGACTTTGCCCCCAGGCAATGACTTTCCCTTTCCTATCAATCCAAAGGAACATCTGATCATTGTCCAGCGAGGTGTCCTGGATGTTATTGGCTATACACTACATCAGTTGGGACCTGGCAGCGTAGGCCTGCTCAATCCCGGGGAGGATATTTTCATCTCCAACAACTCGGACGAACTCGCCACCTTCTATCTGATGTCCTATAGTGCCAAATCCCCTACCGGCAAGGCTGATTCTCTAAACCAACCTCGTTTTTTCATTTGGGAAAAACTGGGAATAAGAAAAACAGAAACCGGAGGGATCACTCAATATTTTGACTCACCCACAATGATGACCAACCGAATGGAACTGCACGTCTCCTATCTCGATGGAATGGAGCAAAGCACTGAACCGGTTTCATACGAGGAGGAATCAATTTTTTTGATTGTAGGTGGAAACATTAGTCTGCAGGCCGGTGACAACAATATTCAGGGAACTACAGGCGACTTAATCTATGTCGAACCCAACACAAGCCATACACTTCAAAACATTAGTGGCCAGCCATGCCAATACTTCGCACTTAAATGGAAATAAACTAAACTATGAATAAACTAAGCTACTTATTATGCCTCTTGTTTTTTGCAGGATGCGCTGACTTCAATCCCGTTGACCAGTCGATGCGCCTCAATGACAAGCAATACTATGAAAAACGTGGATTAAACATTCTTGTCTTTAGTAACTGGTACAACGGCCTGTTCGATGACTCGAAAATGAGCGGGATAGAAATCATCCACCATGGCGTGAGGACGGTCACCAACGGGGACGTTCGGCTCGACAGGACACCTGAGCAGTGGGACGCGATTCCCACTTTCGCGGAAAGAAAGATTGATTCTACTTCTCAGACCATCGAGGCATTCCTGGAGTATCCTAAATACAACTTCAAGTATTCCATCAAAGCCTCGCCGATCGCTGATGGCATTGAGGTCACGGTCAACCTCCCTAATGCACTCCCAAAAGAACTCGAAGGGCGAGCTGGTTTCAACCTGGAATTTCTTCCGGCTGCCTATTTCGAAAAAGGTTATCTTATGGACAATACCCCAGGTACCCTCCCACTATATCCCAGCGGGCCTATGAAGCTGGATGGTAAAAAAGCCATCCCTATGCCGCTGGCCTCAGGCAGTCAATTAGTAATGGCACCAGAGGATGCTGAGAGGCGAATCACGATCAAAACAGAGAATGAGCTATCACTCTACGACGGCCGAAACAAAGCTCAAAATGGCTGGTATGTGGTACAGTCCTTGATTCCTGGCAGTAAGACAGGCGAAGTAGTAAAATGGCAAATCACGGGTTCTACCCTACCCAACTGGTCAAGAGAACCCGTCATTGCTCATTCGCAGCTAGGCTACCATCCCGACCAAAAGAAGGTCGCATTGGTAGAACTCGACCCCAACGACACAAAGTCTTCCTTTGCCATATTGTATAAGGTACTTTCCGACGGCACAGAGGAAAAAATCTGGACAGCCAACACAGAGTATGTTGGACAATTCACACGATACGATTACACCTCGTTTGATTTTACTGAGGTCAAAGAAGAGGGGTTGTACTTCATAGAGTACGCTCAGGTAAAAACTCAGCCATTCATGATTTCTAAAGACGTCTATGCCAAAGCCTGGCAGCCCACACTGGACATCTACATGCCGGTGCAAATGGATCACGTTATGGTCAACGAGGCCTACCGCATTTGGCATGGCCGCTCACATATGGACGATGCGCTACAGGCCCCTGTGAGCCTTGACCACTTTGACTTATATGGTCAGGGCCCAACGACCGACACCCCCTACAAACCTGGAGAGCACATCCCGGGACTCAATATTGGTGGATGGTACGATGCGGGAGATTATGACATTCGTACTCAGACGCAGTACCGTACCGTTTTGGATCTGGTAAAAGCGTATGAGGCATTTGGCATTGACCGGGATGAAACGCTTGTGGATCAGGAGGCAGGCTACGTAGACCTCCACCACCCTGATGGCAAAAATGACCTCTTGCAGCAAATCGAGCATGGCACGCTGGCATTGATCGCACAGCACAGGGCGGTGGGTCATGCCATTCCGGGAATCATTGTCCCGCATATCTCCCAATACACTCATTTGGGCGATGGGCTCACTATGACCGACAACCTGATCTACAACTCAAAAATGGACAGCCTGGAAAGCAATGGCTTTGAAAGTGGGATCTACGACGACCGCTGGGCGTTCACCAGTCGATCCAGTGCATTGAACTACGGAAGTGCAGGTACTTTGGCCGCAGCTTCTCGTGCTTTGAAAGACTTCAATCCTGAGCTGGCCAAAGAATGCCTGCAAACAGCGATCAATGTATGGGAAGAAGAATCCAACAAAGAACCCGATACCTTCCGAGTGGGAAATACTACAGGCGGCAGACTCAACAGCGAAAAGCTCAATGCCGCTACCCAGCTTCTCATCACCACGAAAGACCCTAAATACAAGAAAGCTGTTTCAGACCTCTGGACAGAACTGGAAGGGTCCTTCGGGTTCCATGTGGCGCCATTCCTTTCAGTATTTGATCAGATGGATGCATCTTATCAGGAGGCTGTGAAAGAAGCAGCGATGGATTACAAGCAGTGGGCTGACAGCTTAGAGTTTGACAACCCCTTTCTGGTGCCCATCGGCCGAGGAGGCTGGGCCGGCAACGGCTGGGTGATTCGGTTTGGCACCAACAATTATGAACTTGCCAAGCGATTCCCCGACCTCTTTGACAAAGAATATACCCTCAGAGCCCTCAACTACATCTATGGCACCCATCCTGACTCAGACATTTCTTTTGTATCGGGTGTGGGCACAAAATCCAAGAAGGTTGGCTATGGAATGAATCGGGCAGACTACTCGTTTATTGCCGGAGGCATTGTACCGGGAGTATTGATTCTACCACCGGACTTCCCGGAAAACAAAGAAGACTGGCCGTTCCTCTGGGGTGAAAACGAATATGTAGTAAACCTTGGCGCAGCCTATATATACCTGGTTCATTCAGCCAATGACCTTTTAAACTAAACCATTCATAACCATGAAAAGAAGAACTTTTATTCGAAACACAGCCCTTGGGTCGATTGCCTTGAGCACCCTGCCCATGTGCAACATTGCCCCGTCTAAAAAGAAGAAGGACAAACTGGGCTATGCTCTAGTGGGACTGGGCAGTTACTCAGCAGGACAACTAGGCCCTGCTCTGCAGGAAACTCAGTATTCCTACCTGGCCGGTATCGTAACCGGTACTCCTGAAAAAGCCGGCACCTGGGCTGAGAAATATCAGATTCCTGATAAGAACATTTACAACTATGACAACTTCGACGAAATAGCCGACAACCCGGATATTGATATCGTCTACGTCGTATTACCCAACAGCATGCACGCCGAATTCTCCATTCGTGCGCTCCAGGCCGGCAAGCATGTAACCTGTGAAAAGCCAATGACCACTCGATATGAGGATGCGGTAAAAATGATCGATGCGGCCAAAAAATCCGGCAAGAGACTGTCCATCGGCTATCGCCTGCACTACGACCCCTACAATCTGGAAATGATGCGCCTGGGTCAAAAAAAAGTATATGGACAAATCAATGAATTAACCCAGGGTTTTGGATTTGAACTCAAGGACAAATCCCGATGGAGATTGGACAAAACATTGGCAGGCGGCGGTCCGCTCATGGACGTAGGGATCTATTGCGTACAGTCCAGCCTCTATACATTGGGCGAACTCCCTGTATCCGTGCAGGCGCAAAACACCACCCAGGACTTTGATTTTTATGGTGACGTGGAAGGTTCGCTGGCATGGCAGTTTCAGTTTCCATCCGGCGCCCGGTCTATGGCTGAGTCGAGTTATGAGAAACCGTACTTCGGCTACCTGCAAGCCAAAACCGAAACGGATGAATTTGGCCTGAAGCCCGCGTACATCTATGGCAACCTAAAGGGAATGGTCAACGACGAGCCTTTTTCTTTCCCGGGCATCAACCAGCAAGCCGCTCAGATGGATGCTTTCGCTAAAAACATCATCGACAATACGGAATGTCTCGTACCCGGAGAGATGGGTGCTCGTGACATGTTTTTGCTGGAGCGAATCTATGAGGCAATGGAATCTGGACAGGAAGTTTCGTTGAAAGGATTGCCGCAGGTGCAACATTTGATCTAAGACTAATTTGAATCAAAAAACTATTTAGCAAACTCTCTAACGATCCGATCCATCAGCTGGTCTTTTTCCTGATCCACCACTTGTCTTGAGGCATCCGCCTGATACCAGGTGGCTATCTCCTTTACCCCCTCGGCGAATGTAATGTTCGTTTTCAGTTCGGGAGCGATTCGTTTGATCTTGGTGTTGTCAAAGATCATACTTACCGACTTATCACCAAGCAGGCCTGCCCCCCACTCTGCGTCATAGGTATTGATCACTTCGCTGGGTACATGGACTTTGTCAGCCTTCGTTCCAAAGGCCTCTGCAACAAGGTCGAAAATCTGATTCCAGCTCAGCCACTGGTCTCCGGTAATGTGGTAGGTCTCTCCAATCGCCTCCTTATTGCCCAAAAGGGGCACAAAACCACGTGCAAAATCTTGGTGATGCGTCAAGGTCCAAAGCGAAGTACCATCCCCGTGTACAATCACCTTTTTTCCTTTGAGCATTCTGTTTACTGTAGTATAGCCCCCTGGTATGGGCAAAACGGTTGGATCATAGGTATGTGAGGGTCGTATTATAGTCACCGGAAATCCCGTGGCTTCGTATTCCTTTTTCAAAAGCTCTTCGCAGGCAATTTTATCCTGAGAGTACTTCCAAAACGGATTGTAGGCTCGGAGCTCCTCAGTGACAGGGTAGCTCGTAGGTGTGTCATAGACAGAGGCTGAACTGATGAAGACAAACTGATCGGTATGATCACGAAACAGGTCAATATCTGCCTGAATATGCTCAGGGGTAAAGGCAATCCAATCCACCACCGCATCGAAATGGTGATCTGACAGGAGTTTTCTGATGCTATCAGGCTGTCGAATATCACCGACAATAATGTTTGCTCCGTCCGGTACATTTCTTGCCGATTGTCCACGGTTGAGCAGGTAGAGGTCAATGCCGTTTTCTACGGCCAGAGGACTGCATGCCGAGCTGATGATGCCCGTACCTCCGATAAATAATACTTTCATAGTTTTTAAGTAATGGATGCTGAAGATCGCTACCCTATAGGTATTCCCCCTAAATTAATTAGGTAAAACTCCTAATTAAACATATTGCCCCATTTATTCTTATCTGAATGTGTAATTTGGCGAGTCAAAGAAAGTCGAGTTTTCCTCCATTTTCGAGCAGCAGCCTAATGAGAACCATATTCTTATTTCTTTTCACAATATCTGCATTCTGCACCTATGCTGATTTGGACAAGTCTGCTATAGATTCATTAAATCAAAAGGCTCAATACCATTGGGACTATAGCAAAGACTCAGTTCATCACTACGCCACTCTTGCACTTGAGCACAGCAGTGAGATCATGTACCTCCAAGGGGAAATAAGCGCCCGTGTCCACCTTTGTTTTTACAATTATCTCAATGGAAGAATCGATGAGGCCATTGAGAACTGCGAGCAAGCTATAGCACTCAACCGTGATGCTAGCCCTAAGGTAGCCATTGAACCGGCCTATGTTTTCCTTGGCCTGTCAAGGATTCAAAACCAACAGTATGATCTGGCGATTGACCAATACATGAAGCTTATCGATATCGCCACCAATCAAAAGAACGACCACCTGCTCGCAGACGCCTGCTCAAATATGGGCCTGGCCTACTTGAGCAGCGGCAACAGTTCAAAAGCCATGGAATACTATCAGATAAGCTGGAAAATCCATGAAAACATTGACCATCCTCATGGCAAAGTCTATGTCCTACAAAACCTGGGAAGGATATACTACAACCAGGTGAAATACGACTCTGCCCTATTTTACCTCAGGCAGGCACATGAGCTGGCCATCGAGCTCAAAAATGAAAGAGCTGAATGCTATGCCACTAATCTATTGGGACAGATTCCCAGACTGGATGCCCCCGAGCGAGAGTCTCTGCTTTCGCGTACTCTGGAGCTTGCCGAGAAGCTCGACATGAACAGTGAAATAATCACGGCGAACACCTACTTATCCGAATTGTACAATGCGCAAGGCAGCCTGGATTTATCGATTCACCATGCGATCAGGGGTATGCAGGCAGCCGAATTGACTGCTGATTTCGAAGCACTAAAGGATTTCTACGGTCGTTTGATTCGACTGTATACGCTCAAGGAGGACTTCAGCAAAGCCGAGTTATATCTTGACAGGTTTCATGCAGTCAGCGATAGCCTGAGCAATCGTAAATCCGACTATCTCACCGGGCTGATTGGCGCGAATGAATTGCTGGAGGATGAAAGAAACTATGATGACGCAAAACGCGAACTCATTGAAGCAAGAAACAAGCTAAGAACCAATCAAATCATAATTTTTTCTGGTGTCATCTGTAGTTTACTCATCGTCGCGATACTCTTGATCTTGGCCCGGGCCAATCGCCTGAAAACGCTCAACAACCGCCGCCTGAAACAACTTAACGAGCAGTTGGATGCTGCCATGAAAGAAAAGGATATTCTGATGGGAATGATTGCCCATGACCTACGATCCCCTATCAACAAAATACAGGGATTGCTCAATGTCCTCAAAGCTGATCAAACCATATCTGACAGCAGCCAGGAAGTGGTAAATATGGTACATGAAATCACAGAGGACTCCAAGACATTGACGCGCGACTTACTTGAAATCAACCAGATCGAATCGGGAACTTCCAGAAAACGCTCCGATGACATAAGTATCGAAGGTTTCATCAATGAAATCGTCTTCCATTTTCAGGCGATGGCTCAAGCCAAGGAAATTAACCTTGAAGTATCATTTGACCTTGAAGCAGAGCGGTTTGTAACGGATAAAAACATGCTACAACGGATCATTGAAAACCTCCTATCCAATGCTATCAAGTTCTCACCGAGAAATGAACGAGTTGAAGTAGGCATTTCGCTAAAAGGAAATCTGTTTACCTGTCGGGTGAAGGACAGCGGACCGGGCATTCCCGATTCTGAACACAGCATATTGTTCAAGAAATTTGGTAAGGCATCTCCACGGCCTACAGGCAACGAAAGCTCTACCGGCCTGGGACTGTACATTGTCAATCAACTCATCGCAAAGTTGAACGGCTCAGTATCGCTGCACAGTAAAGAAGGAGCTGGCGCAGAATTTATGGTAAATATCCCTATAACTTACTGATTGTTTTTTGCAGGCAATTCGATAGCTTGCGTCATGGAGGATTCTTATCGAAAGCAAAAATTCACCCACCTATTTAAAATCCTGGACTTTGATCATGACGGCCTGCTACAGGAGTCTGACTTTTTAAACCTTGGCGAGAACATCGCCATCTTCAGATGCCTCGAGCCACCGTCTGAAGTAGAGGAACTCATCACTCTTCGTGGCAGACAATTTTGGCAGAGCCTTAAGGCGTTTTCTAACCGGCAGCCCATGACCCGGTGCAACATGGAAAACTGGCTCAAATACCTTGACGAACTGACGCAAGTAGACGCCCCACAGGAGTTTCATGCTCGGGCCAAAAGTGCCGTAGACGATATCTTCTTCATTTATGACAAGAATCATGACAACTTTATTTCCAAACAAGAGTATTTATGCTTGTTTGTTTCCCTTAGGGTGGAAATCAAGCAAGCCGATGACTGCTTCCGAACGCTGGATCTAAATGGAGATCAAAAACTCAGTAGGGAAGAAATGTTTTTGGCCATCATGCAGTTCTTCCTAAGCGAGAATAAAGATGAACCCGGCAATATGCTATTTGGCAATCCGGAATACTACCAGTTTAATACTCGAAGAAGCATTTTTTAATTTGGGCACAGTATTTGGAAAGTCGTGGTAAAAGTGAACCGATGAAAAAAAGAATAATTACTTTCCTGACCCTCTTATCCATCTCATTCTTTGGACTCGCAATATTTGCCTTTACACCACCCTCAACGCATGGCTCGCAAAGCACCGAAGAATTCTATTACAAGCTCAAACTGGGTTGGTTTACCCTGGGCAGCGGCACTGTCAAGATCGATTACAATGCGATGAACATCTCCGGAGAGGATTATCACAAGGTCTTTGCACACGCTTCTACACTGGGCCTGGGCAACTGGCTTTCTAATCTGGATGACAAGTACAATGCCCTGATTCACAACCAATCCTCGAAAACTTTAAACTCCTACAAAAACGTGACCATGGGTGACTCAAGGCTGGAGCAGTGGAATGACTTCAACTACGACTCGCTTTGGACCAATGTGAAAATCAAAGACTATCGAAAATCAAAGCCGGACACCTCTTATGTAGTTAAAATGAATACAAGTACCTACGGAATATTGGGTACATTTCTGTACTTCAAAAACTACGATTGGGAAAGTATGGAAGTGGGAGATTCGACCTTGATACATACAGTGTATGAAAACAAGCTGTATCGAGTAGGAATGCATTATCAGGGGCTCGATAAAGTCAACCTCAACGGAAACAAAGTCGAGGCGCATAAGATGCACCTGCTCATCCCTGATCAAAAGAAACTAAAAAAAGATCGCCCCGTGGTAATATGGCTTTCTGCCGACAAGAACCACTACCCGCTTATGATCTACAGCAAGCTCTTTATTGGCAGTGCCAGGTGTGAATTGCACACCATCAACGCTCGTGAACCCGCACTCTAGCCATACCAAAATGATAAGGTTTTGAGGCTGGCATATTCCCCTCTAATTAGTTACATTTGAAGATAGCACCCATTCGTACCATTGGTCGATACGTGCGATTAGGGAACTTTCAAGTCCCGAACTAGAACTGATGTATGAAGACTAATGAACGCAAGGTTTTGCTTTTGGTCTTTTGCGTGTGAAACAAAAATTACCAGAGCTTGAAACCGACGAATATCAAGGATCCTGAGTATTTCCACAAGGTCGTGGACTGCCAGTATGCCTGCCCCGCCCACACCCCTGTACCTGAGTATATCCGACTCATTGCCGCTGAGCGATACAGCGATGCCTACATGATCAACTGGGAGTCAAATGTTTTCCCAGGCATACTGGGACGAACCTGTGACCGTCCGTGCGAACCGGCTTGCCGAAGAGGGCGTGTGGAAGAAGAACCAGTAGCAATATGCCGACTTAAACGGGTGGCAGCAGACTTCAAGGACGATGTGAAACACAGACTGCCACAAGCCCCCTTCCCCAAGAATGGCAAGAAAATATGCCTTATTGGAGGAGGACCTGCCTCACTCACCGTGGCCCGAGATCTTGCTCCACTAGGGTATGAAATTGATCTGTTCGATGAGTGGTTCAAAGGAGGAGGCATGATGCGTACCCAAATCCCTTCTTTCCGATTGCCAGAGGAAGTACTCGATGAAGAAGTCAATTACATTGTCGACCTGGGGATCAGCACTCATTTCAACCATTATGTGAGTAGCATGAAGGAAGTCCTGGACAAGGACTATGATGCGGTCTTTGTCGGTACGGGTGCCCCCAAAGGCCGTGACCTGGAGCTACCAGGCAGAAAAGAAGCAGATGCCAATATCCACATCGGGGTGGAATTCCTAGCCAACGTAGCATTTGAACACAAGGATAAAGTAGGTAAAAAAGTAATTGTATTGGGTGGGGGTAATACCGCTATGGACTGTTGTCGTACCTCTAAGCGCCTCGGCGGAACTGACGTCAAAGTAGTGGTGCGAAGTGAACGCGAAAAAATGAAAGCTTCTCCTTGGGAAATCGAAGATGCGGAAGCCGAGGACATCCTCATCATGAACAACATGCCGCCAAAGGAGTTTGTGGTAGAAAACGGAAAGCTCAAGGGCATGATCTTCTCCAAGGTAGATGTCGTCTATGATGAAAACGGTCGGCGTTCGCTGGTGCCCACAGGTGAGCCGGATGAATTCATCGAGGCAGATGATGTGATCATCGCTGTAGGCCAGGATAATGCTTTCCCATGGATCGAGCGGGATCTGGGTATTGAGTTTGGCAAATGGGACATCCCCGTGCTGGACGAAAAGACATTTCAGTCTACACTTCCCAAAGTGTTCTTTGGTGGTGATGCTGCCCTGGGCCCGGAAAACATCATCACCGCCGTGGCACATGGACATCAAGCTGCTATATCCATTGACAAGTTCTGCCACGGACAGGACATCACCGATCGTCCCGAACCTACTACTAACCTGATCCAGCAGAAAATGGGTATCCATGAATGGAGCTACGATAGCGCTGTAGAAGATGACTTGAGATTTAAAGTACCTCATGAAGACAAAAAACGCACCCTTAAAGACCGGAAGGTAGAGGTCGAACTGGGATTCGACGTAGAGACTGCATTTAACGAAGCACAGCGTTGCCTCAACTGCGACGTACAGACCGTCTTTGAGGCACCGAAATGTATAGAGTGTGACGCCTGCATGGACATCTGCCCCACATCCTGCATATCCTTTACCATCAATGGTGAGGAAGAAAACCTTAGAAAAAGGCTGATCGCTCCTGCGGAAAATAATGAGCAGGATCTATACGTCTCCTCTACCCTGCCTACCACCCGTGTCATGGTCAAGGACGAGGATGTATGCCTGCACTGCGGTCTATGTGCAGAGCGCTGTCCTACCTCAGCCTGGGACATGAAGAAATTTATGTATGGTGTGACAAAAGCAACGAAGATATTATGAGTAGTGAAGTAAAGGCGAATGATTTTGTCATTCGGTTTGCCAACGTAAATGGCACAGGATCGGCCAGCGCTAATGACCTTTTCGCGAAAGCCATATTCAAGATGGGCATCCCTCTTTCATCCAAGAACATATTCCCGTCCAATATCCAAGGCTTGCCCACATGGTTTGAGGTACGGGTCAATGACCAGGGACATATCGGTAGACGTGAAGGTGTTGACATCATGGTGGCAGTCAATCCTCAAAGCTTTGAAAAGGATGTGGCCTCACTATCTCCGGGAGGCTACTTTATTTTTGACAACACGAAGCCTCTTCACCCAAAATTCCGAAGAGAGGACATTGAGTTCATCGGCGTGCCCATGATGGCCCTCTGTATGGAAAACTACGACGTACCCAGGCAGCAGCAGCTATTCAAAAATATCGTCTACATAGGAGCTCTGGCTACCCTGTTGGATATTGATCTGGATGTGATAAAAGAGATCATCAACAAGCTATTCGCCAAAAAAGAAAAGCTGATCCTGCCCAACCACAAGGCGCTAGAGCTTGGTGCCAATTACGTGAAAGAGAATTATAAATATCCGCTCAAATTCAGAGTAGAAAGACGAGACCTGGTCGGTGATAAAATCATGATTGACGGCAACAGCGCTTGCGGGCTTGGGGCGATTTACGGCGGGGCGACATTTGCCTCATGGTATCCTATAACCCCGTCTACCTCGGTGATCAATGCTTTTGAAAAATTCTGCAAAAGGCTGAGGGTAGATAAGAACACCGGCAAAAACAAATATGCCATCGTGCAGGCAGAAGACGAGCTGGCTGCGGTAGGTATGGCCATCGGTGCCAACTGGAATGGCGCACGAGGGTTTACTTCTACCAGTGGAGCCGGCATTTCGCTTATGAGCGAATTCATTGGGCTCGCTTACTTTTCCGAGATACCGTTGGTGATTGTCAATGTACAGCGCGGTGGTCCTTCTACAGGCATGCCAACGCGAACGCAGCAGTCCGACATATTGTTTTGTGCTTATGCATCCCATGGGGATACGAAGCAGGTTCTGCTTTTTCCAAGCACCCCTTCGGAATGCTTTGACATGACGGCTGATGCCATGGATTTAGCGGATCAATTGCAGACACCCGTCATAGTCATGACCGACCTGGATTTGGGTATGAACAACCATCTGACCGATCCCCTTGCCTGGGATGATAGCAGGAAACTAAAACGTGGAAAGGTGCTGAGTGAAGTGGAGTTGGATCAGATGGAAGAATTTGGCCGGTACCTGGATGTGGATGATGACGGCATATGCTACCGCACAATTCCAGGCACTCACCCAAGCAAAGGCTCCTATTTCACCCGGGGCACTTCCAGGGATGAATATGCCCGGTACACTGAAGACGGAGCAGCCTACCAGCGTAATATGGATCGCCTGGTCAAGAAATGGAAAACCTCTGAGGGCTATGTACCCACTCCTGAGTTTTATCAGGACACCAATCGCTCCTCTCGTGGAGTGATATTCTTTGGTACCTCAGCCTATGCGGCTTCAGAAGCCTCTGAGATGTTCGAATCTGAAGGCATGATCTTCGACCAGATGCGCATCCGTTCATTCCCGTTCAATGATGAAGTAAGAGCATTTTGTGAAGCCCATGATGAACTCTTTCTGATTGAGCAAAACCGTGACGCACAAATGAGAACATTACTGATGAACGAACTGGGCGTTGTACCACAAAAAATTAAGTCTGTACTCAACTACGATGGCATGCCCATCACAGCCGACAGCATTGTATATCAGATCAAGCAACATTTAGAAAACCCTGTCAAAAAAGAAACGATCGCCTCATGACATTTATAAAACCAACATTTCGCCACCCCGGCCAAAAGAAAAACAAAGTTGGCTTCGTCAAGTCTGACTATGAAGGCCGCATCTCCACGCTCTGTGCGGGATGTGGGCACGACAGCATCAGCAGTGCCATTGTACAGGCGAGCTATGAGCTTTCGATAGAGCCGCACAAGCTCGCCAAGCTATCAGGTATTGGGTGCTCGTCTAAAACCCCAACCTACTTCCTGGGCAACAGCCACGGGTTCAACACCGTGCACGGCCGCATGCCCTCTGTCACCACAGGGGCCAACATGGCCAACAAAGATCTGATCTACCTGGGTGTATCGGGTGACGGTGATACTGCTTCCATCGGCATGGGACAGTTTTGCCATGTGATCCGCAGAAACCTCAACATGACCTACATCGTGATGAACAATGGCTGCTACGGTCTCACCAAAGGACAGGACTCAGCTACAGCGGACTTTGGGTCCATAAGCAAGGCCGGTTCACAGAACCCCTTCCCAAACATCGACCTGGTCACATTGGCACTAGAGCTGGGTGCGTCATTTGTAGCACGGAGCTTCTCAGGGGATAAGTCTCAACTCCTACCTTTGATCAAAGCGGCCATGTCGCACAAGGGCTTTGCCTTTATTGATGTGATCTCGCCCTGTGTCACATTCAACAACAATCCTGGTTCTACCAAATCCTACGACTATGTACGCGACCATATAGAGGCCACCAACATGCTGGACTTCGTACCACATGAAGAAGAAATCACCGTGAGCTACGAAGAAGGTGCCAGTACGCATGTGGTACTCCACGATGGCACCGACCTGGAGCTCACAAAACTCAACAAAGAATGGAACCCCACCGACAGGGTAAAAACCGAAAAGCGCGTCATAGAAGCCAAAGCCAAAGGCGAGATCCTCACTGGCTTGCTCTACATTGAGCCGGACTGCCCGGACTTACACGACGTACTCAATACCGTTAATACACCCCTTAATCAACTCACAGAAAAGGAGCTTTGTCCCGGCTCAGAAGTATTGGAGGGGCTGAATGAGGGATTTAGGTAAAGGTTCTTGGTGCGATATTGAGAACTATAGTGGTGGAAGGTCATTTCTTAGATCAGGATAGCCACCATGCCTGGCATGACATGAACAATGGGCTGTAACCCATGCGAGCTTTACACTTTAGATATTTTTCCCAACACCTTTTCTATTCGCTTCTTTTTGGACTCTTGCTCGATATCTTCAATTCGTCCGTTTAAAACTTTAGAAAAGTCCTCTTTATTCTTTTCGGTTACGATAGGCATAAGTTTTTCTGCATACATGGGCAGTTGGTTTGTTGGGCTTTGAATGAGTTGCTCCAGTATAAGCGGAATGGCACCTTCTTCATATCCCTTCGTTTGAGCCAGCTCAAGGAGGATGTTGAACGCATGGTCTTTGGTAATGACAGATCCCTTGCCTGATGCATCCAAAATAGCAGGCAGCGCTTCGTACACTGCAGCGGCAACCTCTGCCACTATGGTTCCTATCGCAATCATTCCTCCCCATTGTAGACGATTGTTTTTGCTGTTAAGGAGTTCTAAAAAGGTGTTCAGATAACCTTTGATTAGCGATGGTTCTATTCTTCCTATCTCATAAAGAACCTTGATACAATCGTTTTGAATAGGTTTCTTGTTGGATAGGTTTTCGACGAGTTCAGATACGGCATTTTCATCATTGGATTGAGCGATCTCTTGCGCCAACTCCTGATTGGGAACTTCATCTTTCCTGCCCAAGGATGAAGAGAGTCTTGGGATTACGTTGATTGGTTTTTTCATCCTATTAAATTAGGCGATTTTTTAAGGAATTGATAAGCCTCCAAATCTAGCTCACCAAATAATCCTTTGCACTTTCCTCATCCTCAAAAGCCCTAAGCCCTCCTACTTCCAGCTGACGGTTAAATCCTTTGAGCATGACGGACTTAGCCCCGTCCGCACCCACGATTGCTCCTTTGATCGCAAGATGCTTCGTAGCTTCTCCCAAGGTTGCGGCCTGCATCATCACTTTTTTCGTCGCAAAGGCTCCACTGAAATTGGTGAGTGTTCTATAAGCTTTTTGTTCTGCCAAAATCATTTTTTGCGCTTGCTGTAGACAGTCCACAATTTCGTCCTCAGATAGTCCATTGTAGTTGAGATAGATAATCTCATGTCCTTTGTGCGTAATTTTTGATAATCCAGCCATAGACCCTACTTGTGATCTGTTAATCTAAGCATTTGTGCTCATTATTTGTAGTTGCCAAAATATTTAAAGAACTTTTAATTGAGTTTTTTGAGAAATGAACAGCATTACCTATTCAACATTAATCGTATGCCTGATGGCCTGCCTCGGGGCATCTGCACAAACAAAGTACAAGCCCAAAGTATCCGATCCTCTTAGCGAAGAAAGGCGTTACGCCCTATTCCCGGAGTTACAGTCCAAAGGGGCTCGATGTATGGCCTCAAGCTCTGAAACCCATCTGTACTGGTTTGGGATAGAAACGGGTCTCGTTTCTTACGACGGATACAACTGGGAGTATTACGGCAAGGAATCAGGTTTTGACCATCCTGTGGACAGATTATTGATCGACAAAAACAATATCGTCTATGCTGCCCACCAAAAAGGATTGGCTCGATACAAAAATGGAAATTGGGAACATATTCTAAAAATGCCTTCCAGTTACTTACTCCATGTCTATTCTATAAGAGAACTATCAAGTGGTGGTATTGCCGTGAGCACGCAAATTGGTACAATCCTACACTATAATAATGATCTCTTCCTGCTCACCACTCACAAGATCTGGGATGTCAATAAAGAAGTCTATAGTAAGCTTTTCAAATTCGCTCAAATCCCTGATCGATTCCTGAAATACGGAGAGTACAGTTCTAATACGGATGTTTTTGAATATGAAGAAGGACAACTATGGATCGCCATTAATTACAGGGCCATGGGCGAAAAAGGAGAAATTCTCAAAGTGGAAGAAAGCGAAATCTATGATCAGAAAATTACTCACCTTGGGCTACTGAGTAAGATTCATGGTCTAAAATTAGGCAGTGAGCAAACCTTATTCAGAAGTTCGACTAATGATATTTGGGTCATCAACCATTCCAATCGTGTGCCGGCCCTAAGGCTGAGCAAGGGAAAGTGGACACATATTGACTATGGCAACCCCTCGCATACTGATCACTATACAGAACATATTGTAGAGTCCCCAGACGGAAATATTTGGATAAGCGGATTGGGTAAAATATATGTTTTCGACAAAAACGGTAAATGGAAAATCTATGATGTGAATAATACCAAAATCCAGGAAACGCACTTGACCATGCACGTAGGAAATTTTCGTGATCTCTGGATCATGGGTGACAAATCCAACGTGTATAGAATAGACCTATGCCTAGACCAATGGATTGGGTTCGAAGGCATCAACTTTCAATGTCATATGAATGACTCAACCCTACTCTTTCTTGATTTTAAGGGCAATCTGATCACAAAGCAGGGGGATCTGTGGTTGAAACACGATAAGAAGGAATTTGGAATCGAACATGCCGTTTCGGTATACCACACCGCAGATAACATCATATGGATTTCTGGCAGCAGCAAGGGTGTAGCATCGGCAAGTTATTACAAGGACAATCAATGGGTAAACATGTCTTTTCCCCACCTGTCCTGGGGGGTCGATTACAGGGCTACGTTTCAATCCAGCAAAGGAGATATCTGGATTGGAGGATGTCCGGATATTTACGATGACAAAGAACAATTTGGTGGAGTATTACAAATCATCAACCCCTATACTCCAGACAGGGAAATCGTTCATCATTTTCCTTACAATGACAATGGCCTTGTCAAAGGAAACGTGTATGGTATTGCCCAGGACAATTCGGGTTTTATTTGGACTGGGGGGTCAATATTACAATACTTTGATGGTACACAATGGCATAAGCACAAGGACGTCAACCTCTATGATTTTGTCAATGATGTATACAATGATCAGATGGGTAATTTGTACGTGGCTTCCCGGCATCACGGACTGTATATCGACAATCACGAACCCTGGTCAAATTTCACCTCAGATGGAGATCTAAATAGCAATAAAATCATCAGCATCGCTACAGATGAGAACGGAGAAAATATTTGGTTGGCGACAGACAGAGGGTATAGTCTGTTCAATGGAGAAATATGGATCAACGATATTTTTCCTAAAATCCAAACGCTATCATTTGAAGACGGAAGCATAGACTATAGTAATGATGCCCTATGGGTAAGTACATGTCCAAGATCCTGGAAACGAAGGGTATACGAGAAAGCGAAACCTGGAAGGGACATTTTGAGCCAGTATAGAACTTACCGAATACGGAAAGATACCATAGCACCCGAAACGTACATCGACAAATACACTCAATCAGTAGATAGGTTGGGCAATACGGCCATTTTTTGGTCAGGAAAATACTTTTTCAATTCGAACACCAAAGATCAGCTTCTTTACTCATATAAAATAGATGATGAACCCTGGTCCAAATTTGAAAATGTTAGGGATTATACTTTTCTCAATTTAGCGGACGGCACCCATACCTTTAGTGTCCGGTCGATGAACCTGGCAGGGATTATTGACCTTACCCCCGCTAGTATCCAGTTCACCGTGGCTCCACCAGTTTGGAAGGAAGCGTGGTTTTTGATTCTGATTGCTTCTTTTGTTATCATCATCGGTTACTTCCAGTATCAGATTTATAAAAAGAGGATCAAACTGGAAAAGAGCAATGAAACACTCACACAAAAATCGGAGGAGCTTGCCCTCGCCCTGGAGAGGCTCAAGCACACACAAACCAAACTAATCCAAAACGAAAAAATGGCTACTTTGGGGGTATTGTCAGCCGGTGTAGCACATGAAATCAACAATCCTCTCAATTTTATCAAAGGAGGAATTCTGGCCTTGACAGATCTCACAAAAAAGCTTGAAAATATGGATGAAAATGTTTCCAAATTGCTCAGCGCCATCAATGAAGGGGTCAAAAGAGCTAATGCCATCGTCAAAAGCCTGGGCAACTTTAGCCGACAAAGTGAAGCTACCGATGAAATCTGTGATATTCACAAAACATTAGAAGATTGCTTGCTCATCCTACACGGAGCCATGAAGGACAAAATAGTTGTCAACAGAGTCTATTCAGATAAAATCATTGAAGTGAAAGGCAACGAAGGCAAGTTGCACCAGGCTTTTCTCAATATCCTTGCAAACGCACAACAAGCCATACCTGACGATGGCACCATAACTGTCTGCACTTATATCAATTCAAAAAACTGTGAAATCAGAATTGAAGATACAGGAATCGGTATATCGAAAGAAAATTTAGCCCGCATAGGCGAACCCTTTTTCACCACCAAACCTGCCGGCAATGGCACAGGCCTTGGCATGGCCATTACATTTTCTATCATCGATGATCACCACGGCACCCTGTCCGTAGACTCTGAAATCGGCAAGGGCAGCACATTCATTGTGAACTTGCCCTTAGCCTAGCTCTTAAGCCATTTCTATTCCTTCGCTCTGAAACACCCGGCCTTACTCCTTAAAAAAATACAATTTGATCTTTCTAATCCACAAAATAAATTTTGTGGTTAGTGGAATGAGGTTAAATTTGTGACTAGCGTAATATCCCTATATACCTATTTCAATGAAACAATTATTTTTCGTTTCGCTTGCGTTTTGCATTTCATTTTCAGCAGCAGCATTTCAAAGCATTGGTAAGTCCGACAAGATCACCTCTCACAAGGACTTTAAAAAAGGAGAGCGGTTGTTCAATAACGGCAACTATGTCGCCGCTGAGGAGCAGTTTCAGATCCTACTGGATTCCGGATTCCGGGACAACGAACTCCTCACCTACCAGGCACAAGTACATCTTGAGCTCCATGAACCTCATGCTGCCAAGGAGGTGATCCTGATGTCTGAGCAGAGAAACCAAGACCTGGATTTTCTATTAGCCGTTTCTAACTACTACCTGGAAGAGTTTGACGATGCACTCTACGAGCTCTCCCTTATCACCGATACAGCCAGCTACCATGTCGACGACATGTATGATCGCATATTCAATGCCATGGCCCACTACAAAGACAAGAAAGGCTATGTGGTGCAAAACTTCGGCCCAGAGGTCAATACCGAGTTTCAGGAGTACGCCGCTATCATGCTCAATGGTTTTGAAGACCTGCTGTTCACCACTCGAAATGACACGAGCGAATATGCTGCGCATGACGGCATGGCTTTCGAAGAAATCCATGAAACTTCTATCGACAGCCTAAACAAATGGCATGTCTCCAACCCGTTTGAATTTCACACAAGCCACGAAAAACGACATGACGCTACCGTGCAGGCCTATCAGGGCGGCAAGAAACTCATCACCTACCACGACGGTCAGCTCTTTAAGTCGCATTTGGTAGATAGTGTATGGGAAGAAGATGGTGTGCTGGACATTCACAATGTAGAGGATGGTATGGACACCCACTGCTGGATCGCTGATGATGAGTCGTTTGTGATCTTCGCTTCGGACTATCACAACTATGGGCACAACCTGGATCTATTCGTCTCTTACCAGGACACGACCGGCAAATGGAGTGAACCCGAGCCCATCAATGAATTGAACACGGAGCATGATGAAGATTCACCGTTCCTGGCCGAAGACAGCACCTTATATTTTAGTTCGCGCGGACATGGTTCTCTCGGCGGGTACGATGTATTCAAGTCCACTTACGTAAAAAGGGCCCGACGATGGTCTCGACCGGTCAACCTGGACTACCCGATCAGCACAGTAGCTGAGGATATTTATTTCACCATTCACGGCCATGTAGGCTATGTCAGCTCAACTCGGAATGGCGGCTATGGTAGTTTCGATCTATATCGGGTTTTGTTTTTCAACAAAATACTGATCACCGGCAAGCTGCTGGATCAGGACACGGGAGAACCTATCCCCGAGGCGATGATCGAGTTGGAGTATGACTCGCTCTATTTTAGATCTTATACAGACAAGGAAGGCAACTACGAGATGTTTGTACCGGTCAACGAGGACATGAAGATCACTTTCGTAAAAGACGATAAGGTGATGCACTCTCAAGGGTATTATGTTGATGCCTTCTTCCGTGACCAAGAAAACCGAAACCATAATTTTGAAATACCGGTTGACGGACAGGCAGTGGCAGTAACCCATGCCAGCGCCTCAGGGGCAGGTTTCATTCATTTGGATGTCCAAAACATGGAAGCGGAGAGTCCTTTTATCGCCTCCATAGACCATGACAAAGTGGAGCACTGGTCCGATAGCCTCAACAATACGTACGAGCAGCGACACATCGCCATCATGACACCAGAGCCAGGAATGGTATCAGTGTTCTTTGATTTTGACAAACATGATATGGGCATCTCCGGTGAGGAAGAATTGAAAGAACTGTACAATGATATCTTGAAAGACTTTGAATTCAAAGTTCTCGTGGAAGGTCACACAGACTCTCGCGGTAGTGATAAATACAACATCAAGCTATCTCAGCGACGAGCCACTACCGTCGCGAAATATCTGCTTAGTCTCGGCCTTGAGCGCAGCCGGTTGGAAGTAGATGCTCACGGCGAATCCAAGTTGTTACACCATGATGATTCAGAAGAGTCCCATGCGAAAAACAGAAGGGTAGAAATCAAATTTTACTAACCCAATCCCTTTCGCACATAATCAATCAACCCAACATTTCGTTAAAGCTCTGGTATGACTAGATGCTTCTATTTGATATTGCTACTTTGGCTGAGTTCTATTGGCTCGTTTGCACAATACAGCAAGCGTGACCTCAAAATGGCCATTGACACCTACAACACCATCAAAACCACAAAAGGCTTCTATGATGACAGATATCTATTAGCCTTCATCGATCATATCGGCAGGTCACTCGAGGTGAAAATGGATGAGCACTACCATTTTGAGTATTTCCTGGTAGACGACCCCACCCCCAATGCCTTTGCCACTACCGGGGGGTTTGTCTATGTCAACCGCGGGCTCTTTCTCCACATCAATACGCCTGATGACCTGGCCGGCGTATTGGCCCATGAATTGATCCATGTGACACAGCACCACGTATCGAACCGTATAACAGCTGGCATACTCCCCAACATCCTTCAGCTCCCGGGAAACCTGCTCGGACTATTGACTTATAAGGAAGTCGCCCAGGTGATCAACGCTCCTATTAAGGCCGCCTCTGGTCTCGTCACCAATAGTTTTAACCGGACACAAGAAAAAGAAGCAGACCTGCAAGGCATCACGCTGGCCCATCGTGCCGGGTACGATCCCTATGCCCTCGGTAGGGTGCTAAAACGAATGGAAGCGCATCAAAGCCAAAAAGGTCACAAGGCAGCCATCAAAACTTTATTTCAGGATCATCCCATGACCGAAAACCGGATATCCGACATGCACGCTCACTTAAAGGAAATGGGCATTAAGCCAAAAGAAAAAATTCCCGGCACGACGCTAAGTATCCTTGACGGCCTACCTATTGACCAAAACCCGAAAGCCGGTATATTTAATGGTGCGCAGTTCGTTCATCCGGATTTGGGCTTTGCGTGCGATTTACCCGAAGGTTGGTCGGTACAAAATTCGCCCATATCTATCACAGCCATATCTCCTGACAAGAAGTCAACACTGATCATCTCAGTGGACTGGGGCATTACTTCTCCCTACTCTGCAGCGAACATTGATATGCTTGAACTTAAGAAAAGTGAGGTACTGGACGCACGACCCGATAGTACCAATGGCCTACTGGCTTATCGAGCTACTACCCGTGATCGAAGAGTCAAATACGCTGATCTGGTATCAGAATTTCTCTGGATTAAAATCCCTACCTCTCAGGTGGTGATCAAGGTAGTAGGCATTTCCAACTACAACGATCCTGATCCCAACATACTGGATTCCTTTTTGACTTTTCGTGCGATTAGTGAATATGAAAAGCGAGATCTATCCTACCCCATTTTGCGTTTGGGGCAACCCACCGATCAGGAAACCCTGAAGGAATACGCCCAGCGCAATGATCTGGACTGGCAAATGAAAATCCTGCAAAATCTCAATGACGTACAATCAGAAGAGGTCGTGCCTCAGGAGCGTTTTATCAAGACGATCGAATTTGCTACCGTCCGATAGTTATTGAAAGATATACATCACCATCATAAGGTAGTGCAGCAGACTGCCCGCCATCACAAATACATGCCAGATGAAATGTGAAAACCGCATACGGCTGTCCAATAGATAAAAAACAATCCCAACCGAATAGGACAACCCGCCTGACACCAAAAGCCAGTAGGCTGGAGTAGGTAGCACAGATTTTACCAGATCAATATCAAAGATGATGATCCAACCCATGATGGCATAGATGGCCGTAGAAATGCCTCGGTACTTTCCGGTGTAAAAGATCTTTAGGATCACCCCGATCAGCGCCATCCCCCATTGCAACCCGAAATAGATCCATCCTGTAGTCCCACCTATAGAAATAAGCAACACCGGTGTATAAGTACCCGCTATCAATAGGAAGATGCCGCAGTGGTCGAGGACGTTGAAAACCATTTTGGCCTTCTTGTGAGTAAGGCTATGGTATAAGGTGGAAAACAGGTACAACAAGAGCAGGCTAAGCCCATAAAACAGGGCACTAAACAAGCTCCAGTCCTTGTCACTCTGCGCTCCAAAGACTATCAATACCACCAGGCCACCTATAGAAGTGAGCGCCGTGATGCCATGGGAAATAGAATTGAATAATTCTTCGGCCAGGGTTTGTTCTTTTGGGTGTTTTGTCATTTACACTATGATTTATTCGTACCGATCCAGGTCAGTTTATGCCATATCCCCTCCAAGGGTCCATGTGAATACTTGGAAGCCCACCAGTGGCACAGATACCCGACCAGTACACTCATGATCAAACCGATAATCAGACAATAGGTTGCACCCGTGTACGCATAAAGTCCCAATCCGAAACCATAATAAACAAAACTCCCTATGATGGACTGAAAGACGTAGTTGGACAAGCTCATTTTCCCAATAGGCGAAAGGACATTCAAGACCCTTCTGAAACTAGTGAAGTTGAATAGTAAATAGAAACCGGCCACCAGGGCGACCATAAAGCTTAGCCCGGCCCATGACTTGACCAGGGTCTCCAATGGCATCAATATCGCCCGACTCTCAATCCAGGATTTTAGGTTGATTTGTACCAAGAACAATGGAGTAAACACGACAAGGGAAATCACAAGGGCATAGATCCAGAACATTTTGTTTTGTTCGTGGGTAGCGAACAGCCCCCTTCTCCCTGAGAGAAAACCAAACAGGAAAAGGGATAGTATGTGAAAGAAACGACCGTTTTCCCAGTTCCAAAGCAACACCGCCCATTTTCCGTTGGTCAGGTTACCCACAATGTTCTCCCAAAGTGTGCCTTCCGTAGCATACACTTTCATTTTCCCAAAATAGGTCCACGAAAGGGGATCAGCCATTTCCCTGGCCGGGTCTTGCAGTCCCTCATAAATCTGATATAGCAAGAGAGGCTGAACAAAAAGCACCAAGGCTGTAATCAATACTACCCGATCACTTAATCGCTCAAATGGGATCAACAGAAATCCCAGTGCTGCATAGATCGTCAATATGTCCCCCTGAAAAAAAGCGGAATTGATCACACCAAATAAGAACAGCAGCAACAGCCTCCAGGCAAATCTTAGACTAAAGTCCTGTCCTTTTTTTCTCTGGTTATTTGATTGGATAAAAAAAGTAAAACCGAACAGCAAGGCAAACATCGGATACACCTTACCTCCAAACAGGAAAAACAAAGTCTCCCAAATGATCTTGTCAGAGGTCTGCATCCAGGCCGGCAGGTTTTCCGGGAAGACGTAGAGATCGAAGTGTTCAATATTGTGAAGCAACAGGATGGCCAGTATGGCAAAGCCTCTCAGTGCGTCTACTACATATAGTCTTTCTTTTTTCGGTTCCATTTATGCTAAGGTGAATTGTATATGATCTCCCGGCCGCTTCTGGGCCAGGCGGTTAATAGCCCCGTCGGTAAGCTGCAGTACCCTGGGGTACCCCCCAGTGGTCTGGCAATCCCGCATCAACACGATCAGCTGTCCTGCTGGAGTCAACTGCACCGTACCCGGCTGTGCTGATGAGGTCAGCATCTGATCCTCTGCTTTTTTGGCCTTGATCTTTTCGTCAAACTGGTAGGCCATACGATTACTCGTGGGTGAAACTGTTATCTCAAAATCCAGTTGCTCAGTATCCAAGTATTCAAACTCAGGCCCGGCCATGGATTCAATCAGATGCGAGTTGAAGTGATCGGCCTGGGACTTCACGGTCGATCCACTGTCTTCAAAGTCCTGTGTGATAAAATGCTCTACAAAATCGCCTTTCTTCAGCCTGGGTTGTGATGTGACATGCTTGTATTGGGAGTTGCTCTGCATCTTGCGCTCTGACTGGAAACCTCTTTTCACCGCGAGATAGCAGCAGTTGCCATAGATCACCTTACCAAAGGAGAGCACATCTCCCGAACGGGCATGAAAAGGCCGGTTCATAAACAACTTCTGATCGTTGAGGTACGGAGAAAAATATGCCCCAGTCAGGACAAAGACACCCTGTGAGTGAAATTCTATCCTTGTGCCTGACTGGATCATTTCTATCACGGCATCTGTCTCTTCATTATTGAGGATGGCATTGGCGAGCTTCGAGCTAAATTGATCCATCGCACCAGACACAGGAACACCAAATCTCCGAAAGCCAAAACGTCCCAAATCCTGAATGGAGCAATAGCCGCCTTGAGAGATGATTTCGATTCCTTTAGCCATTTTTCAGCAGAGACTTTACGTCAAAATTGCCTTGTGTTATTTGTTCATGAAGATAGTGATATTCCTCCTTCGAAACAGGTATAAATTGTATCAAATCACCGGGTGCTGTGAAACACGGTGTCTCCGAATTAGGGTCAAAAAGTTTCACAGGGGTTCGCCCTATGATGTTCCATCCGCCCGGGCTGTCGCTCGGATAAATTCCCGTCTGCTGCCCTGCAATTCCTACATCCCCGGCATTGATTTTTTGGCGAGGCTGTGCTCGTCTGGGAAAATGCAGTCGCTTATCCAACCCTCCCAAATACATAAAACCAGGTAAGAAGCCATGGAAATACAACCGGTAGGTGACCTGTGAATGAATTTTGATAATCTCCTTGACGGAGAGCCCAATCCCAGCAGACAATTCTTGTAGATCGATGCCCAACGAAGCATCATAGCATACCGGCAGCTGCCATGTATTTATTGTATGGGACAAGCCCGCAACCGGAACGAGAGCCAATTGCTTGATCTGCTCAATTAAGGTTTTTGTTTGTTCATACTTGTCCAGATAAATGGTCAGGCTATTGTATGACACAACGGTTTCGGCTATTTCCTTTTCAAACCCGGCATGTACGAGCTGTTCAAACCTCAGCACCTCCTCGTGCTGGTCTGCATTGATGTCTTTTGGCCACTCTATCAGCAGGGTTTTTGCACCAAAAGGTTTAAACGACAGCTTGTACTTCACTTGATGGATTGGATCTGTTTGAGAATTTCGAGTGCTTGCGGATTGTCGCCATGAATGCAGAAGGTATCGGCTTTGATGGGCACCTCCTTTCCGGAAAGGGTTTTAACAATCCCATCGACTTTCATGCGTTGGACATGATCTAACACTCGGTCTTTCGATACCATTGCCCCAGCGTCTCGTCTCGACACCAAGGACAGGTCATCATTGTAATTTCTATCTGCGAACACTTCGTATGCCACCTTCATATTTCGATCCAGAGCCAGCTCTACGATAACCGACCGATCCGGAGCATATAATTCCAGCCTTGGGTCAATCTCCCCTATAGCATCCAACACAGCAACTGCGGTTTCCCGGTCCTTGACACATTGATTGTACAAGGCGCCATGAGGTTTTACATGGATTAACTCTGCACTCAGCTCCAGACAAATATCTTTCAACGCCATGATCTGATCGACAAGAGATTTTCTGAGTTCCACCAAGTCAATATCGATCACCTCCCTACCAAAGTTTTCGAGATCAGGATACGATGGATGTGCTCCAATTTGCACACCATGTTTCAGGGCCAGGCCCACAGTCCTCCGCATGCTGTCTTGATCTCCGGCGTGACCTCCACAGGCTATGTTGCAGCTCCCGATATGGGGCATAATCTGATCGTCAAACGGACTCCCCTCTCCCAGGTCACAATTCACGTTTATCGAAGGATTTTTAGCATTCATCGAAGGATACATCAAATTCATCTGAAATCGCCAATATTAAAGTCAATCTCCTAGCAAACTAAATCATCTTCCTAAAAGTGTCGCTAAGAAGATTACTTAAATTGATTCTGGCATTCTCGTAAATGCATGAAACACACTGGATTTATCCAAATATTCATTCTACTTTCATCTTCGAATTTGTTGAGCAACATTAACCCACTTTTCAAATTCAAGCAACAGAAATACCCGATTGATTATTTAATTGTTCGTTCTCTAAACCCAAAAACACAACTATGAAAACTGCAGCATTAACCCTACTTTTTCTCTCGGTCGTCAGCATCGCTGAAGCCCAGGATTTGGCAAGAGCCAATACAGAAAGCACAAAACAGGAAAGCACAGTGACTGCTGAGCCGACAGAAAAAGAAAGTACCAGTGAAGCAAACCTATTCGTATCTGAGGAGAATAAGGTTTATGTAAAAAAATCCGAGAAAGTATACCTCTGGATATCCAACTCAGAAGAAGCAGGAGCCAAAAAGCAGCTATTGAAAACACATGAAAATGCGATGGATTATTTCTACTTTGATACCGAAGGTAAGAATACCATCCGTTCGCCCTGGGCGGTCGACCCAGAAACAGGCGAAGTAATGAGCCCAAAGCATGACGTGGTATTTGACGTATACGCCGATGGTGTGGCACCTAACACACAGTCAATTTTCTCCGGAGCACCAAAGTACTTCAAAGACGGTAAGGTGTATTATGGTAAAGGACTTACCGTAAATCTTGCCTCGCGCGATGCAGTTGCTGGCGTAAAGGGAACGTTTGTCTCAATTGACAGCAAAGACTTTGCTCAGTTTTCTGAGGCCATCGCAATCGAAAAAGAAAACGAAAACTCGATTTCATTCTACTCGGTGGACAACGTGGGCAATGTAGAAGACCCCACCACCAAGAACTTTATTGTAGACACTACCAGTCCTAAAACGACCTATGAGATTCAGGGCTACAACGACGGAAGTATCATTTCACCAAAATCTAAAATCGTATTGGCAAGCTCCGACAACCTGTCTCAGGTAAAAAACATCAAGTATAGAGTAGGCAAAGAAGGCGAGTTTACGACATACGTCGGAGCACTCTATTTGTCTGACCTTCCTGAGGGATACTTTGAAATCGATTACTACGCTACTGACAATGTACTCAACCAGGAAGAGGTAAACAGCACAGATAGCAAAGACGGTGTAAACGTCAACGGTGAAGTAGTGAAAGCAGGGCTATTCCTCGATAAAACCGCTCCAGAAGTGAATGTAAAAGTAGACGGTGATGTATTTGAAGGTAAATACACTTATGTATCTGAGCGCACCAAATTTGAACTAGAAGCTACTGATAACAAAGCCGGCGTAAAAGAGGTGATGTATGGTGTTGGGGAATCTGCTTCAGCCAATTCATACGCAGAGTCTTTCGTAGCTTCTGCAAAACCAGGCATCCAGTACATCAACTATACAGCTGTAGATAAGGTGGAGAACAAAACTGCTAATGCATCAAAGGCTGTTTACCTGGACAACAAAGCCCCTAAGACAAGCATTACGTTCCATGGTGATCAGGTAGTCGAAAGAGACAGCTTGTTCATCACCAGCGACACCAAGATCAAGTTGACAACTTACGAAAACGAGTCAGGTGTGAAGAAGGTTGACTATGCTGTCAACGGCGAGTCAAGCCTCTACGAGTCAATGTTCCAATTGGAAAAAGAAGGAACGCATCACATCACTTACGGTGCTACGGATAACGTGAACAATGCAGAAGAAACCAAGAAGTACTCTGTGATCGTGGACAACACCCCTCCGGATATCCGACATACCTTTAGCTTCCCTCCATTGGCAAGAAAGCCGGTAGAAGGTGAAGAGCACGTGGTACTACCCAACTACGTAAAAATCTACCTGGCAGCAGTGGATGAAGGTACAGGGGTAAAATCAGTAACGTATAGCATCAACGGTGCTCCGGTGAAAAGCAAAACCACCATTGAGTATCTCAAGAAAGGAATTTACCACATCGACGTGACGTCTCAGGATATCCTGGGCAACGAGTCCACTGAGGTGATCAGAGTAATAATAGAATAGGTTTAGGTTAGTGATGATAGGTAGAAGCCCGGAACGCGAGTCGCCGGGCTTTCCTTTTTTTATCCTGTTTCGGGTCGTGAAAACGCGAACCTGGGCTAAGACGCACAATCCTTTCCCTGTTGTTTGTAGCCTACAAACGACCGCAGCTTAAAATATCTCAAGCCGAATCCCTGGTCTATGGCACACAAAACAGGTAGCACTACATTCCACTCAGCACATAATCAAAATTGTATTTGGAATAAGCCCCTTCTTTCCTTCCTTCGATGGAGGCAAACATTCGGTCACCCACCCGGCGATAGGCTATCCTTTGCGGAAAATCGTGATTGGGGTTTTCACTGATGAATTCTCCTTTGGATATCATAATGATCTCAAAATAGACGGGCTTGCCATCATTTTGATTTTTCACGGCCGGGACATAATACCACTTACCATCTTTGTTAACTATCTGAATCGTCTCACCGCCCATTTTCTCCCCGGCGTTGTTCATAAAGTAGCCTTCCCCGTTCAATACTCCGTCTGCACTCCTTGTCCAAATCTCGACCACTTTTCCATTTGGGTTTTCAATGACCCAGGTGCCGATGAGCCAGTCGAGGGGTACGGTGGGTTGAGCTTGCGCTGTGCAAGAAAACAATACCATAAAAAGTACACAAAGCCGAATCATAGTTTCAATAATCAATTCGCTGTAAAAGATAGCAAATTCCTATCAAGGCTTCATACTTGTCTAAAAAACAACAGAATACCAACCATTTTCTAACTCAAAGTGCAAACAAAACCGATTATTAGGTATCTTACTCAGATCAACAATACAACCATGAGCCGAAGCCTATACCTCTTTGGAATTTATCTTTCCATCCTCGAACTATCAATTATCCTTTTCTATGCCATTGTCTACTACCAGATCGGTATCGCGATGTTCGAAACGGATTCGTTCATCCAATACTATTTGGTGTACTTCGTACTCAACACGCTGTTGGCTTTGCTCCTGATTGTCTATTTCTTCAACAAAAAATTTCAGTTTGTATTTTACGCGGCCCTATTTTCCCTGATGACAGGAATAGTAAACTTTGTTGTGGTTTATACTTTTATGATCACCCAACAGTTTGCAGAATACCTAGCCCCCACTTCTACAATCTATGAATTATCGGGTATCCCATTAGGAATAAGCCTTATCATATTAAAAGCCAAAGAAAGACATTGGCTTAAAATTGCGGGTGTAATAGGTCTGATTGTTTCGGTCCTGCTGCTGCTGTTTATGATGCAAAGCCAGATGCGTCCAGCAGATGTAGGAACTCTTCAAAATGCACAGCAAAGGGTTTCCATTATTGGAGGCCTGGTTCTTCTTTTTTACGGACTCAATTTCTATCAAGAGCTCTCCCAGCAATCAAACAAAAAAACAAGTACTCCACTGAATCTTGCCTTGGGTCTTATATCTGTAATGGTATTCTCGTCCACCTTGACCGTGATGGTCAAAATGTCTCGGGAAATGCCAAAAATGAGCTTTGAATATCATAGGAACAAGCCAGAGATAGCTGAACTTCTTAGTCAACCCGTCTCTACTCTGAAAAAAGGCAAAGATTCCCAAAAAACTCCCGTAGAAACATATGGTCACTTACAAGTGGATGGAAATCGAATCCTAGATTCAAATGGCAATGCGGTACAACTGAGAGGTATGTCCCTCTCCTGGAGCCAATGGTTTCCTACATTTTACAACTATGACGCCATCAAGTGGTTATGCGAAGATTGGAAAATCGAAGTGATAAGGATTGCCATGGCAGTCGATCTGGGAGGTTTCGCAACCAATCCTGAGGAAGAGCTTCAAAAGGCAATTACTGTTGCAGATGCTGCAGTAGATCAGGGGATCTATTTTATTCTTGATTTTCATCTGCATGATGCAAATCTTTTTTTGGAGGAATCAAAGACCTTTTTTACAGTAATGGCTCAGCGTTATGGTCACTTACCCAATGTCATTTATGAGCCCTGGAATGAACCAAAGAAGCATAGTTGGAAGAAAAAAATAAAACCCTATCATGAGGAGATCATCCAAACTATCAGGCAGTATGACGAGGACAATTTAATCATATGTGGTACATCATTATGGTGCAAAGAACTTGGTGTCGCCTCTCTTGATCGAATAAAGGATGTCAATGTGGCTTATACCCTTCACTTCTATGCCGGCACAGCAGGTCATCAGGAGTCACTTCGTCAAAATGCCCAAAAAGCGCTAGACAATGGGATCGCACTTTTTGCCACGGAGTATGGCCTAAGCGGTGTTCCTCAGCATAATTCGATCAACGAGGAGGAGACGCGTCTCTGGTTAAATTTTCTGGATGAGAATCACATTAGTCACTGCAAATGGGCAGTCTACGACAAGCCAGAGGAATGTGCTGTGCTCATACCGGGTGCTCCTGCCAATGGCGGCTGGACGGCAGAACAGCTGACTCGATCCGGTCATTTTGCCCGGAATGAGATTTTGGCGAAGAATGTTCAAAGTGAGGAATATTAGGACCGGTGAACAGCTTCTTGGAGCGATTAACATGAATTTTAACAAAATTCATATTTACTCAAAAGTCATGTACTTCTTATCATTTATAAAGGCTGTGTAAAACAAGAAAAGCTAAAACAAGATGTGCTGCGTTCGTAATCACTACCCTGGTTTGTGGCACACAAAACAGGTGCTGTAGGTCTCAGACCCTTTTTATTTTGGTTCACCATATCCGATGAGCCAGTCGAGGAAGTGGCTTGGTTGGGTGATAACAGAATTTCGCAATAGTGACAGAAGCAAGGAACAATTTCTTCTTTGTTTGAATTGAAATTCGTTAGAGAAAGACAGTACATCACCTTCCCCTGCAATGTAAACAAACACAATTCGTGCAGGGTCATCCTATGGCTGATCTGATAAAACCTGTTTCGAGAGGTATATTTACCTTCGCAAATGGATCATGTGTGAATCCAGCTGTTGGTTCTTTCAATAACTAAACTTAACATGAAAGATCAAATAGACCTTTCCAAAAGCCTCGAACAACTTGAAAACGACTACTGGGGAGAACCTACATATAATTCACATTTGGTAACGACTTGTCATAAGCTAAGGAAAGTCCCTCTCAGCGAATTTGAGCCCGAAGGCCTAAGAATGATAATAGGTCAAAACTTTAGTCTAGATATCCTAATGCCGTTGGCGGTCAAGGAACTCAGGAAAAATATACTTGTGAGTGGAGCTTTTTTTGATGGCAATCTACTAATAAGCGTGTTGAATAGTGATAAAGATTATTGGATAAGAAACCCAGAACTCTGGGAAGTTGTGTGTCAACTGTTTGAATCTGAGAAAGAGAAACTTGAGAACTCGAAAAATACTGCAGAAATCATAACCGAGTGGTTCAAAGCTTTCGAGAAATTTCAAAAAATCAACTAGACATATTCTCAAACTTCGTTACCTATCAAACCACATACCACAACACCACCGATATCCCCAATCCGCACAGGGCAATCGCCAGTGTTGTAAGCGTCCAGGACTGTAGGGTTTGTTTTTCCGTCATGCCCAGGTATTGTTTCACCAGCCAGAAGCCACTGTCGTTTACATGAGAAAGGATGGTTGATCCCGAGGCTATAGCAATCACCAATATTGCTTTTTTGATGTCTCCGAGTTCGAGTCCTTCTATCACCGGAGCAGTAATCCCGGCTGCTGAGATCATGGCGACCGTCATAGAGCCTTGCAGTATCCTCACCAGGGCAGCAATCACAAAAGCAAACAGCACGGGAGGAAAGAATTCACTATTCATAGAGTCCGCGATCATCTTCCCCGCTCCTGTGTCGATCAGGATTTGCTTGAACGCCCCTCCTGCGCCTGTCAACAAAATAATCACCCCGGCCGGGTAGATCGATTTGGTGGATATGTCCAGCAGCTGCTCTTTGGTATACCCTTTCCTCAGACCCAGCAAGTACCAGGCGATCAGGTTGGCGAGTATCAAGGCACTAAACGGGTGCCCGAGCAGGTTGGCCCAGTACATCACCGAACCGGACATGCCCCAGGCTTCTGCATTGGTATTGAGCAGAGTATTGATCACGATCAGGACTATTGGCAAAGCAATAATGGATAAAATCAATCCAGACGTTGGAGCCTTGCTCTCGTCATGCTCGTGAAACTCAAAACTCTCCGGTACTTCCAAGAATATCTTGTTGGAGATCTTTTTTGCCAGCAGTGGCCCACACAATACCGCCGTGGGAATTCCCACCAAAAACCCAAACACGATCACCCAACCCATGTCAGCTCCGATGATATCCGCTACGGCCACCGGCCCGGGTGTAGGTGGGATGAATCCATGCGTGATCGCGAGTCCCGCCAGTAGTGGTAGTGCATAGAGCACCAGGGACTTTCCGGTTTTTCGCTGCAGCGCAAAGACCACAGGAATCAGAATGATGAACGCCACATCAAAGAAGACCGGGATCGCAACGAGAAAGCCTGCACCGACCATGGCCCAACCGGCCTTTTCACTCCCGGTAATCCCCAAAAGCCAGGAAGCCAACCGTTGAGCCCCGCCCGATTCTTCGAGTATCGCCCCAAACAATGCCCCAAGACCCACCACAGTGGCCACAAACCCCAGGGTACCACCCATACCATTTTTGATCGAATCGAGGATGGTCTCTGCCGGCATCCCGGCCAGCACGCCTACCAACATGGTTGCAATCAATAGTGAAAGGAAGGCATGTACCTTGAAGTAGAGAATGAGTACAAGTAGTACGGCGATTCCGGCGAAAACAGCAAGCAGTAAGGTAATGTCTATCATGATTCAGTCTTGATTAATCTCTAAAGAAAAAGCTTTTGCCGGAATTGTCCGTGTATCTTATCATTCCCAAAAGATCACGGAATGAATCTGTGAATACGTCATTAATCCTTCCAAATCGTATGATGTGAAGGCCCTTCCGGATTATCCTTTCGTTTGTATGTATGAGCTCCAAAGTAGTCCCGCTGTGCCTGGATCATATTGGCCGAGGACTGCCCAGAAGTAAACCCATAAAAATAATTGGCTGCCGAAGACATCATGGGCAGTGGACACCCCGCTTGTAATGTCATAGCCAGCACCTCTGACAGGTCTTGCGCAGAGGATTTCATCTTTTCGACGATCGATGAATTTACCAGGAGGTTTTTACCTTTGGATTCTTTAAAAACCACTTGAAGTTCCTCCATCAACTCAGATCGGATGATGCAGCCGTTGGTCCAGACCCTGGCTATTTCCGACAGGTCAAGGTTCCAACCAAAATCTTCTGAGGCCTTGCGAATCACATCAAAGCCAATGGCGTGGTTGATGATCCGGGCTGCCTGGTAGGCGTTCATCAGACGCTCGCCCATTTCGGTTAAGGACAAGTCCAATTTCTTATAGCTCGTGCCATAGGCATTGTGGGCTTCCATTCGTTCCTTTTTATTGCCTGATAGGTTTCTCGCCATCACGGCTGTAGAAATGCTGTCCAGCGGCATTCCAAGCTCCAGGGCAGCGATGGTTGACCATCCGCCTGTACCTTTCTGACCCGCGGCATCCAGGATCTCGTCTATCAGAAAGCCGTCCCCTTCTTTCTTTCTCAGGATGTCTACACTGATCTCGAGCAGATAGCTGTCCGCCCCTACACTTCTCCATCCTTCAAAGAGTTCGGCTATTTCCAAATGCCCTGCATCCGTGTGGTACCGAAGCATATGATACACTTCTGCGATCAGCTGCATATCGGCGTACTCGATGCCGTTGTGGATCATCTTGACAAAATGCCCTGAGCCCTCCGGCCCTACGTAGGTACAACAGGCCCGTCCACCTTTGTCCCGGGCAGCGATCATTTCCAAAAAATTCCCCGCACGATCGTACGCTGATTTTGTTCCACCGGGCATAATGGAAGGGCCCTTTCTTGCGCCTTCTTCCCCACCGGATACCCCTGTACCGAGAAAAACAAGCGCTTTTCCCTCCAAATAATTCGCCCGACGAGTCGTGTCTGTGTAGTGCGAGTTCCCTGCATCAATGATCATATCACCCTGATCCAACAAAGGAATCAAATCTTCGATCACCGCATCTACGGGAGCCCCGGCGTTGACCATCACCAGGATATTCCTTGGGGCAGACATGGATTGCACAAACTGTTCAAGGTTGTCGAATCCCTGTATGTCAAACTCAGCATTTTCCTCTACAAAGCTTTTGGCGATGCCTTCTTCTTTGCCCGGCACATGACGGTTGTACACAGCCATTTTTACACCTTTATCCGCGAGGTTGAGGGCCAGGCTTTTCCCCATCACACCCAGGCCTATCAGGCCAAATTCAGCATTACTCATTGTCCAGTTCTCTTTCTATATTTTCAATAATGTCCTTAGGCGATTGGGTGATGTCGATCTTCAATCCATAACCAGGCTCCTCCAGATCAGCAAATTGAGAGTCCAGTAGCTTCACATCAAAAAAGTGATCCGTGCGGGACTGCATCCTTCCGGCGATCATTTCACGAGATCCTTTGAGCATGATCCATTGTAACCTATCGGTATGGGTGGAGAGCATTTGCCGATACTTCTCCTTGAGCGCAGAGCAGGAAAGTACAGCTCCTCCATTTGCGGCCCATCGTCCAATTTGGTCGGATAGGTTAAGCAACCAGGGCAAGCGGTCTGAGTCATTGAGCGGAATGCCCGCCCCCATCTTGTCAAGGTTCGCCTGAGGGTGGTAATCGTCTGCATCATAGTGGCTAAGGCCTTTTTCTTCAGCCAGCATCTTGCCGATAGTGGACTTACCACATCCGCTTACGCCAAACACGATGTACACTTTACTGGGTTTATTCACGGGATTCAATCAGGGTTATTCAAAAGTAAAAATTAAGCCCAATAAATGGGCTTAATTTCATGAAACTAAAGGTAATTGATTATTTAACCCTAAACTCTTTCTTCAGCCCTTCAGCTGCATTGGGGCCCACCCAGAGATTGAAATCCCCCGACTCAGTGACCCACTGCTTGTCAATATTGTAAAAAGCCAGATCCTCAGTATTGAATTGAAATTCAACCACCTTTGACTCTCCAGCCTTGAGCGATACCTTTTCAAACCTCAGTAACTCCCGCACCGGCCTTGTCAGACTGGCAAATCGATCCTGAAAGTATAGCTGCACAACTTCCTTGGCCTCAGCATTCCCGGTGTTTTTGACCTGCACCTTTACGGTCATGGATTCTCCATTTCCCAGCTCTTTGGCAGAAATGCTCAGATCAGAATACTCAAAATCCGTATAGGTCAACCCATACCCAAATGGGAACATAGGCTCGTATCCATCATCGAGATAATGGGACTCATTGCCCAGGGAGCTTTGCCAGGCTCCAACCGGTATATCCTCTATGTGCACGTACTTCTCAGCTACAGCCGGTCTACCGGTATTCTTATGGTTGTAGTGCATCGGTATCTGCCCTACCGTCTTGGGCCAGGAAACCGGCAATCGGCCTGAGGGTGATTCCTTACCCAACACCATGTCCACTATGGCAGGCCCTCCCATCGTTCCCGGATGCCAGGCGTAAAGAATCGCATCTACATCATTGATTATGTTACCTAAGGTGATAGGTCTTCCGGCCATCACGATCAGCACGATGGGCTTGCCCATTAAAGCCAGGCTCTTAATCAAATCTTCCTGTGCTCCCGGTAAGTCAATGTTGGCACGGCTGTGAGCCTCACCGGATAGGATCGCTTCTTCGCCGGCAAAAAATAACACCACATCACTGGCTGCAGCGAACTTCGTTGCTTTCAAGAATCCTTTGGTTGATCGGTCACGACTGATCTCCAATCCTGTTGTATAGAGGACATTCCGGTCTCCAAACTGCTCTCTCAAAGAAGTCAACGGAGTGACCGTCCGGTCCTTGTCCCCATCGAATGTCCAGGTACCCAGCTGATCATGTGGCGCATCGGCCAGCGGCCCGATCACTGCGATCTTTTTTACTTTATCAGAAAGAGGCAAAACGTCCTTTTCATTTTTCAGCAGTACGGCACTTTCTATTGCTGCTTTTTTGGCTGCAGCCAAATGGTCCTCTGCATATAGAATAGACTGGTCCTTGTCGAATGACACCTGATTAAACAACCCTAATCTAAACTTGATTCTAAGAATATTTTTAACGAATTCATTTAACTGATTTTCAGAAACTTTTCCTTCTTCAATTAAAGCTTTCATATGATTTTCATAAGTCTGGCTCATCATCTCCATGTCCAGGCCTGCGATAGCAGATTTTTCAGCCACCTCTTTCTCATCCTTACAGAACCCATGATTAATCATTTCAGTCATGGAGTTCCAGTCGCTGACGACAAACCCGTCAAACCCCCAGGTGTCTCGAAGCATTTCTTTGAGTAGAAATTTATTGCCCGATGCAGGCACTCCATTCAGGTCATTGAAGGAAGTCATAAACGTAGCAGCTCCTGCATCTACTGCCGCAGCAAACGGCCGAAGGTAGGTGTTGTGCAATTCGTCATCACTGATCATGGCCGTGTTGTAATCCCGGCCTCCCTCTGCCGCTCCATAGCCTGCAAAGTGCTTGGCACACGCAGCGATCCGATAAGGGTCACTCATATCTTCTCCCTGAAAGCCTTTGATATATGCCTCTGCCATGACTTCCGTCAAATAGGGATCTTCGCCTGCTGACTCAGCGATCCTACCCCATCGGGCATCTCGGGAGATATCCAGCATCGGAGCAAAAGTCCAGCGAATACCGGAAGTGGTGGCTTCACGAGCGGCTATTCGAGAGCCCTCTTCTGCCAGATCAGGATTGAACATAGCGGCCTGCGCCAATGGAATCGGGAAAATGGTCTTAAATCCGTGGATCACGTCCCGTCCGAAGATGAGTGGAATTCCATTCGGACTTTCTTCGATGGCTATCCGCTGAAGTTCATCCACGTACTCTGTATTCATTACGTTGAGCATGGAGCCGACCTTACCTTGACGGACTGCATCTTTTAACTCCTCAGAAAGCCCTCCTTTCACCCGGCTGGAGGTACCGCGCTGACAAGTCTGGCCAATTTTTTCCTCCAGGGTCATTTTGGATAGGATGATGTCGATCTTCGCCTCCAAAGGATCAGAGGACTCGGAACTACTCATTGGCTCGCAAGCCAGAAAGGCAGAAGCACAAAGCAGTGTAAAAACAATAAATCTCAAATTGCTGTTCATAGTCTAGTTCTCATTCGAAAAACAAAAATTATCGATCCAGGGCACATGCTCCCCCACATATTTATCATTCAGGAGGGGTATTTGTTTCAGGTATTTGGACTATCCCATCCCCTCCTGCCTGCTGTTCGAAATCTTATCCATATAATTGTGCACCATTTCATTACAATCTATGAATCATTTAGAATTCTTACCTGAAGATCAATTTGCCGGCACCCTCATAGGACGAGTATGGAAAACCGGCGCGGACACGGGACCAAGCCCGGTAATTATTAAGGATGGAAACGTCTACGATGTAAGTAAATTCCGACCTACCTGCTCCGATTTATTGAATGAAAGCCTTGCCGACATTCAAAGCTCCATAGAAACAGCAGCGGTGATTGGCACCTACGAAGAAATCATGGCCAACACCCTGGCCCTGACGAACAAAAGAGACACCACACATTTCCTGTCACCCATTGACCTACAGTCAATCAAGGCTTGTGGGGTGACCTTCATGGTGAGTATGTTGGAAAGGGTCATAGAAGAAAGTGCACGTGGCGATGCGGCTAAAGCCGAATCGATCCGAGTAAAAATTCATGAGAACATTGGAGCGGATTTAAGTCAATTGGAACCCGGCTCGAAAGATGCCATGCAATTGAAAAAAGTGTTGATATCAGAAGGCATTTGGTCTCAATACATGGAAGTGGGCATCGGCCCTGATGCGGAGATCTTCACGAAGTCCCAAGCCATGTCGTCTGTCGGCCATGGTGATTTTGTGGGCTTACACCCTATCTCCTCATGGAACAACCCCGAACCCGAGATTGTGATGATTGTAGACTCAAAAGGGCAAACTGTTGGTGCCACCCTGGGTAATGATGTCAACTTACGGGATATTGAAGGCCGTAGCGCGTTGCTACTTGGCAAGGCTAAGGACAACAATGCATCGTGTTCTATCGGGCCGTTCATCCGATTGTTTGATGAAACATTTTCCATCGAGGATGTAAGACAAGCTGAAGTGTCTCTTTCCGTCACCAATGACGAGGACGGCTTCAAAATGGAAGATGCTTCCTATATGAACAAGATCAGTAGGGATGTACTGAATCTGGTACAGCAAACGCGCAATGAAAATCACCAGTATCCAGATGGGTTTGCACTATTTACCGGTACGCTGTTCGCCCCTACGCAAGACCGGGACAACCCGGGACAAGGCTTTACACATAAGGTAGGCGATATTGTGAGTATTGCCACACCCAAGCTGGGCAAGCTGACAAATACAGTGACACTGAGCAACCAGGCTCCTCCATGGGAATTTGGTATTTCTGCCCTAATTAAGAATCTCGCGAAGAGAAACCTCCTGTAATTTTATTCACGAAACGTTACCAATTATAGGGCACTGAATATCTGCCAGTTACCAAAACGCTTTTAAAGCAATCTTAAATCTAGCAAATTTCATAAGTGATTGGAGTGGTTAGAATTTTACAACAAAGTTCTTATCTTGGTTGTGATGTGAATGTGTCTGGCATTCGATTTATCTTTGTAGCAGTATAAGTCCAACGTATGGAAGAGAATTTCAAAAAGCGTAATGAGGACAAGGATTTGATCTCCAAATATGAATCCTTTCGTGAAGGCAAAGAATCCTTCTATTTCTCAGCAGAAGAATACGAGCACATCATACAGCATTACCTTGACAAGGGTAAATTTCGAAAGGCATTGAAGGCCGTATCTTCGGCCATTGAATACTATCCTTATGCGGTAGAGTTCATCATTCTGAAAGCACAGATTTATTCCAATTTACACGAGTACCGCATTGCCCTCGACCTACTGGATCGGGCTTCTAATCTAAATCCAGGGGACGGTGAGATCTTCCTCATAAAAGGCAATATTCTGTTGTCAGCAGAAAGACCGGAAGAAGCCCTCGCCTCTTACACCAAGGCTCTTGAGTTTTCTACTGAAAAAGACGAGGTGTACTACAGCATTGGCCTTACCCACCAAAATCTCGGTGACTATAAGGAAGCCATAAAATACTTTAAGCAGGCTCTGGAGCTCAACCTGAACAATGAGGGTGCCTTGTATGAACTAGCCTACTGCCTGGACATTATTGGTGAATTGGAGACCAGCGTGACATATTACCAGGAGTTCATCGACAAAGACCCCTACTCCGAGTATGCATGGTACAACCTGGGGATCATCTACAACAAGCTCGAAAAATACGAAGAGGCGATCAATGCCTATGAGTATTGCATTGCCATAGATGAGAAATACAGTTCGGCCTATTTCAACATGGGTAACTCGCTCATGATGCTGAAAAAGAACGAGCAGGCACTGAACGCCTTCAAGTCCACCCTGGAGTTGGAGGGTCCTACCCCTGAGATCTACTTCAGCATTGGTTCTGTGTACGAAAGCATGGAGCAGTACGACCTGGCCATCAGATACTATCGCAAGTCCACCAAGCTGGATCAGTTTTATGATGAGGCGTGGTACTGTACAGGCGTATGCCTCGGATACCAGGGCAAGTGGTATGAGGCAGTGCATTTCTTCAACAAAGCACTCAAGCTGAGCGTGGAAAACGCCGATTACTGGTCGTCCCTGGCCAATGCAGAATATCAAATAGGCAATATCGTCTCAAGCATTGACGCCTATGATGAAGCCAGTCAGTTGGATAGCTCCAACCCCGACATATGGAAGAACTGGTCACTTATCTATCATGAGCAAGGCGATAGTGAACAGGCAATTGTAATCCTCAATGAAGGGATTGAAGAAATACCGGAAGATGCTACGTTGTATTATCAGGCCGTAGTTTACCTGATTGAGTCAGGCAAGTACAAAGAAGCCTTCTCTTACCTGGAAAAGGGATTGTACCTGGACTATGATGCCCACACCATGCTCTATGACCGGTTTCCAAACCTTGAGACTCAGAAGGCGATCTACAAGATCATTCAGCAGTACAAGTAACCCCTAATCAACAAGAATCATGACGAAATTCATTTTGCAGTTAATGCAAGAATGAATTTATTTGCAGCGGCTTCAAAGAGCCGTGAATTTCAATTTTATTGCATGCATTATACCTTACATAATATTCCGGAAAGAACGGTAAAACCTCGTGAAAAAGGGTTTACCATGGTAATGGACAAAGGCCTGAGCGTAAGAGCGGCTGAAGACCTGATAGATACCTGTGGTAATTATATAGACATAGTTAAGTTGGGGTGGGCTACCTCTTTTGTGACGGCCAATCTCGACAAGAAACTAGAGGTCTACAAAGAGGCCGGAATTCCGGTATATTTTGGAGGAACCTTATTCGAGGCTTTTATTATTAGAAACCAGTTTGATGACTACCGAAAGATTCTGGACAAGTACAAGCTGGAACATGCTGAAGTATCTGACGGGTCGATCATCATGGATCATGACAAAAAGTGCGAGTATATCAGAACTTTGTCTGAGCAGGTCACCGTCCTTTCTGAAGTAGGGTCTAAGGATGCAGCAGAAATCATTCCTCCTTACAAATGGATCGAGCTAATGCAGAAAGAATTGGATGCCGGTGCATGGAAAGTAATCGGTGAAGCCAGAGAAGGTGGAAACGTGGGACTGTTCCGATCTACGGGAGAAGTACGCTCAGGTTTGGTTCAGGAGATTTTGACCAAAATCCCGATGGAGAAGATACTTTGGGAGGCACCCCAAAAAGAACAGCAGGTATGGTTTATCAAATTGTGTGGTGCTAATGTGAACCTTGGAAATATTGCGCCTAACGAAGTGATACCTTTGGAAACCATCAGGCTTGGCTTGAGAGGCGACACCTTTGATCACTTCCTAGGGAACAAAACTCTCTAATCCTATATGAACCCAATCAAAACTCACCTCATGACCTTCCTCAAAGGGTTGGCCATGGGCGCTGCCAATGTAATTCCCGGCGTATCTGGAGGAACAATTGCTTTTGTTACCGGCATTTATGAACGACTCATCAATGCGATCAAATCATTTGATTTAGGAACGCTCAGGCTGCTTCTTTCTGGAGACTGGAAAGTGTTTATCCTAAAGACGGACTTGTATTTCCTGGTTTCCATCTTCGCAGGAATCGGTGTGAGCATTATCAGCTTGGCCAAGGTGCTGGAAATAGCCTTCACGCAATATGAGACTTATACCCTGGCTTTCTTCTTTGGATTGATTGTAGCGTCAATATTGGGAGTAGGAAAACAAATAGGCGCTTTGAACGGAGCCAGTATTGTTTCGTTGTTGATTGGGACAGGTATTGCGGTGGCGATTGCCTTCTTGCCTCCGGCACAAGCAAATGATTCGTTTTTCTATTTGATTATTTGCGGCATGGTGGCCATCAGCAGCATGATCCTGCCAGGACTTTCAGGTTCTTACGTTTTGCTACTTATGGGCAACTACGTGTTAGTGATGCAATCCATTAGCTCTCTCAACATTTGGGTGCTCGCCCCTATTGCCATTGGTTGTGCGTTGGGATTAGCCCTATTCTCAAGGTTGCTTTCTTATCTTTTTGAAAATTTCAAATCACCAACCGTAAGCCTTCTCACCGGATTTGTGGCCGGATCGCTGGTGATCATCTGGCCGTGGAAGGTTACCAACTACATGACACTCGAAAGTGGCAAGCAAAAGGCCACCGGCTATGACTGGTTTATGCCGGAAATCGACGGTGCATTTTTTGTGGCATTGGGATTGGCCGTCGTAGGATTCCTAGTGGTTTGGGGAATTGAGAAAATGGCGGCAACTGACCAAAAGTCCGTGGACTGATTGTGGTGATTTAGGTTATTTTTGGGCAACTAAAAATAAACCTTCATATGCGCAAGTTTGGACTCATTGGTCGAACCCTCAAACATTCATTTTCTAAAAAGTACTTCACGGAGAAATTCGAAACCGAGCAAATCGAAGGATGTCAGTACGATCTCTTCGAACTGGCTGAAATCAACGAGTTCACCAACCTAATTAAATCCAATCCCGAGTTGATTGGCTTGAACGTTACCATTCCCTACAAAAAGGACGTCATCCAATACCTTGATGAAATGGATGAAAATGCTGCCCAGCTTCAAGCCGTCAATACGATTAAGGTTTCCAAATCCGGACTGAAAGGCTTCAATACAGACTACATCGGCTTTAAAAATTCTTTAGAGAAATGGGATACGTCTGGCGCATCTGCATTGGTGCTAGGTACCGGTGGCGCCTCCAATGCGGTCAAGAAAGTGCTAGAAGACAAGGGCATTCGACTTCAAATGGTTTCTCGCAGTGAAGGTGCGGACTTGACCTATGATCAGATCAAATCAAATCGTGAAATCATCAAAGAAAGCCTTCTGATTGTGAACACCACTCCACTGGGCACGTTCCCGAATGTAGAAGATTGCCCTGATCTCCCCTATTCTCAACTGGGTGCGAACCATTTGCTTTTTGATTTGGTTTACAATCCCGAAGTAACGCAATTTATGCAGCATGGTATTGAGAAAGGAGCCAAAGTACAGAATGGCTATGATATGCTCGTGGGACAGGCTGAGGCTGCGTGGGAAATTTGGAATTCATAGCCATTAAATGAAATCACTCTCTAAAAACGTATGGCTGCTGGCTGCAGCACAGGCATTGATGATGTCCGCAGGGTCGATGATCGTATTTATTGGTGGGATCATAGGCGCCAACATCGCCCCTCATAAAGAATGGGCTACCCTGCCCGTTGCCAGCATAATCGTGGGCACGGCTGTCTCGAGCATCCCTGTGGCGCTTAGTATGAAGAAACATGGGCGCAAGAAGATCTTTATCGTGATATCGGTTGCAGCCATTGTCTCCAGCTTGATTTCAGCCTTTGCCATAGCCAAGTCGATGTTTTTCTTATTGTGCATCGGGTTCTTCTTAATTGGTATTTCCATCAGTGCTGTGAATCAATTTCGTTTTGCGGCGATGGAAAGCGTATCGAATCAATTGATGCCAAGAGCGGCTTCAACAGTGCTTTTAGGAGGAATCGCTGCTGCCATTATTGGCCCAGAGATCACCACTTTGGGCAAGGATTTAATGGAAGTGGACTATGTCGGTTCTTTCATCTTATTGTCAGGGCTATTTTTGTTGGGAGGAGTTTTATTGTCTTTTTATGAGAATATCGAGATTTCAGAAGAATCACAAAATATAAAAGGCAGATCCTTATCCGAGATCTTACAACAACCCATTTTTTGGGTAGCTGTGCTAAGCGCCGTGGTGGGTTATGGGGTAATGAGCTTTATCATGACCGCTACTCCGGTAAGCATGCACAACATCGATGGACATTCTGAGCACCATACTAAATGGGTCATTCAGAGTCATGTGGTAGCCATGTTCCTTCCCTCACTCATCACACCCTGGTTGATTGAGAAATGGGGCAGTTTCAAGATCATCATATCAGGAGTAGTGATCTATTCGTTTTGCATTGTCATTGCCTTCCTGGGCCACGCGCTATTCAACTATTGGGCATCGCTTATACTACTAGGTGTCGGTTGGAACTTTCTGTTTCTTGGGGGCACTACCCTGCTTCCACAGTCCTACGGATCCGGCGAACAATTCAAAGTGCAGGCCACCAATGATTTCATGGTATTCGGTATGCAGGCCATTGCGTCTCTTTCCGCCGGATTTGTAGTTTTTACTTTCGGTTGGCAAACAGTAATTCTATCCATGATTCCGGCTTTGCTGATTCCTTTAGGGGCGATTTTTTATTTAAAGTTTCAAAATAAGTACGAATAAACCTAAACCTAGATTCGTGTCCTCGTGAGGCAAAAGAAGTTGGCTAAGAGACTGTGCAAAAGCTTGTCATTTCGATCCCGAAGTTTCGGGAAAAAATCTTATTATTCATAATTCTGCTAATCGGTACGATAAGATTCCTCATTTCTTCGGAATGACAAATAATTTCGCTTTTGAGACAGTCTTCCCATATGTTCAAGGCTTGTGGAGACACAAGCCTTGGCAGAGCATTTACCAAACGAGCCCGGCAATTTTATCGTAAGAGGCTTTGGCTTGTTTGTCAATTTCCTATTTTAGAATCTCAAACCCAGAATTCCCCTATGGCCTACAAAATCACCTCTGAATTCCAACCTACCGGCGATCAACCCCAAGCCATCAAAGAACTGGCTGAAGGAATCAACAACAATGAACAGTCGCAAGTCCTACTCGGTGTAACCGGTTCAGGCAAGACCTTCACCATGGCCAATGTGATCGCACAAACAGAACGCCCTACCCTGATCCTCAGCCACAATAAAACCCTGGCAGCTCAACTCTACGGAGAGATGAAGCAGTTCTTCCCTGAGAACGCCGTGGAGTACTTCATCAGCTATTACGACTACTACCAACCCGAAGCCTTCCTGCCCACCACTGGACTGTACATTGAGAAAGACCTCAGCATTAATGAAGAGATCGAAAAGCTCCGCCTGGCAGCTACTTCTTCCCTACTCACGGGACGCAGGGATGTGATCGTGGTGGCTTCTGTCTCATGTATCTATGGTATCGGCAACCCTGAGGAGTTTGGAAAGAACCTGATCACCCTGGAAGAAGGCCAGCAAATTTCAAGAAATGAACTTCTGTTCAAATTCGTGGACATCCTGTACTCACGAACCGGTGCGGATTTTAAAAGAGGAACCTTTCGGGTCAATGGCGATACTGTGGATATCTTCATTGCCTATGACGATTTTGCTTATCGGTTTTTGTTTTGGGGGGATGAGATAGAGGCAATCCAAAGGATCGATCCGATTTCCGGCAGAAAGCTTTCGGACGAAAAGATTGTGACCATCTTTCCTGCCAACTTATTTGTGACAGGCAAAGACTTGCTTCATCAAGCCATTCGGGAGATACAGGATGATATGGTGCTGCAGGTAGAATCCTTTAAAGAACAGGGTCGTCATCTCGAAGCCAAGCGACTGCAGGAACGTACAGAGTTTGACATGGAGATGATGCGGGAACTTGGGTATTGCTCTGGGGTGGAAAACTACTCAAGGTACTTTGATAGACGAGAAAAAGGAGCACGTCCCTTCTGCCTTCTGGATTACTTCCCGGATGATTTCCTGATGATCATTGATGAAAGCCATGTGACCCTTCCTCAAATCCGCGCCATGTGGGGCGGTGACCGATCGAGAAAGGTAAACCTGGTGGATCATGGTTTCAGGCTTCCTTCTGCTTTGGATAACCGACCACTTAAGTTTGAGGAGTTTGAAAACATCGTTGGACAAACGGTCTATGTCAGTGCCACCCCGGGAGAATACGAACTAAGAAAATCAGAAGGCGTGGTGGTCGAACAGCTGATCCGGCCAACCGGCTTACTGGATCCTAAGATTGACGTGCGGCCCAGTATGAACCAGATCGATGATCTGATGGAGGAGATTGACGAACGGATCAAAAAAGAAGAGCGGGTGCTCGTCACTACACTGACCAAAAGAATGGCTGAGGAGCTGTCTAAATACCTGATGGAAGCCAATGTCAAGACCCGATACATCCACAGCGAAGTGGACACTCTGGATCGGGTGGAAATCCTGCGCGAACTGAGACTAGGCGTTTTTGATGTACTCGTAGGTGTAAACCTCCTGAGAGAAGGGCTTGATCTGCCGGAGGTTTCACTTGTGGCCATCATCGATGCGGATAAGGAAGGGTTTTTGAGAAATGTTCGTTCGCTGATCCAAACCATAGGTCGGGCAGCCCGGAACGAAAATGGACAGGTCATCATGTATGCAGATAAAGTCACGGACTCCATGCAGACTGCCATAGATGAAACCAACCGTAGACGTTCCCTTCAGATGGCCTACAACGAAGAGCATGGCATCGTTCCCAAGACCGTCAAAAAATCCAAAGAAGCAATCCTGGAGCAAACCTCAGTCGCAGACTCCAAGAAAGGTGTTGCGAAGAAATACTACTCTGAAGCCGATGAAACACCAAGCGTAGCGGCAGACCCGGTGGTCGCCTATATGGACAAGCCCAAGCTGGAAAAAATGATCGCCAACACCAAACGTCAAATGGAAAAGGCAGCCAAAGACCTGGACTTCATCGAAGCAGCCCGTCTCAGGGACGAGATGCGGGATTTGGAGAAGTTGCTGAAAGGGAAAGGCTAATCCCATTTCTTTTGCTTAAATAAGCTGAACTTTTGTAGACTTACAAAGTATTACCTTTCATGCATGAACACTAACGAACTAATTACAAATTTTTGGATTTGGTTTGAAAAGAATAATCAGAACTACCTTTTCCTAAACGATGTGACTGAAGAGGAGAAAGACCGTTTGATGGATCAACTATTGATGGAACTCCATAAGTATTGTGATGAACTCTACTTCGAAATTGGAGGTCATCCTGAAGATGAGACTGTTGATCTGGTAATTACGGCTGAGGGGATAATTGAACATTTTCCAAAGGTGGAGCAATTAATAGATTTAGCTCCTGACCTTAAGGATTGGCGGTTTATAAAATTTAGGCCTCCACATGGCTCAGGTTTTTCAACTGAATATCGGGGGAAGAATTTCAAACCCGATAAAATTATTTTTATCCCATTGAACAACAAAACAGATCCTTCGGTAGTCGGCATTAAAGTCTGCTACCCCGATTTTAGTGAAGACGAAAATGACATTTTCATCAATGGCACTTATATCATGCTTGACACGCTGATAGGTGAAAAATCTACCGCACTGAATATAGACTATTTGGAGGTAGTAATGACACCAAAAGATATTGCAGACTACAACTTTCTTCACCTGAACGATCTTGAAGAGTACATAAAAGAAAAGAAAGGTAACATTGCCTAATCGAGTCATGCTATTCTCTGCTAGTTTGGGCATTTCTGCTTTCTACTTGCCCACGTCCCCTCCTTTGCATGGTGACTGTAAGTCCCACCAGATAAGACGATATCTAAACAAAGCACAACATTTGGATTCATAGCCAATTTCCCTCTTTCCCCTTATTTTCGCGCTCATGAAAATCGCTTTCTTTTCAGATATACATGCCAACTTACCTGCATTACAGGCATTCTTTGAAGATCTTGAGAAGGTACAGCCTGACATGATCTATTGTCTGGGCGACCTGGTCGGATACAACATCTGGGCCAACGAGGTAGTCGATGAAATCAGAAAACGACATATCCCGACCCTCATGGGCAACCATGATGAGGCGTTGATCAATCCTCCCCAATCGAATGAACTATCCAATCGTGGTATTACGAGCCGGATCGTCACTTCGCAAAACCGTCAGTACCTTATCAATCTGCCGAGGCATCTAAAATTGTCATTTCAGCTCGGTGGCGAGCAGCTCAATATGTTGCTGGTACACGGCAGCCCCAAGTCAATCAGTGATTACCTGGTGGAAAATTACCCCGAAGAGGAAGTACTGGATATGATGGCTATGCACAGTGCAGATATCATCCTCTGTGGTCACACGCATAAACCCTACCATCGAATCATTGGCCAAAAACACGTCATCAATATTGGGTCTGTGGGAAAACCGAAGGATGGTGATCCAAGATTATGCTATGCGGTTTTAGAATTTGGCAGCGACTTTTCAATTAACAATATCGATTCCCTGAAAGTGGAATTTAGACGCAGAGCTTATGATGTGGATACCGCTATTGAAACCATCCATAACAGCGATTTCCCTAATGAGTTTGCCGATGCTTTGAGGCTAAGCAAGTAGATACACCAGTTTTGATCATGATGGCAAAATGATCAGCCACCATGACTCAAATAGTGATTTGGCGTCTCAGAGTTAAGCCCTGTCACCCCTCAATCACCAATTTATACCCTACCCCACGAACGTTGAGGATTCTGACATTCGGGTCAGGCTCGAATTTCTTGCGAAGTTTGGAAATAAAGACATCCAGTGTACGGCCAATGTAGTCACCTTCATCACCCCAGACCTTGTTTAGTAGTACTTCTTTTTTGACCAGTTCATTGACGGACTCATGGAGAATCAACAAAAGGTCAGCTTCTTTTCCGGTGAGTTCGGTCCTTTGCTCTTCGATAATAAGCATGGTGCTCCGTGGGTCAAACAAAAACTTTCCCAGCTTGATCCTTTTTTGATTGGCTTTAGAGACATTTCTCCCTCTCAGAAGTATCAGAGATAAAACTGATAATATGATCAAAATAAGGATGACCACATGCCAAGATTCAAAGGCGAATGCATTCGATTTATCTTGATTTGAAGTGTTAATCTTTGTAGTTGTTAAGGGTTTAGAAAATGTGAATAACAAGTGATAGCATGACTCAGGTAAACTCCTGGTCTGACATGGTATGATGACATTGTGCGTACGATTATCCATTTGAAAACTGTAATCTGCCTCAGACGAATTACACGGTATCGCTTCCACGATATAGCCATTGGCCAGACTTGAGTCTTTGAGCTCTTCATTGACTACTTCCACCAACCTATCCGGGGAAATCGCTAAAGCGGAATCAAACGATATTAGATATTGATTAGGTGATTTGGGCTTGATTTTAAAATGGGTCGTGCTGTCTCCTGCGCTGAGCAATAAACGATGGCCAATCATTCTCAGAGCCACCTGAACATGTTTCTCGTCAAACGTGTCTTGCCCCCTGCAGGGAGTCAAAAACGATAGTGAACATAGGATTAAGGAAGTAATTGAAATGATTACTTTTTGGATCATCCCCAAATCTATGTCCAAAACAGATACGCCAAATCTCTTTTACACAAGATTTACATCAATTTACACTTGGCACCTGACCCTGTGGGCGCGTAATCCCTATCATTGATTCATAATTCTCCATAAACACAGATCGACATGAAAATTACACGAATTGCTGGCCTTGTATGTATTGGACTTTTAGTCAGTGCTTTTAGTGAGTACTCTTTTGACAATATTGGTTCAGCACAAACAGAAAGCCCATCCAACTTTTACTTTGAAATGGGTTCAGAATTCCAAACCACAATAACCAGGGAAAAGCTTAACCAGGCAAAGTCAGTAATGGACATCATTCCGGAAGCAAACTATTGGAGGGACAAATCCATCAAAACTGCAGAATTGAGCATACTGAAAAACTACTTTTTCGCGAATCTTAGCGCTACCTCGACGCACCTCTCTCTCAATGAAAAGCAAATCAAAATCCTGCCTTCAGCCTATTACTCTGACAACCTCAAAATCATCATAAATGGAGAAGATTATAATCAGGCTTCAATACACAGAGCCTACCTTGTAACAGTTGTTCCCGAAATGCAGGCGACATACAATATGGGACTGTATAACTTTCTGGTCTACCTAAAGAAGAACACTGAATCGGTCGTTGGGGGAATTGATGAAAGTAAACTACGAGCTGGGAAAATTTCATATACCATAACTTCTACAGGAGAACTTACCAATGTCCAACTGCTAGGGTCATCAGGGTATCCTGCTATTGACAATCGGCTGCTGGAGCTTATTAAAACTGCACCTGGAAAATGGACACCAGCCACTGATTCGGACGGAAAGGCTGTTGACCAAACCCTGTTTTTCTCTTTTGGTGCGATGGGCTGCTAAAGTTCTGTTTAATTAAGAACTCACCCCCCCGTTCCCGCCATGCTCTGCATGGTGGTTCTTCGATACGACCATCATAACTATATGGCGCGTATTTGAGCGTAGCGGAAACACGTGGTTTCTACTCATGCATCGAAAATAGCCAATTACTTGATAGCACTATAGTCTTTCTTGATGCATAGCCACCATGCAGAGCATGGCGGGAACGGTGCTTGTAAGAAAATGCTTGTTATTACTATAAGGTAAATAAGCGGAACTTTTGTACACTTACATAAATGTCACCTACTCTAACTACATGAGCCATACTATTCAGACATTGGAACAACTGGAGGACATAATTGAGTCCGACTTAGGAACCCCTGAACTCAGAGGACTTGCCGAACTCCTTATAGCCTCCATGTACGACTGGCCAACGCAGAACCTCGAATCAATTCAGCAGTTCATTTCTCAACTTTCAGGTTATTTTGGACAACCCATAACCAAAAAACGATTGAACTCCGTTTCATTTTCTGGCCTCAACTCATGGGAACTTGAAAGCAAAGCTTCTCTTGAGGAACTTCTATCAAAAGCCTCAACGATTTTCGGAACGAACAACATCGAAGAAACTGTCGAACGGGTGTTAACGGAGCTCGAAAAACAACAGGCAGGTAACAGACGCTGATCGTTACCCACTTATTCCTTTTACTCCATCTCCCGATACTCCTGCTGCTGGGCGGGAACGATGTACTTGTCAAAATACCATGAAGACCATTTCTCAAGGGAAAGAAAAATTCCAACACCCAAGAGCACTATAGTGATACTCACCAGTATCAGGTTTTTCTTTTTTCTAGCCGGGTCTATGGAGCATTGGTTTTGCTTTTTGCGATAAGCGTAAATCCCATAACCGCCAATGGCCACCGCCACCACTCGAAGCAGAATAGCCCCTACCCCCAGCGAACCGTCCGCACTGTAGAAAAAGTCAGCAAAAGAAATGGCATAGATGCCCCCCATCAATCCAAACATAAACAGCACGGCCGGCGCGACACAGCACAGCATCCCGGCCAGCCCAGCTGAGGTGGCAAACTTCAGCGCCCATTTGTACAGGTTGGGCTCCTCTGGGTTTTCTCCGGTAGGAGTATTCATTTCTTCAATCTTTTTTCTGATGAAACCACAGGATTTCTAAAATGGTTCCTTAGGCTTATTACCTTGCAATTTACTTAACAAAGAATATGAATTTGCCCGCTCCGGTTTCTTTTAATACCTTAACCAAAGGCAAATGAAAAGTTATTCTTTGGCCTATAATACTCGGATCATGGAAGAAAAAATCGAAATAAAGCAATCGACCACCAAGCGAATTGGCGGTATCCTGCACAAAATCACACCCGTAGCAGATATGTCGGGAGAGATTCTAAGTTATGCACTCAGGCCCCTCATGGTGGAGTTTAAACTCCGGGACATCTTACAGGTTTCGGTCGGGTCTGCCCTGTTGGCCATTCCTGTGTCATTTACCGAAGAGGCCTGGCGCCTTGCGGAAACCCTGGCGGATGGGAAAATCATTGGCATTGGGGTTTTCTCTCTTGTGCTGACCGCTGTGTTTGTGTTTTCAAACTTCTACCGCATGAACTTCAAAGGACACGAGCTGAGCTTCGTCAAGCGGGTTCTCGGAACCTATTTGATTTCAGCGACCATCGTAGGAATCATTCTCACCTTGATCGACAAGTGCCCGTGGGGCGTGGACAATATCCTCGCCATCAAGAGGATCATAATTGTGGCTTTCCCCGCTGCTATGAGTGGTACACTTAGCGATTCTATCAAATAGGCTCTTTGGGTCTGAAAACAAATTTGGTATTTGTGTCTGTCAAAAATGACCGTTCAAACAGGGAGTCTCCGGCTATCTTCGTCCTTCTTTAATACATTAGATTATTAACAAGTATTCCATGAAACCTCTATTAACTGTTTGCCTCGCGATGGTCAGCCTACTGGCCAATGCTCAATTCCAGATCGACCCATCCGTTAGCGAAGATGAATATCTGAACCCTGTCTTCTCCGGCGATTATCCCGACCCCAGTATCCTGAGAGAGGGCAATGATTTCTATCTCGTTCACTCGTCCTTTGAGTATTATCCGGGCCTGCTGGTTTGGCATTCTACCGATCTGATCAACTGGGAGCCTGTGGCCAATGCCCTTACAAAATACGTGGGCTCAGTATGGGCGCCGGACCTGATCAAGTATGAGGACAAATACTACATCTACTTTCCTGCCAGCGGTACCAACTATGTGGTGACGGCCGATGACATAGCCGGACCATGGAGCGTACCGGTCGAACTCAAAATCACCATGATCGACCCGGGCCACATCACGGATGATGAGGGCAATCGATACCTGTACTTCAGCAGCGGGGCCTATGTACCTCTATCAAAAGATGGGTTGTCTGTAGCCGGTGAAGTTCAGGAGAGCTATGCAGGTTGGGAGATTCCACGAGAGTGGACGATCGAATGCTTTTGTATGGAAGGGCCCAAACTTTTCAAAAGAGGCGAATACTATTACCTGACTGTAGCTGAAGGCGGTACTGCCGGCCCGGCCACCGGTCACATGGTGATCCAAGCTCGATCCAAGTCTCCCCTGGGGCCCTGGGAAAACGCCCCGCACAATCCGATAATGAGGGCAGCTTCTACCGAAGACAAGTGGTGGTCCGTAGGTCATTCGACGATTTTCGATGATGCGAAAGGAAACTGGTACATGATTTTTCACGGCTATGAAAAAGGGTACTATGGCATGGGACGGCAAACCATGATCGTGCCCATTGAGTGGACTGAGGACGGCTGGTATAAAATACCTGAGGACATAGATATCGAAAAACCTATCGTTCGGCCAGGATTGAAAAACAAGATCAAAACCACGTACACCCTTAGTGATACTTTTGATGGGCCGGCTCTGGGGCCGCAATGGAAATTCTTCAAAGGCACGGAAACGGATCGCTACCAATTCGAAGACGGTAGTTTGGTAATCAACGGCAAAGGCGGCTCGGTACCCGACAGCTCTCCCATGCTGATCATTCCGCCTGACCATGCGTACACGGCCGATGTGGAAATGGAACTAGAAGGTGATGCCATCGGAGGATTGGTTCTGTTTTACAACGAAAAGGCCTCTTCCGGCATACTGGCAGACAAAGAGAACGTCCTGGCTAATCTGAGGGGGTGGCAGTTTCCCACGGAAAAAAATGTCATTAAAAGAAAAGTATTCCTCCGACTCAAAAACATCCACCATACCGTGGATATGTACTACAGCCTGGATGGCGAGACCTGGATCAAAATCGAAAATTCCTTTGAGTCATCGGCCTACCATCACAATGTCTTGAGTGGGTTTATGAGTCTTAGAATTGGCCTGGTCTCCATGGGAGAAGGCAAAGTCCGGTTCAAAAACTTTGAATACACACCGATCAAATAGGATCCGGTATTAAATAAATTCCGACATGGATAAGCACTCCAAAAGTTTGATTCTGAAAGGAGGCCTCGTTGGGGCTCTGCTGGTCATGGTGTTCTTATCCGGCGCCCAACCCATCGGTCTTGGTTGGGCAAAAAACTCAGTCAACTCCCCGGTGTTTAGAAAAAACGCTGTGACCAGTTTCAATGGGGTGCAATTCGCTTCCTACTACGACAATCAGGGCAAGGTGATACTAGCCAAACGACCCCTGGAGTCCAGCACCTGGGAAATCAACCAGACGCAGTTCTCAGGAAATGTGGCTGATGCCCATAATTCGATCAGTATTGCCGTAGATGGCAACGGCTATGTACATATGGCTTGGGATCACCATGGTCATCCGCTGCGGTACAGCATTTCGGATGACTCGATGTCCATTTATATGGGTGACAAACGAAGCATGGTGGGAACACTGGAAAACACGGTGACGTACCCCGAGTTCTTTCGGATGCCTGATGGCAATCTGACATTCATCTATCGAGATGGCTGGTCCGGCAATGCCAATTGTGTCGTCAACAAATACAGCATAGAAAGTAAATCATGGTCGAGAGTCCATGACAACCTGATCAGCGGAGAGGGAGCCCGCAGCGCGTACTGGCAATCATGCGTGGATGCCAAGGGAGTTCTCCATGTCTCGTGGGTGTGGCGTGAGTCCGCAGACGTAGCTTCGAACCACGACATGTGCTATGCCAGGTCGGATGATGGTGGTGCCACATGGCGAAAGTCCACGGGAGAACTATACGACATCCCTATTACGGCTGCCACGGCCGAGTATATCCTCAAAATCCCCGAAAACAGCGAATTGATAAATCAAACATCCATCTACGCTACTTCAGAAGGCAGGCCCTTCATCGCCACCTACTGGACTGATCAGGCGACCCACCGTCCACAGTACCAACTCATCTACCAGGACAACTCATCAGCCTGGCGGCAAATGGTTTTCTCCAACCGCACCTCGACCTTTTCATTAAGCGGCGGGGGAACAAAGAAAATCCCGATTTCCCGACCGCAGGTGGTGATCGATGATAGCGGTGACAAGGATGTCGTTAACCTGCTCTACAGAGACAATGACAGTGGTAGCAGGGTCTCACTCAACGCATGTTATGACCTGGGAGCAAAAAAGCCATTGGTATACACTTACAACAGCACCGATTTCTCGGTGGGCGACTGGGAGCCCAATTACGATATTGATCTATGGAAACAACAGGGAAAGCTGGATATATTCGTGCAACGGATGCAGCAGGGCGATGGGGAAACGCTAAGCTCACTGTCCGACCAACCGGTCTATATCTGGTCGGTACCTAAGAGTTTGGTTGCTGTCGACTCATTTCATGTGGTATCAAGAAAATTGAAACGATGAGATCAATATTAAGCAGTTCATACATTCTCTTTCTCCTAATTATCCTCACCTATCGAGTCGATGCTCAAACCCAATCTGGTTACTTGACAAACGACGGAACCTGGTGCTGGTTTTCCGACCCACGGGCCATTTTGGTAAACAATAAAATTATCACCGGCTGGGTCAAATCGGACGGCACGATAGAGTCGGTGGTTTTCGATTTGGCCTCCTCAGACATCCAGGCAATCGAACTCTACTACAAGCTGGAAGCGGATGACCATGACAACCCCGCCTTTACCCTTACCGACGAGGGCAAGGCTTTGGCCATGTACACACGCCATAGCCGAAAAGACCTTTTTATCAATGTGCTCAGTGACCTCAATGACAACCCCTCTTTTTCCAAGCCAAGACTCATACATCCGTGGAACGAGAACGAACTTCAGAAATTCCCACGTCAAACCATGACCTATGCAAATCCCTATCGCTTATCGAGCGAAGAAGACCGAATCTATTGCTTTGGAAGGTGGACGGGATTCAAGCCCAATGTGATGTGGTCAGACGATAGTGGTCTCACCTGGTCAGATGCCCGGGTGTTTATCACCAATTATCCGTTCGACAGCAACAATCGACCCTATGTGAAGTACTTCTCCGACGGGCAGTCCAGAGTTCATATTGTATTTACCGATGGCCACCCCAGGGACGAGCCTACGAATTCCGTCTATTATGCCTACTATGAAAACGGCGCCTTTTACAAAGCTTCAGGGGAGCTGATTTGCACTATTGATGAGATACCCTTCGAACCGAGTCAGGCCTCTGTGGTGTACACCTCTAACCCCACAGAAGGCAGGGCATGGATTGCGGACATTGGGCAGGATGAAAATGGTGATCCTGTCATTCTTTATACCAGAAGCCCTACGGAAGAAAACCACGAATACTGGTATGCTCGCTACTCCGGCCAGGATTGGATCGAACAAAAAATATGTGACTCAGGGAAGTGGTTTCCTCAAACCCCCGAAGGCCAAAAAGAGTGGGAACCGCATTACTTTGGAGGAATGAGTATTCATCCAAATGATGCCGGTGTAGTGTACTTGTCAAGAGAAATCAAGGGTACCTTCGAGATAGAACGATGGGAAACTCACGATGAAGGTTCGACCTGGAAAAGTGAAGCCATCACGCAAAACTCTGAATTTGACAATGTTCGGCCCTATGTACCCCGAGGGCTGAGTTCAAACGACAATGAGATTGTACTGTGGATGGAAAATCAAAAGTATATCCACTACACCAATTACAAAACTTCCATTCAATACCTGATCCGAAAAAAGTAATGAACCATACTCAATCTAACTTCCTTCAACCTTCCAACATCCGATACGAAGCTCTTGATGCCCTGAGGGGTCTGGCATTAATGGGTTTGTTTCTGGTGCATATGGTGGAATACTATGCGATGCTCCACCTCAACCCCGAAGAAAACCTCGGACATGACATCATCTATTTCTTCTTTTCAGGAAAGGCCTATGCCGCTTTTGCTTTTCTCTTTGGTGTCAGCTTTTTCATCATCATGGATCGATCTGCCAAACGAGGTATTGATTTCAAAGGTCGTTTTGTATGGAGGCTAGTATTGCTGCTCTTTTTCGGGTGGTTGCATGGCTTAGTCTATTTTGGAGATGTACTTACCAGCCTGGCTATTATCGGGCTATTGACCATTCCGTTCTATTACCTTCCTAAGAGAGTCATCCTATCGGTTGCCGCATTTTTCCTGCTTCAGATCCCAACGCTTCTTTATTTGGGGGCTAGCATTTTGATGAACCGGGAGCTACAGGGCCCTCCTATGGGAGCGGAAAATATCCCACCCGCCTATGAGGCCTTTATGAATGGCACTTTTTGGGATGTAGTAAAAGTCAATCTGTGGAAAACGCAGTTTGGGGTTTGGTTATTCAACATAGAGGCATGCAGAGGCAGTGTCATTTTAGGAATGATGCTACTTGGGCTGGCCTTTGGGAAAAGTAGGGTCGTGGAGAACATCGAAAAATATAAGCCCCTACTAACAAAAATCGCACTATCGTTACTAGCCTTTGGTACGCTGATGTACTGGCTGCAATTACAGGTTGAGGCCAATCCCCTACAGGACTTTGGGCAGTTTTACCTTCACAATTCGGTCACATGCATCAAAAGGGCCGCATTCACAATCTTCGGGATTGCAGGCTTCTTTCTATTGTATCAACTTAAGACCTTTCAAAAAGGCACATCTGTCCTCAGACCCTACGGCCGAATGAGCCTTACCCTCTACATCGCCCAGTCGTTGATGTGTGTCCCGATTTTTTATGGTTACGGACTGAATGCTTACACCTACATTGGCCAAACCAACGCCATCCTTCTGGGTTTTGGTTTGCTGATTTTACAAATCGGTTTTGCCCATTTTTGGCTCAAAAAGTTTCCTTACGGCCCGCTGGAACGGGTTTGGCGAAAACTCACCTATTTGGGTAGCTGATTCGTTGGTCGCCTACATGCAACTCCATCACCTAATCTGACATTTTTCTTAAAAAGTGTGTTTGACGAGGAGATAAACTCGTTATGTACTGTACCAAATAAAGAAAAATGAAACACCTCACCGTCTCCCTGATTTTCCTCGCCTCAGTCTTGAGTCTCTGGGCTCAGGATCAATCCCCCATCGAATACATCAAACAAGAGTCCATTGGTGGCAAGCTGGATTTTATGAAAGAGCTGGAAGAACAAGGAAAAGCAAAGAAGCTCGTCCCGTATGAAGGAACAGTGTACAGCAGCAATGAATTTGCCATCATTCGGTGGGCAGAGGAAGTACACAATCTAGGCTTGCGGTCGTCAAAAGAGGCTATCGAACTATGGGAATTCATTTACCAACGGGAGTTGTCTCATGATGAGATCAAGGTTTTTAAGAAAGGTTTTAAACTGAAAACCAGGAGTTAGAATCTTCGGGTGTACCTAACCTCCACTCCTTCAAAATCAAGAATTTCATAGCAGACACCTGAAGTACAAGCGGGCCCACCTCGCCGTGTTCCCGCAAACAGAAGAAACGTGTTTTTGAAATCAGGCTTGTACTTTACATTGGCACCCAACCAAACCTTGTAGGTATCCCCCTCCTCGACTATGGTATTGTCGCTGCTGTATTCGGTCAGGATCGAGCCGGTGAATTTAGAGCCGTGGTTGTAGGCCAGATTGAGCAGCATGTTGGTGGATCGCCCATCAAAGCGTGTAAAGGTTTGGTATTCATATTCCAAATTGACAGACTTTCTTCTTTTCATCAAAACATCCAGGTCAAACCCGGTACTGATCCGATTGTCCTCTCCTTTGAGATCGTCATTGGCATAGTCCACAAATACTTTCAGATCGTATTTGTCATTAAACAGTCGCGAGTACTCAAGAAAATACTCAATAAACTTAAAGTCAACGCCCAGGGCATTAAGTGCTCGGGCGTGGTTAAAGGTCAGCGTGCTCTTTTCAAAAAGATAGGCCGCCTCCACCTGCCACCCTGATTCATCGGTGGGTACCGGTACGTGGGTGCTGCGGTTGAGTGTGCGATAGATATGCTGCTTGATCAGTGCCGGAGGTTCGTTCACAGCCTCTCCGATGATGATGTTTTGATAATCCTTTACCTCTGTGGTAACAGTCAGCTTATCCATTTGAAAATTCAAATTAAAGTACCAACCATATTCTTCTTCATCAGAAAAAACACTCCCTTCATTGTCAATCGTCAGCTCAGTATAGTAGCTCAGCATGGGCAGGATATTTCCGGAAACATTCATCATGGAGTACCATTTATTCACCCGTTCATTGTTGAGGTGCATGGCGTTGTACTCGATCTTGTGGGACTTTAGTTGATAATCTCCCCCTACTACGACAAGGGAATCGGGTCTTCTGTTTTCATAGGACTCTGTGGGTGGGAATACATTGTTGAGCGGCTGGCCAGCCAATGCCTTTACACTCCAGTTCTTGCCCTGATATTTTGCGAAAGCCCCGAAAAAGTCACGATGGAAATAATTCCTGGATCGGTCAGAGATATTCTCTAGCACTGCCCCCGGCACTTGGTAGGTTCGCATCAACGTGCCACGCCCCAGGGTCTCGTAGAAGTTGCCAACTTTCACATCCCATTTGGCAGTCTTGTATTGCAGGCGCAGCTGATTTGGGCGGATGTAGTTTCTTTCTGAATAGGGCGTCCAAAACTGCTCCAAAGTCAATCCAACCTTGAACTTCTCCCAATCATAATCAAGAGCCAGACGGTCGTAAATCGAAGCGAAACGAGCGGTATCAGACGGGATCTGTCCATATTGAAACTCCGCAATGTTCTGTCCACTCAACTGTGCCCAGGATGGAACAGTCACTAGCAGGCCTGCCGATAGGGTCAGCAGTACAAGTACAAGTTTGAGTTTGTTAGGCAACTTATCTTACTTAAGGAGCTTGTTGATAGCAGCGATGATTTCCTCCTCATCACCAGGGACAAATCCTTCGTGAAAATACTTGATTTTGTTCTTTTCGTCCAAGATAATAAGCGTAGGAAAATTGCTCAGATTGAGGGAATTGGGAATGTCTGAATTGATATCGATCAATACCGGGTACTGAATTTGCAGGGCACTGCTCACCCCCGGCACTTGCGCTACTGTCCGGGGCCCGTCGCAATTAACACCGATGATGTTCACCCCTTTGTCTCTATACTCGTCATAGATTTTGTTGAGTTCGGGAATTGCCTTTCTACAGGGTCGGCACCAGGTAGTCCAAAAATCCAATACGGTAAGAGACTCTCCTTTGAGTTCATACAAGCTTACATTTTGATTGTCAATATCCCTCAGCGTGTAGTTTTTCACCACCTGAGCATGCACCAATTGACCAACAAGAAGGAAAGAAAATATAAGGGCTACCCTCATTATAGCAAGCCGTCAAGCGTCGAGATGACATTAGAAACATCGCTGCTTGCGCGGGTGGATCCTTTGAATACTATATCACCATCAGCGTCTATTACGACCAGCCGGTCATAAGTAATGTCATAATCATCTTCTACATCAGACCCATTCAACAACAGATCAAAAGTGACGCCTGTGGAATTGCGGAAGTTGTTGACGGCATTAGAATTACCATCCCATGTATCAATGCCAATGATCGAAATCTCACCATTCGTATAAACCTCATTAATATGTGACTGAACCGTAGGCGCCGAGGCGATACAATTTGGGCAAGTGCTGCCAAAGAAAAAAATCACCAGTGGCTTGCCAATGAAATCCATACGCGTAACTTCCTGACCATCTACGGATTGAAGCGTGAAATTGGGAGCATTGCCTTCCACCACTACCAGAGTGTCTCCCGGATCATCGGGATTATTGCCCATGCCTCCTCCATTGCCACCATTCATGGGATCATCGTCCATCATGTCGGGTGTTTTTTGCATGATGGGAGCTGGTTCTTCTTCCTCACATCCTACAAGAGACAAGGACAACAAAAAGACAAATAACAGGCTGTATTTCAAGTTTGATTTCATCGTTTGGTTTTTATCACAACGAAAGGCAAACATACATGAGTATGAAATTGTTCCCGATCATCCGTTTTTTTTTCAACAAAGATGCTCAGGAAACGCAAGCTTTTATTCCACAAAAACCTTTCTACTCAGCTTGAGGCCTTCCGACTCCAATACACAAAAATACACACCCTGGCCCAATCGACCGAAATCAAAGGGCATTTCATGTGCTCCCTGAGTAAATGTCTTTTCCGCCACTACCCCTACAGCTGTGCCGGTCAGATCATAGATTTTGAGTGAGACAAAGGACTTTTGAGGCACATAAAACGACAGGGTTGTGACATCCTGCACCGGGTTGGGGAAATTTTGATTCAGTACGAATCCATTCGCTGCATCCATAGACTCTATACCCAATGCCGGTACCGAATCAACTTCCAGCAATTCCAGCATCTTCTCTCCATATCTTATGCCGAGCATTCTATACCCCTCTGCATTGAAGTGAATGTTGTCGCTCTTGGCAGTACATCCGCTGGACGAAACCACATGGGCATTAGGGATAGTCTCGGGCAGCCTATTGATGATTGCGTTCATACCGGCCAATGCTCCGTTTTGATCTTCGTGCACGAGCTCACCCGCCAGGATTGGCACCTCGGTAGGATCAAGATCCAGGTCGTTCATCAGGTTGTCATACACGGTTTTTACTTTGCTAGGCCAGCTGCTTTGACCATTATTAGACTCCCCTTGGTGCAAAAGGATTCCTTTGATCACGCCGTTGTTCTGAGCAACTTTTGCCATATCCACCAGGTATCCATATGGATTGCCATCGTAGGCAGCAATGGCATTTTGAAACCAATCTTCGGCATGGTCATCGGTGTAGTTTTCATAGATGTCTTTGTCAAACAATTCAATTCGGCATCCGCCGATAGACACGTTGATCACGCCTACCCTGATGTGGTCAGGCGTATTTTCTACGATGGTACGGCCAAAATAATCAAGCGGAGAGAGGCCGTTCCAGCATCGGCACAATGGCGGTACAGCGTCATACCATGTTCTTTTGTTTCTGTCCAGATTTTCACAATCGACCGCCTGCAACACCTTAAACCGACTGTCCACACTTTGATCTTCGCTGCTGATCGCTCCCTGTCCTTCCATATTGGATTGGCCAAAAGCCAGGTAAATATGGAAATTAGGATCCTGGGCATTCGCCGAAAAGCTAAGAACCCATACCCCTATCAAACACACAATTTTGCCTACCTCTTTCATACTCTATTTATAATTTTAAATGAATTGCTGAATAGCTGTGCAAATAAAAACAGTTGCCCTATACCCCTTGGTATTCGATTGTCAATTAATAGTACACGCTTTGTCTCACTTTTTCAGGAAAACCCTGAATGGCTAACACAAAATCGAGCTAGTTTTAACCCCAGTTTACTAACGAACCAATATGAGCAAAAATGTACTGATCCTGGGGGCTAACTCCGACGTGGCAAAAGAAGCTATAATACAATATGTCAACAAAGGCGATCATGTCACAGCGGCCTCTCGTAGCACCGATCAATTGGAGTCGTTTATTTCTGAAAAGAACATTGACAAATCCGGAGTTGAAATCCTCTACTTCGATGCGGTAGATTTTGCCAGCCACCAGGGATTTTACGATTCACTGGATCGAAAGCCTCACATTGTCGTTTATGCGGCGGGCTATTTGGTACAAAACCTGGAGGCCATTGCAGACTGGAACCGTACCTATCAAATGATGAATGTACACTATGCCGGAGCGGTATCCATCGTCAACATCATCATTTCTGATACTGCCAATACAAATCTCGAGCGTATTGTTGGGCTGTCGTCCTTGTCCGGCGTGAGGGGCAGAAAGAGCAACTTCATCTATGGCAGTACCAAGTCGGCATTTACGCAGTACCTGGCCGGCATGCGACAGCACCTGGCCGATCGAAAAATCAAAATCAACGTGATCGTAGCAGGCTACATCCGCAGCAAGATGACAGAAGGACTCGACCTGACAGAGTCCCTGATGCTCGAGCCCTCCTTTATCGCCAGGGCGGTAGTCAACCCGAGCAATTCTTTGATCATCGTACCAGGATTGAAATGGAAGATCATTTACCAGATCCTAAAATTGCTGCCCGAGTTTCTTGTCGCAAAACTGCCCTGATCCTGAAAATTTCAGATGCTTATGAGCCTCATCGCTTGCAGCTCAGGCCGGAATCCGGTATCTTGATTTTAATATTGCCATGAACAACTTGTGATGGTAGTATTCCCTTCAGCATTTTTGAGATCAATTGATATGATGTATTGAATAGAGTTGTCTATTTTAGGCAAGAATGTAAAATGACATAGATCGATTATGACCAACCTACTCAAATTCATCTCCCGGAGATACAAGGGTTTGCTTTTGGCGGCATGGGGGCTTTATTCCGTGTTTCATCTGGGTGCTTGCTGCTATGGTGAGGATGACGGGGACGATGACTGCTACTGCTGCTACGAACCGAAAAAGGAATGGGGCTACAAACCCATCTACAGTACCGACCCAGACGACATCATCCGATTGGAAGACCCCCAAGCCCTCAAAAACCCGGGTAAAATCTACAGCTTTCGAAACTACCTACTGGTGAATGAAGTAAACCGGGGATTCCATATCATAGACAACAGCGATCCTGGTAGCCCGGTACAGACGCAGTTTCTCAGGATAGAGGGCAGCAATGATGTCGCCATTAGAAATGGTGTGATCTACGCCGATCAATTTCAAAACCTGGTGATCGTGCGGCTCGACTCCCTCACGGAGGTAATTGAGAAGAAGTTCCTCCCCAATGTACTGGAGAACTATGGCTACTACGACATTGGCCCAGATATACCCGATGTGTATTACGAATGCCCCGACCCCTACTCCGGTGTGGTAGTCGACTGGTATGCCGACTCTGTTGAATATCCTTGTTACGCTTATTAATCTACTGATATGAAGAAGTATATAACATTGGCCATTTCAGCGCTCCTTTTCTGGGCTTGTGATAGTGACTCGGATGCCGGAGGAGACAACATCGGACAAGGAGGCTCCTTTGCCAGGCTGACCATCGCCCAAGACCATCTCTACGCTGTGGATGAATACAATCTGGTGACCTTTTCATTGGAAGACGCAATGAACCCACGAAAGGTCGATGAATTTGAATTGGGTTGGGGTGTGGAAACCATCTTCCCCATGGACACCCTGATCTTTATTGGCACACAGACGGGAATGCACATGCTGGACATCTCTGATCGTTCTCGTCCCGCCTATCTCTCTGCCTTTGAACATGTGACCTCATGTGATCCGGTGGTAGCCCAGGACACCCTGGCGTTCGTCACGCTGCGATCAGGCAACTCCTGTCGCAATGGCAACAACCAACTGGACGTGCTGGACATAAGGGATCTCAGATCACCGAAACTCCTCGCCTCCCATGATATGCAAAACCCTCATGGGTTGGGTGTAAAAGAGGATCTGCTGTTCGTCTGTGAAGGCAACTACGGCCTCAAAATATATGAAATCAAAAAAGGCGGAGACCTACAGCTCATCGAGTTCTTCAATGAGATCAGAAGCAAGGATGTCATCATAAAGGAAGACAACCTGCTCATCGTCATCGCCGAAGACGGTCTGTTCCAATACGACTATAGAGATGTCAAAGAAGGACACCTTGAGCTACTGAGCCAGATACGGATTGAGTATTAGTGAGGTAGCCGTAATTAATAATCTATTAGATTTGACAATATAGACATAGTGCGATTATTGTGCACGCACTAGGTGTACGTTGGCATCATTGCTGTTTCATAGGTATCTGGATCCCAAAACTGACTAGACATGCTTTCTGAAATAATTAACAGTGTATATCCGATATCGTTGAGTTCAATCAAGGCCATAGAGGACTTGGCTACATCCTCGAATTTTCAAAAAAAGGAATTAATTATTCAGAAAGGCGTACACAACAATGAAGAATACTTTGTTCTGGATGGAATTGTCAGAAGTTATATTCTTAATCCACAAGGAGAGGAAGTTACCATATCTTTTTTCTGCTCAAATTCTGTTTTGACTCCCCATGTCGCTCGCAACAAGGAAGGACGTTCACAGCTATTCTTTCAAGCTCTGACGAACGTTAAACTCGCAGTTGTAGACGCAAAAGAGTTCGAAATGCTTCGGTCCCAAAATGAAGAAGTCAGGAACTTTGCCTTTAGGGTTCTTCAAAATGAACTACTAATGAAAGTTTCCAAAGAAATTGGACTTGCCTCCCTTACCGCAAGGGAAAGACTAAAAAGAGTTAGGAGCGAGTATCATAACCTGGAGAACTTAATTCCGCACCCTTACATCGCTTCTTATTTAGGAATTACAAATATTTCATTGAGTAGGCTCAGGAGCGAAATCAGGGACTGAGTTTGCTTTTTATCATTTGTTAATGCTTTTGGTTTTGATGAACCTGAATTTTGGATTATTAATTCAAAACTAAAGATCATGAAAACAATTAATCATATTATCAAAAGCTTAATTCTAGTCGTCATGCTACCATCAGAAAACCTTTTCGCTCAGCAAACTGAATGCCTCAAAATTCAAAATGGAGAGGTGACCTTGAACACTACAATTTATCCAAAAGAGAATGCTGAAAAAGTAATTCTTCTTCATGGTGGCCCTGGAGTTCCTGATCCAATGACTGAAGTGGCCTTAGAACTGAATAATAAATTTCAGGTGATAACCTTCGAACAACGAGGAACAGGTCAATCTTGGAATCCTAATTCCGAGTATGCCATAACAGATTACATTTCTGACATTGATTCGATTGCAAGTTATTTCAACCTTGAATCTTTCCATTTATTTGGACATTCATGGGGAGGATTATACGCACAAATCTATGCAGAGGAAAGACCCGAGAACATAAAAAGCCTATTTCTGTGTAGTCCGAGTTCGGGAACAAATAGAACTTGGAAAAAGACCGAAAAAGAAGTGATGAAATACAACAAATCCATGGCCTCATGGGGAGAATGGATGAATATGGGGTGGAATTCGCTACTCGGCATGCTTGGGTCTGATACGGCCTATCAAAAAGTCTTTTTTCTCGTAATGCAGAATTATCACAAGAACTATTCAGATATTTCAATCAATAAAGAACAACTGCGAACCATCACCGCTGACCCTGTTAATATTACCCGAAAAAAAATTGTTTCATATAAAAACCTGAAGCCAATGACCCAGCCTAATTTTCCAATCATAGTGACTTATGGAGATGGAGATATTTATGGAGAAAGTAAGACTGAGGTCTATGAAAGGTATCCGAAAGCGGAATTTCATGTAATTGAAGATTGCGGTCATATTGGCTGGATTCACAATCCGGAAAAATTTGGTGAAATACTTAGTAGCTTTTATTCTATTGATACTCGTGACATGGTTAGTTCAACAAGTACAAAAAAACCATGAAAAGCCGCTAACAGGCACTATTATCATAAGCTAATTGAGCTACCTGCCCGACTGAATGTCGTTCAGGCGGGTTTGCGAAGAGCATTGGGATCAGATACTTTTATAGAAATTTGAAAAGTCCAGCTTACGGATGATAGTTGGTCGTTATCAGCAATACAAGGAACCTCATGAAGCCTAAAATGATTATACCAATGCTTGTTTGTCAAAATCCAGAGGCGGAGATTGAATTTTGCAAACATTCATTTGATGCTGTTGAACTGTCTCGCAGAAAAGGGAAAGATGGAAGTGTGGTGCATGCTACATTAAGAATTAACGATGCAATGTTTATGGTTCACGATGTATCCAAACATTTGGGTAGTCGCGCTCCATTATCCAATGGAAGCTCTTCTGTAGTTATCTATTTGTATGGTGATGAAGTTGATTCTATCATTGACAGAGCAGTAACTAAGGGGGCTCGTATTTTACTCCCAGCAGAAGATCAATTTTGGGGAGATCGTGTTGGAAGAATTATTGATCCGAAAACCATGTTTGGAATATCGCAAGTAGAATAGTTGATGAATAATGACCAAATGAAAAGCTGATAACAAAATGTATGAAGGCATGTGCTTACGTGCCATTCTACAGACTGCATCGGGACTTGACCGTGAGTCTACCGCCGAGAAAATTCAGAGCTGTTTGGAAACTCCAGTTTGCGGGATTTTTTCTCTTTCACAACGCACTGCTTTCTACAAACTTCGGAAGCACCGGCAGACTTCACTGTTTTAGTGCTATTCATAAAGTGAGAGCACACGCCTCATACATGGGCGTTAGGCTTCATCCCACAAACCGCATAATTAACTGAAATGGCAGCTAAGTTCAACTTATTCCTCGGCGAACGCTTGATCGGAACAACCTCTTTCGAACACGCTGATCCACCGATGGGAGTAGTTTATGGAACTATCCGCTTCTTAGAGAACTCATTTAGCTATGACTTCTGGGTGAACTATTGTCAACAGAACTCTATCGAATTATTCGCCAACGAACCCGATGAACGCCTGTTATCAACAGCGAATATCGATGAACTTGTTGCTGTCAATTCGAACTCTGGGGAACGACTGACCCCACTTTCTAACCAAATCACAGGAATGGATTCAGATGAATTTGAGATAACACTAATGGGAATTGATTCGGATCAATACGAACGAACGTTTCCAGAACATCAGAAAGAATACGAGGAGAGGTTCAAATGATAACGAAAGCCTAACAGACTCTAATCTGCCTACATAAAATTTTCTAAAAAACTCCCCCATCCCTTGTCCCCCTCCCTCTCGACAGCTTCGTCATAGGGTCAAAAATGTATCACTACTAAATTTTTGTCTTATGAAAAATGCAATCAACTGGTTTGAAATTCCGGTTAAAAATTTCGAAAAGAGTAAGTCCTTCTACGAAGAGGTATTGGATGCCAAAATGGAAAGAGTAGACATGGAGGAATTTGGAAGCACCATGGCCTTTCTACCTTCGGACTGGCAGGATGGAGCCATCGGTGGCAGCATCATCAGCGGCCCGGGATATGAGCCCTCGGACAAAGGTGCCCTCATCTACCTCAACGGTGGCGATGACCTGTCTACTCCTTTGGCACGCGTCGAAAAGGCCGGCGGTAAGGTGATCGTACCCAAGACAGCCATAGGTGAGCACGGGTTCATGGCCCAGTTCGTCGATCCCGAGGGCAATCGTGTGGCCTTTCATTCCAGGGGCTGATCACTACCGTCTGAATGATGGATCGATTATTTTTACTGATGGGGGATTTTCCTCGTCCTATTCAAAACCGTAAAAATAGAACCATGGCATACAGTGAATTTCTGGCCGACCGGGTACGTCAGCGCTTGTCACAATCCAACATCACCGATGAAAAGAAGATGATGGGAGGATTGATATTTATGGTCAATCACAAGATGTGCCTGGGCATAGATATGGACAAGAAGACGGGCAAGGATCGCCTGATGGTTCGGGTGGGCAAAGCCTCCCACGATCAGCTCATATTCAGCAAGGGCAGCCGTGAGATGGACTTTACCGGCAAGGCCATGCGGGGATTCTTGTTCATTGATCCTGAGGGCTTTGACGAGGAGACTGACCTGGACTTTTGGGTGGAAAAAGCCCTTGATTTCAACAAATTAGAAACGACTTAATTGATAATAGCATGAAAGAATTTATGATGGTTTTTATCGGTGCCAACTACGAAGAGTTGGGGCTTTCCCCGGAGCAACTGCAGGAGCGCATGGGCAAGTGGTTTGCCTGGGGAGACAAGATGCAAAAACAGGGCATCCTTCGTGGCGGAGAGGCACTGCATTCACAAGCCAAGCGGGTCTCCGGGCCTGACCGGATCATCTCTGACGGGCCCTTTGCGGAGAGCAAGGAGTTGATCGGCGGCTACTACACTGTAGCAGCTGATAGCGCAGAGGATGTGGTGAAGATCGCCGAGGACTTCCCGGACTATGACCTGGGAGGAACTGTGGAGATCCGAGAAGTGATGAAGTTTGACAAATAATCAGGATCATAAAATAGTCGACCATCTTTTCAGACATCAGTACGGAAAGATGGTCGCTATTCTGTCCAAGATTTTTGGGCTCACCCACCTGGAGCTTATCGAGGATGCCGTACAGGATACGTTTATCAAAGCCACCCTGTCCTGGCGAAACGAAAGCCCCGACAACCCCGAGGCCTGGCTGACGCAGGCAGCCAAAAACCGGGTGATAGACCTGATTCGTCAGGTCAATGCCGGCAAAGAGCGGCAGGAGAAAATTCCTCATGGCTCTATCGCTTTTGAAATCAACGACTACTTCCTGGACCATGAAGTCGAAGACAGCCAGCTTAGAATGATCTTCGTAGCGTGCCACCCTGTTTTTTCCCGTGAGGAACAGATCGCCTTTGCGCTTAAGACCATTTCGGGTTTTTCTATGAAAGAGATCGCGGCGGCACTTCTACAGAAAGAAGAGACCATAAAAAAACGTCTGGTCAGAGCCAGAAAGAAAATACAAGAATCCAATATCACCCTATCCTACCCCGACCCTGCCGACATCCCTAACCGTATCGGTGGCGCGCTACAAATCATCTATCTGATATTCAACGAGGGGTTTCATTCTACCAAACCCGATGAGCTCATCACCAAAGACCTTTGCGGAGAAGCACTGAGGCTTTGTCGCCTACTCTTGACGAAGGAAAACTTCAGGTCGGGCAGCCTGTATGCCCTGTTTGCGTTGCTTTGCTTTCATTCCTCACGGCTGGAGGCTAAAGTGAGTGCCTCACACGAGATCGTGGATCTGAAAAACCAGGACCGTTCCAAGTGGTACATGCCGCTCATCATCCTCGGCAACGATGCCCTGGGCAAAGCCAGGGAATATGACGAACCCAGCGTTTACCTCTATGAGGCAGCCATTGCTGCAGAGCATGTACGAGCCCGAAAGTTTGAGAATACCGATTGGGAGCAAATCATCAAGTACTATGAAACCATATACGACATGCTGCCTTCTGACAGCATCCTCCTGTCTCTCGCCACGGTACACTTACAGATCAACGAGCCCGAAAAGGCCAAAAAGTATTTGGATCAAATCGATCCTTCAGGGTTAAACCAAAGGCAGTATTTGCTTCATGGCTGCTATGCGGAGTATTATGATCAAATGGGTGATTCTTCAAATGCTTTATCGGAAATTGATAAAGCGATCGACACATGTCCCAACAAGCTTGAAAGGAAATATCTGGAGGAAAAGAAGGTGATGATGGAGAGAAAGCAACTCAAATAAACTGTATCTAATTGAAAATACAATTCTGACCTACTCATCATGATTTTTCATTTTTTGGCCTGTCCCAAAAAACGAAACAAAAAAGACGAGGCTTTGAATACATTCCTAAAATTCAGCCAGGTAGTTGAGTTAAATCCAAACTCTCCCGCATCGCTGCACTCGCGGGATCAAACATGGATTTAAATGCGATCAACTCGGGCTGAATTTCTTAACGGAATTTATTCAAGGCCGAACTGAGATCCCCTTTAGAACTATTTCCATCCTTTGGTTTTCCAAAAACAATTTCGGATAAAACCATAAAGCCCACCCCGTTTCTCACAAGGCAGGCCTCTTAAACTTGAATTACAAAATTTTTAGTCAGCAGGTTTGATGGTGCTCATGCCACCCTCTCTATCAATATCCACATCAGGATCTCCGTAGTATCGAATGGTGCTCACCCCATCCGCATGCGCCTTCAGTTTTTCACGAGCATAGACTTTAGCTGTGGAGACGCCTGTCACCCTTACCTCCGCAAAGCGTGCTTTGAAATCAGATGATTTCAATGAGGAGGCTCCCGATATTTTGGCATTCAGATAGTCAGACTTCCCTTCCAGGTCTAGTGAACTCCCCCCATCAATATCGATTTCTATTTCTTTTCCTTTGATATCCATTTTGCCTGTGGAACCACCCGACAATTCAATTCTGAGGTCATCCACTTTCCAGCCATCCACATCAAACGTACAAAATCCGGAGCTTTTAAGACGCTTCAGATTTGGACTAGAGATATACAACTTCAGCCGATCATCGCTGGAGATACCTTCGATCATCTTCCACTTGTTTTTGGTAAAATTGACTTCCAGCACCTTGCCGATTTTATTGACAAACACGTCGTCCATGAAGCGTTCAGGCCCACGAATCTCAATTTTGTATTCATTGTCTTGCTCCAGCTCCACGTCATAGACCCCATAAATGTCGATTTGATCAAAATCGGTCATGTCATAGGAGACGAACCCTTTTCCGTGACGATTACTCTTGTATTTATCATCGTCCTCCTCATCGTCATCGTAGTAGTCCAACCGACCAGAGTTGGATCGTGGCTTATCATCACTTTCCGGGCAGTTGACGCATTGCAAGCCATCCTCGCTAAAAGCCCAGGTGTAGTCTTCGTTGATCTGCCAGGATCGATAGCCGTAGCGACCAAAAGTATTGGTCACCAGGCACTCCATATCGTCCTCCAAAATAAACTCATGCCCCAGCGGCACAAACAGTGTCATATCCAACTCCTGGTTACGGAATTTCGCCTTTTGGTCAAACTCAAAATTGGAATCAAATATGAGCCTGTCACCTTCCTGCACCACTCTATAGGTGATCATTTTCGCATTTTCTACGGCATCTTTCCGGCTATTGCCATGGGCACTGTAGGTCATCTTGAGCACAAAGATGGAATCCTCATGCCCCCTGATCCTTAGCATTTCACTATCGCCGAAGCTACTCTCCACATAGCGCACCGCCATGGTGATGGGCCTTTCATCTATTTCAAATTTCCGAGTTTCATTGTGATCCGCTTCGTAGCTAAAAGAAGCAATGGTCTTAGGAATGAAGATGGCCAGGCTGATCATACCCACAAGCCAAATCCCGAATATCGGCCAACCCACTGCGCCATTGAACACAATCTTCTTAGCGAGCACGGATATACCCAGCAGGGTAAGAAGAAGTAGCGGCATCAGGCATACGACCAACGCGGCTATATACAGCACCGGGGAAAAACTATCGACTATGACCTGGTATGGAATATCTGCTGTAAACCAGAATTCATTCAAGCCGCCAAAGAAGCCCATCATCAGACCGGTCAAAAGGATAAGACTGATCATACCCATCAGTCCGGTCAAGGTGATTATTGCCCCGGCGAAGATTCTTAAAACTTCAACCAGCACCTTGGAAAAGGGTCCGATCACATTGCCCAGGGCATCAAAAACCGCGGCCAACGCACGGAACGGAAAAAGTAGAATCTTGGCAAAAGCACTTTCCTCGCCTTCTTCATTGTGCAGGCTCTTCTTAATGGAATCCTGTATGCCTGATAAGGTAACAGGCTCCCCCTGCATCTGCATTTTCTGTGTAATGGTCTTGGCCTCCGGTGTAATGATCCAGAAGATTATATAAAGGATCACTCCTGTACCTCCCAGAAATATGGACAGCACAAACAGCAATCGCACGACCGTCACGTCTATCCCAAAATAGGCGGCGATCCCGCTGGCCACACCACCGAGCACACGGCTCTCCGGATCACGAAACATCTTTTTGACGTTTTCATCATCACCGAGCGTGCGCGAACCAGGCACCACGATCCATAGAATCACATACAGTAGGAATGTAGACCCACTCAATACACCCACAAAGAGATTGAGAAACAGCACCACGAAAATCAGGCGTATCCAGAGCGGATCAATGCTGAAGTAATAACCTATCCCTGCAGCGACCCCTCCTATTACGCGTCGCTTTTCATCACGATACAATCGCGACTTTCCGGGATCGGCCTTTTCGTCTGATTTCTTCTTTTCTTTTTTAGGTTCCTCCTTAGCGGGTTCTTTCGCTTCTTCTTCCTCATGGTGGGCCGGCTCCTCCTCGATCGCTTCAAAATCCGCAATCGTACCCATGGTCTCGATCAACAGGTTGACATCCTCGATGGTAATGACCTGTTTTTGGTCGTCGAGCTTGGAGAGAAAAATCTCAGCGATGCGGCTTTCTATATCCGAGATGATCTCGGAGCTGTCGTCGTAGGACGAGAAGTATTTATTGATCGAATCGAGGTAGGCTCTCAGGTTGTCGTATCCGTCCTCCTCAATGTGAAAAATAATGCCGCTGATATTTATGCTAATGTTCTTTTTCATCTTAGTACCTTTTCTTTTTCGGCTCTAGCCGAATGCGGATCATTTGCTTGATGTTGTTTTTTTCTTTTGTGTAGTGATCTTCTTTGTAGATGCGACCAGCTCCTTCCAGGTTTCATCCAATTTAGACAAAAACTCACGGCCTTCATCGGTGAGCGTATAGTATTTGCGTGGTGGTCCGGAAGTAGATTCTACCCATTTGTAATCTACGAGCCCCGCCTTCCTGAGACGGGTGAGCAAAGGATACAAAGTACCCTCCACGACCATGATCCTGGCGGATGTCAATTCCTCCAGCATGTCAGATGCGTACACTTCTCCTCTGGAGATAATCTGCAGTATGCAGTACTCCAAAATCCCCTTGCGCATCTGAACCTGTGTGTTTTCTAATTTCATAATAATCCATTTTAGCCGTTAGCCCCTTCCTCCTAATATGAGAAAGGCCAACGCAAACAATATGAATAGTAGTAGTATCATGGTTTGATGGTTTTTCTATCGGATCATGACGATCCAGTTGTTGTAAATTTTAAGTTTCAAAAGTGTATACGCTAAAGTACCTTGCATAGCCAAGTACTAGGTTAAAAAAACCAATAACAGGCTATTTTTCTTGATATATTCCTATCCAATAACATAATATTCTAATTTCAACGTTGAATTCTTGTGCAGAAATTAATGTTATCCCTTTGTAGCATCCCGGGTTATAATTGGTGCAAACCAATTGAATAGTCTAAGCATTGTATCTAAATTTGGCAATTGATAAAAACAGGTGTGAAAGGTCTTACTCTATTTCTTTTATGTTTCGCTACGCTATTGGGTCAAGCCCAAACCTCCACACCCAAATACAGTAATGAATTTCTGGCCATTGGTGTTGATGCCCGTGCCCTCGGTATGGCGAGTGCCTTTACCTCCCAGTCCAATGACGCGTCCTCCGGATACTGGAACCCCGCAGGCCTGCGTCAGCTTCAGACACAATATGATTTTGGCTTCATGCACGCCCAGTATTTTGCAGGGATTGCCAACTATGACTACCTCGGCTTTGCTACTCGTATTGACAGCCTGAGCACGCTAGGGATTTCTGCGATCCGGTTTGGGATAGACGACATACCCGATACCCGCTTTCTCTATGACGCCAATGGGGCTTTGAACTACGACAACATCCGGTTTTTCTCAGCGGCTGACTATGCCTTTCTGTTCTCCTATGCCCGCACCCTCAAGGTCTTGGGCGGACTGGACATCGGTGGCAACATAAAAATCATCCATCGCTCGGCGGGCAGTTTTGCCAAGGCGTGGGGTTATGGAATTGATATAGGCCTGAAAAAGGAAATAAGGAACCTATCGTTGGGCATGATGTTTCGGGATGTGACCGGCACGTACAACACCTGGTCACACAGCACTGAGCTTTTGGCTGACGTCTACACCCAAACCGGCAATGCCATCCCCGAGAGCTCCATAGAAATCACCCTGCCTAAAATTATCCTTGGGGCGGGCTACCGACTGGACATCAAGGAAATAGTATCTGTGCTGATCACAGCAGATCTGGAGTTTACCTTCGACGGCCAACGAAATGTCCTGGTATCGGGAGATCCGGTGTCCATGGATCCGCGATTGGGACTGGAAATCGGGTATCTGGATAAGTTTTTCGTCAGAGGAGGAGTCGGTCAATTCCAGGAAGTAGAAAACTTTGACCGAACATTCAGCACTGTGTACCAACCCAGCTTTGGGATTGGGGTACAGCTCAATGCGTTTAGGATTGACTATGCGCTCAGCGATATCGGTGACCAGGCGGAGACGCCTTATTCCCACATTGTATCTTTAAAACTAGGGCTCAATGAAAAGGATTGATTTTACGATACTGGTTTTAATGATTCTGGGTTGGGCTTCACTATCCCAGGCGCAGGACTATGGCAATGAATGGATACAGCCTGCTCAACGTTACTTCAAACTAAAAGTCGCCGAGGACGGAATCTACCGAATCAGCCGAACTGATTTGGTCAATGCCGGCTTCCCGGTAGGCAGCATCAACCCAACCAAGATCCAGATGTACTACCTGGGTGAAGAGCAAGCCATAAGAGTATCAGGAGAAGGAGACGGATCATTTGACACCAACGACTTCATTGAATTCTACGGTCGCAAGAGTGATGGAACTACTGACACTGAGTTGTACGTCTCACCTGAAGCGCAACCCCATACCTACTTCAACCTCTATGCGGACAGCGCAGCGTATTTCCTCACCTTTAGTCTCGACCTCACCAATGGGCTAAGAATGAGCAATTTCTTCGAAAACAACTCGGGTAATCTATCGGCAGAGAGCTACTTCTACGATGAGCCGATCCAGGTATTTTCCTCCAGCTACTATGAGGGGCAGAGCTATGGCAGCAGAAATGAAGTGATCCTGGGCTACTACGACACCAGCGAAGGATGGACGGGTGTATTCCGACGAAGAGGGGAATCGATTGAGCATGTATTGACCGGTCTGGGCAATTGGGTAGACGATTCGGGCACACCTCAGCTGGAACTCTTGCTCACCGGAGGAAACAACAACGCGCACAACGTATCGATTTTCGTGGGGCCTACTTCTGCCAGTACACGGTTGATTCATACGGCAGAGTTCACCCAGGATGAAACTTATCTAATGCTGGAAGACATTCAATGGTCAGACATCAGCGGATCAGGAGAACTTTATGTCCGTGCCACAGTCAACGGAGTAGACGGGGCAGCAGACAGGGCTGCCATCAGTTATATAAAACTTCGCTACTCGCGCAATTTCAACCTTGGCGGAATTGCCTCTCAAAAAATGGAGTTGGTCTCAAACCCCGGCGGTAAATCTTTTATCTCTGTGTCTAACATAGGATCTGGACCAATGCTGTACGACATTACACAACCCAGCGCCCCGATTTCCATAGGGTACAATTCCTCGGGCGGTAATATTTCGGCTATCGTGGACAATACACTCACGAGCAGAACGCTCTTCATCGAGTCCTCTCCCCTGGCGATTTCCGGTATTAAGGAAGTGACCATACAAAGCTTTGACCCTGCGGACTACAACTATCTAATCGTTACCCACCCATCTCTCAGACAATCGACAAGTGAAGGCGATCCCGACCCTGTAGCAGCCTATCAAGCCTATCGGGAGTCATCGGCCGGGGGAGGACATCAGGTGCTCATTTCTGAAATAGAAGACCTGTTCAATCAGTTCAACTATGGAAACCCCTCTCCCATGGCGATTCGACGATTTTGTCATTATATGTATGATGAGGGTTCTCCCGAATATTTATTCCTGATAGGCAAGTCCTCCAACGTCTGGTCTAGGTACTACCGACAGGATCCAACGAGCACGACCATCCGTCATTTTGTCCCAACCTTTGGTCATCCCGGTGCAGATGTACCTTTTAGCAGCGGGTTTGACGATGACACGCCTTACGAGACCATTGCTACAGGCAGGATCAATGCTGATTCTCCTGATGATGTCCAGGCTTATCTAAACAAGGCTATGGAAGACGATGCAGTACCTTATAATACGCTGAGAAGAAAAAACCTGGTGCATCTCAGTGGAGGCAACTCAGAGGCAGAGCTCAATACTTTTCGCACCTACATCAACGGTTTTGCTGATGCTGCAGCAGACAAATGGCTGGGAGGCGAATCAGCCCAAATCTCTAAAAACAACAATACAGCGGTAGAGCTGATCAACATATCCGACGAGATCAACGAAGGAGTGATCATGGTTACCTTCTTCGGTCATTCGAGCGGCAGCGTCACCGACATAGAAATTGGGTTGGTATCTGACCCTTCTTTCGGCTATAGCAACAAAGGCAAGTATCCGGTCTTTATGGTCAATGGATGCCTGGCCGGTGATTTCTTCAGCGAAAATGAATCATTCGGTGTGGACTGGGTACTCACCCCCGACTTGGGTGCCACCGCCTTTATGGCACATAGTCATGTGGCCTTCCCGACCTATCTGCGCAGGTATACCAATTTGTTTTATCAATTGGCATTCAATGATGCGGATTACATCACTCGGACTGTTGGGGAAATTAAGATGGAATCAGGGCGATACTACGATAGTATTTATACAACCAACAGCACCGCTATTGCACAGATACAACTGGTCAACCTTCAAGGCGATCCGGCTGTAAGAGTGTTTGGGGCGGACAAGCCCGATTTCAGCCTGGACGACAATCTTATCGAGTTTGAATCTTTTGGCGGAAGCCCTATTCTGGCCACTACAGACTCCTTTCTGGTTTCTTTTAATGTGAAGAATTTTGGGATTGGCACGGACAGTGTTCTCAACATACAAGTCAGGCGTACGCTCGCCAATGGCACCCGGATAGACTATAGCCCGAGAGTCTATGAAGCGACCCTAAGAGAAGACACCCTGCAATACGTGATCTACAATGACTTTGAGGCACCCGGAGGCAACAATACCTTTGAAATAGTTCTCGACCCATTTGATGAAATCGACGAACTCAATGAGCTCAACAACAGCGTGTCGGTTGACTTATTTCTGATTGATGGCAGTACGCTCAACCTACTTCCCGAACCCTACGCCATCGTCAATTCCGAGCAGGTGGAGTTTTTCTTCCAGTCATCCAATATCCTTACTGATGCACGTGATTACGATTTCCAGTTGGACATCAACAACAGCTTCAATAGCAGTTCCTTGATCAGCCAAACCCTCAACGCAGAGGTAGTGGGCAGATTGCCGATTGATCTGAGCAGTTTCGGTGCCCTTGCAGATGGCACGGTACTCTATTGGCGTACGCGCTTTACCGATCCGGCACCCAATGAAAGCAGCGACTGGTCCACTAGCTCGTTTGTACTGGATAGGAGCAAAACAGAAGGATGGGCCAACCGATCCATTCCGCAACTCTCGAGTATGTCACTGGATGGATTGACCATTGATCCCAACAACGGCCTTTGGGAGTTTCTTACCACTGAGCTAAATATCCGAGTCACAAACTATGGCTCCAGCCATCCTACGAATAACTACCAGGACACAGAAGTGCTCATTGATGGACAAAATTACTTTGCGACCAACTCTACTCTGACCAATGCCCACTGTAGTGACAATTCCATCAATTTTGTGGCTTTCAAGAGACAATCGAGTCTTCCGTTTTCTCCATTTTTCTTTAACACAGCGCCGGAGCTCAATCCATGGATATGCGGCCGGCTACCTGAGTACATTTATGATTATGTTCCTTCGGAAATGGATGGCACCTATGGCCCCATGGCCTTTATCGATGCACTGGAAAACGGTGACAAGATATTGATATTTTCCCTTGGTAACGTAGCGTATTCTACATGGTCTACGGAGCTGAAGGATCAGCTGGCCACATTGGGAATTAATCGCACTGTGCTCGATGAATTGGCAGATAATGAGCCTGTCATCATGCTTGGCGCAAAAAATGCCCCTACCAATTCTGCGCGAATCGAACGAGCAGATCCTCCGGTAGAAACAGCGTCACTTACGCTGGATGAAGACGTAATTGGGGATTTTGATTCAGGCCGAATCACCACCCAGAAAATCGGTCCGGCGATGGACTGGCAGCGGTTTACAATGTCGATAGATGATTCGGATAATCCAGCAGAGGATTACAGAAACCTTCGGCTCGTCGGTGTGAGTAGCAGTGGGACAGAAATTGACGTGTACGAATCGATCACATCTACCGACGTTGATTTAGGGCCTTCAGGCCTAAACCTGGACCCAGATCAGTATCCATACCTCAGGGTAGTATTGGAGCTTTCTGATACCGCTGAGTTTACCCCTGGTCAACTTCAAAACTGGGAGGTAGAATATGAGACTGCCCCGGAGTTGGTTTTGCTTAAGCCTGACCGAAGCGATCTTGAGGAACAAAATCAGATACAGGAGGGCGCACCCTATAGCAGCGACTTCACCTTGTGGAACATTTCCAATAAGGTCATTTCTGATTCTGTACAAGTGGACTACAACTTGTTTTCACGTACCACGGCTGCAGCATATCTTGATTCTATAATGGTTCCCCCTCTGGGTGCAGGGGACTCGACAAATATCACTCTCCCACTGTCCACGTTCAATAAGGTCAACTCGCACGACCTCATCGTCAAAGCAAATGACCAGAAAATGGCAGAGAAGTACCTGCTCAATAACGAAATCAGATTAAGCAGCTTTCTGGACGTACTACCCGACCAGATCAATCCGGTACTTGAGGTGACTTTTGATGGCATGATCATCATGGACGGTGACATTGTGTCTCCTGCGCCGCTTATTGACATTTCCATCGCTGATGAGAACCCATACATATTGAAAGAAGATACCCTAGGCATTAATTTCTATCTGAAAAGACCCGGTGAGGAGTTTGAGTACGAAAGGATTCCATTTAGCTCCGGGCTGGTCACCTGGAGTCCGGCGACACAGGAGTCGTCCTTTGAGATACAGTACCGTCCCGAATCACTTGAAAATGGCCTCTACGGATTTCGTGTCCAGGCCGTAGACGGATCAGGCAACGAGTCAGGCATCCAGCCCTATGAAATCACCTTTGAAGTGATCAACGAATCGACCATTACAAACTTTTACCCCTATCCAAATCCCTTCTCCACACGCACGCAGTTTGTATTCACCCTTACGGGCTCAGAAATCCCCGAAGACATCAAGATACAGATCCTCACCATCAGCGGCAGGGTAGTTCGTGAGATATTCATGAGCGAACTGGGGCCGATTAGAATCGGCAACAACAAGACGGAATTTGCATGGGATGGTACAGACCGCTATGGCGATCAGCTAGCCAATGGTGTCTACTTGTACAGAGTCATGATCAAAAATCCGGGGTCCGACTTTGAGCATCGCGATACGGCCGGTGACAGAGGATTTAAAAATGGTTTTGGGAAAATGTACTTACTGCGGTAGTTACTTCAGTATCTGGTTGATTCGCTTGATCTGAGCATCCAGATCCTGGGCGGATTTTTTCACAATCTCAAGTTCCTTCTTACTATACTCCTCACTTTCTAATATATCCACCAGCCCCATAATGTTGGTAAGCGGTCCCCTTACAATATGCGCATTGTCATAGGCATACTCTTCAAGCTGCTTGTGCCGAAGCTCCTGCTCCTGGGTCCTGTCCTTAATCAGGACTTCCAGGTTGTTTTGAATACTCACGATGAGGTTTTTCTGATCAATCAGTTGTTTTCTTTTGACTTCCAATTGCTCGTTTACCTCTCGCATTTGGGCGTTTCTTTTCATTAGGTCGTATCGACTCCTATCATAGTTGCGCTTGACGTACCCTACTATCAATGCAAACAGGCCAATTGAAAGTAAATAATCCAAAATGACTGGTGTCACGCTATAGTTGTCCTGGATTACGATATAGCCTTCCAGCCAACCCATGGCAACTACTGATACCACCGCCACCTGGCAAAAGACAACCAATATTTTAGCTGGGTTCTCAAGGAGGACAACCGTAAACATCATTAGCGGAAAAAAGACATAGGTATAAGGTCCATCGATGCCTCCCATGTAAATCAAATAGAAAAACAACAGGATCGTCCAGGCGATAGCATACATCAAAGCCAGCCTTCTAAAGCCCACACCCCTCCTATCCAGCAGAAACAGGACAATCGGTACTATGAAGTTGCAGGCATCAAGCACTACAACAGACACCGGTGACTCAAAAATCAGCCCCTTTGCCACCGCGGCAAACCAGTAAGGAATAGAAAACACGACCAGAATCCTGAATAACCTGACATGAAACGACTCGCTATGTAAATACTCCCGGATCACTTCAGATTGCTTCTCATTTTTGATTTCATCGAGTCATATGCTTGTTCCAAAGTCCTGGCTGAACGCTGAAGCATTTCGAGGCTCTCGCTTTGAATACTCTTGTTGTTCAAAGACTGTATGGCATTAAGGGTATTGAGTAATGGCGGATGAAACTCACGTAGGCTCACCTCTATAAACTCACGTAGGCTTTTGTTTTGCTCTTCTAGTTTGAGTCGTCGCTCTTTGATTTCAGACTCAAGTCTTTCGTTTACCCTTTCAAATTCCTTTTGCTGATTGATCAATCGTTCATTTTCTATATCGAGCTCAAGTGTGCGCTTGGCCAATTCCAATTGCCTGGACCTCAAGGATTTTCTTTCGTGATCAAAAAGGTATTTTAGATAGTACACAATCACCGTACACAAAATGACCATTGAGATATAATGCAACGGTGATTCATTGAAATTAATAACCATCGGCTCAATCCAATCAAACTTGTACTCCCATATCACGACAAGGGACAGCAGCGTCAGGAGCGTGAGAGACAATAGCCATTGCTGTCTACTCCCTGAGTTGAGTAGAGCCACTGCGAGTATTAGCCCAAAGTAGTTGCTTTCTGAACGGCCATAGACTCCTCCAGTATTGATCCAGGACAAAGAGAGCAACCCCAAAATGATCACGCTGAAAACGGTCATAACATATCTAAAGTCAAGACTGGTAAAGGAAAGGATAAAGGCGGATGTAATAATCGATATGAGAATAATATCCATTGTCCAGCCAAACAGACTCGTCGAACGAAGGTAATTTGAATATAACTCCACCAGCATTCGAACGATGCCAATAAAACTGATAAACCTTAAAACTCTTTTTTCGAAGTGTAAATCAATACCTGCTATTTCCGCCATGTAGAGGGACTCTAAATCCGATCTTGAAGATAATCAATATTACAAATTTCAGCGTTATTTTTTCGATGAGTGGATCGGAGCATCGGGGGATCCAAGTCATGAATAAATATTGATTTGCTTGAGCAAAAACGCTTAAATTTACCATACTCAGGACGTCAAATTGAGAAAGCGATGCACGACCACCATCACGATGTGACCAATATTAAAACCGCCTTTTTTCTCAATCTTTTTTTCACCATAGTTGAGTTATTGGGAGGGTTGTATGTGAACAGTGTGGCGATCATTTCTGATGCGATCCATGACCTGGGAGACAGCTTCAGCCTCGGGCTTTCCTGGTATTTTCAGCGGTTATCCCACCGGGGCAGGACACGTACTTTCAGCTACGGATATCGGCGCTTTTCACTTCTGAGTGCCATCATCAACTCCATCGTGCTGTTACTGGGCTCAGTATTCATTCTGATGGAGACGATCCCCAGGCTCCTGCAACCGGAGCAACCTGAAACTACCGGCATGATCCTTTTATCCGTCCTTGGAGTAATTGTGAATGGTGCTGCAGTACTCAAGACCCGTCATGGAAAGACCGCCAACGAGCGGGTCGTATCCCTTCACTTGATGGAAGACGTACTAGGCTGGATTGGGGTATTGATTGGCAGTATTGTGATGAAATTTTGGGATATACCTATTCTGGATCCTATTCTCTCTCTCGCCATAGCGGGGTATATATTATTTAATGTTTTTAAAAACCTAAAGAACAGCCTTAGAATCATGCTTCAATCAATTCCTCCCGATGTTGATTTGGATGAGCTTGAAAATGAGCTTCTAAAAATTGAGGAGGTAGTACAAATCCACGACATGCATACCTGGAGCATGGATGGCGAGTTTCACATCATGACCGTCCATCTTGTACTGAAGGATGAGTCGTCATTTGCCCGAAGGGTAGAGATCAAAAATACGGCCCGGGAAATACTGGAAAAAGCAGCCATCAACCACGCCACCATCGAATTGGAACTGGAAGGCGAAGAATGCGCCATGGTGGATTGCCATGACTGACACCTGTTTACTCCAAATCCAACAAAAACTTCATTGTATCCACCCCATCTGCATAATCCCACACTTCAGGGCTCTGTGCTTGTCCAAACGATATGTGCCCCTGCCGCACTACGCACTGGATTTTAGAGTTGTGGCTTTCTAACAACGAATCCAAATGAGCCTGATCCTTAAAGTTTTCATAATAAAGAACAGAAATGGGCGAAACCAATTGTTCGCTCTGGCGGAGCAATAGAAAACCGGTATCCAAATGGGGTTCTCGATTCACCAGGTACACCGACTTGTTATAATCGTAGTTGTTGCGATACTTATGATGGTCGCCTACCCATTCATAGCCCTGCAGTGCATCCAACAACTTTTGAAATTCATAGCCCTCCGGCACAAAGACCTTGGACACATTGCGACAGCCCAGCCCGTAGTATTCAAAAATGTCGTCTCCCAGGCTACTGAGTTGCTCCTTGCTTTCATCTCCATGCAGGACAGCTACAGATGTACGGTTGGCCCTGATAATATTTGGCTTGTCTTTGAAATAGTACTTGAAATACCGAGCTGTATTGTCGCTACCCGTGGCAACAAAGGCATCCGCATTGTTGAGTCGATCAACAAAAGTTATCCGATCCGCCATTTCAGGATCTATGTCAATCAATAGATCGACAACATACTTCATCAACACCTGATCGTCGCTACTCATTTTGAGGTGGAGACGATGTCCCGAAAGCAACACGCACATTATGTCATGAAATCCAACCAAAGGAATATTGCCGGCCGCCACCACACCAATGTTTTTGAATGCTTTTTCTTCCAATTCATATTTCGAGAGCCAGTTTCCCAAAGCCTCTGCATTCAAGTATCTGGTAGTTCCTTCGACGGCTTTCCTAACACTTCGGGGAGTAAACCACGCATTCTCGTTTCCTGCACGGTTGCACAAATCAACCAGTTGGTCTTCGGTAAGACTTTTGAGTCGTTCTCCCAGTTGGACTAAAGCGTTAGTACGTTGCTCAAGAAACATTCTTTAGTGATTTGAGTATGAATAAACTAATGTGTGAAAATGTTTGGAGGGCAAAATTAATCCTTATTTTTGCACACTTAATTTTTAAGGCAACTAAAGTAAAATAGAACATGGCAATTATTATTACCGACGAATGCATCAACTGCGGAGCGTGCGAGCCGGAATGCCCCAACACAGCCATCTACGAAGGTGGTGTTGAATGGGACTGGGCCGGAGGAACGAGCCTGACGGAAGTTGAGCTGGAAGACGGTACACAGGTGGATGCCAATGAAGCACAAGAACCTGTGTCACCTGACTTGTACTACATAGTGCCTGGGAAGTGTACCGAGTGTAATGGTTTTCACGAGGAGCCCCAGTGTGCAGCAGTCTGTCCGGTAGATTGTTGTGTTGACGACCCGGATTACGAAGAGACTGAAGATGAGCTATTGGCCAAAAAGGCGTGGCTCCACAACGAATAGAAACAATCAAAGTCCCAATAAATATTGGGACTTTTTTTTTGTCACAGCGCTCGATCGTTGAAGATTTCAAAATCTTCAAAAAGTATGCTAAGGTCGGCCACCTCGGCCCCGTTCACAGAAGTATATATATTCATACCCACCTGAACCACCTGAGGCAAATCCGGTCGGTCATAGGTCGCAGCCACTTGCCACTCACTTTGCCCAATGGCCCGTTTTGAAAGGATAAAAGTGCTACCGTTGCGCTCCATTTGAATTTCGTATGCAGCACTACCATCATCAGCAGGCGTATATTCCGACACCCCGTTCATGGTGTTTTTGGTTTCAACACCAACACCTACGGGGTTTACTCCTACCACAATGTGCACATAGTTTTCCCCTCCTGAGTTATCCGGATTTCTGGCCATTATTCCTCCAAGACAAACATTGCATTCAGCATTTTCGCCATTGTTTGATCTCTTCTGAGCACTTACGGCAGCTGTGACGATAAAATCAGCCTCCAATTCTACATAGTAGAGACCGGCTTGACTGTTGTGGTACCAAATGGCATTTTGTGTTAGGTTCAACCGAAAGGTCACATCGTCAATTTCGATTGCTTCAAAGACATCCGGGTTGAACGACTGGAAGCTGTACCCGGAAGGGTTCGGTTCAGAAATAAAAACTGATGTAAAGTTCACCTCAGAAACATCTCCTTCCAGTGTAGAGACTGTAATAGAAGACGGGATGAAATTGACACCAGTGGCTATGGGCATTACCTCATATTGACTAGGATGGTCATAGTAAGTGAATTCACCATTGCTATTAGTCTGTAAAGTATCTCCGAGCCTAAAAAAAACTGAAATATTTTCTACTGTATCGCCCGATACCCTTCCTGTAACAAAATAAATGGGGTCTTCGGCAACTGGCGACTGATCCTTGCAAGCCACAGCACTGACTAACAAAATAAATGCGATGAGGTATTTCATGATTAGTTGGTTTGAACTAGAAAATAAAACTACTAAAGTTCGTCAATATTGCACCCTCACCGAGAAGCCTATACCAAAGGCACCATATTTCATCCACTCACTTTCTTCCTTTTTCTCTCCGATGATTGGTCCGTTCAACAAGCTACCGGCAAAGACCAATCTCTTCACCGAGTCTGCATTTTCGATACACTCCAGAGAAATGTAAAAATCGTCCTCTACGACAATATTGTACTCTCTTAGGTCAATTGTGTGCAGACCGGCTGACAGGTTCTTCGTATCGATAATGATATTAGGAACAGGAATTTTCTTGTCTGGAAGACCTTTTTTCAAGCTAAAAAAGTTCAGCCTCAATTTCATGGAATCATTATCAAGGTAAGTAATATGAGCGGTGAACGATTCAACAAAAGTGGGACTCTCCTTGATCTTGATGATGGTACCCACCTGATCCCCAGGACCAACCTGAGAAAAACCTATCTGGAGAAAACTCCCGGCTTTGGGGTTACCCAATACCTTTTCTTTCATCTCCCTTCCATCAAAGACGTATTCCGGAAGCTCGACTATCTCTTCTTCCAATTCAATGCTTCCATTTTCCCTGAGCCTTGTCAGAAAATCCTTCACCAGCATCTTTCGGGATTTATACCCAACACATGAAAAGGAAATCGTGTCTGACTGGGAAATGCTTTGAATATCTAATTCAAATTGTCCTTCGTGGCTGGTGACAGTGCGGATATTTGTATGGAGGACACTGATATTGGCAAAAGGAATACCCTCTCCTCCATGGGTTAGCAACCCACTTACAGACGATTGTGCAAGCACAACACTCCCTGAAAACAATAAAAATGAGATAATGCTTGAGTTGAGCATAAGTCATGTTGGTTTTACATGACAATGCCTCAAGCAATGTATAGGTTGTAAGATCGATTATTTTTTCCGGTAGATTCCGTCAAAGACCACCTTGAGGAGTTGATCGCTCTTGTCGAAAATCTCCCAGGTTTGCCTCACTGTTCCGTCAGGATTCTTTCTCCAGGTGATTTGATTGTAGTAAAAATCTATTTTTTGACCGGGGATAAGCGCACTGCGGAGTTTCATCACTCCGTTTTCATATCTCCCCTTCAATTTCAAATTCCCGCCCTGGTTATCCAGCCAAAGCTGGTTCCATGTGCTATCAGATGGGTCATAGTAGTTGTAGCTGGTACCGGTCATCTGCGGTGACACCCAATTTTCCACGAGTACACATCGGTCCTGGATTTTTTGAATCGTATTCTCGCCAACCTTGTTACCCAGTGTATCATACACGGCCCAGTTGCCTTCCCAAAAGTCAAACTGTCTGTACGTCGCATCGCAACAAGAACACCCGGTATTTTGGGCGTAACTCTTTGTACTGGCGATGGTCAGTCCCACCGTCATGCATGCAATCAACACCCATGAACGACCCGGAAAATTCATTTCAACACGGTAAAGAAACTACTAAACAGAAACAGGCTCAATCAAGCCTTATATATCTTTCACCGGGTGGTTTGTAATGAGCAATACAAACCCCCAATGAAATGATATTTTGATCAACTGGTGGTATTCTTATCCACCAGCATTTCCTACTGAATGTGTTTCTTTACTACGCTAATGAGATCCTCGGCAGTAAATGGCTTCACAATGTAATCGGACGCGCCCAGTTCAATACCTTCATTGATCACAGACTGCTGTCCTACCGCACTCACCATTATAACTTTAGCCTCCAGGCCTTCATCCATCAGCACCTTGAGTATATCTGTACCGATCATATCGGGCAGGATATTGTCCAGGGTGATGAGGTCTGGTTTCAGCTCCAACGCCATATCTATGGCGGATTCTCCATTGGGGGCTTCCCCCGCTATGTCAAATCCTTCATTGATGAGGGCGTCTTTGATTAGCGTTCTCATGTACATAGAGTCGTCTACAACTAATACTCTCTTGCTCATATTACTTACGTTTTAATTATTTCTTTTTTTGATAAATCCTAGTTTTAATATCGTATGCGTCAAACAGCAACTTGCCATCGTCCGGCATGATGTCATAGTATCCTATGATCAGGTACCCGTTAGGGTTCAAGCATTGATGAAAAAGATTCAAGACATTGAGCTTGAGCTTTTCATCAAAGTATATCATCACATTTCTACAAAAAATGATGTCAAATTTTTCGTTCATCTCGTCGTGTACGAGATTGTGGTTGAGAAAGCGTACATGCTTCCTATAGACATCCTTAATCACCGCGAACCGATCGTTGAAATCAAAGAAGTCTTCCATTTTCCGATTCGGATAAAACTCCAAAAAGGGTTTTAAATATTGTTTTAATATCAAAAGTGAGTATTCCCCATTGATGGCCTTGGCCAATGCCTGCGAACTTAAATCAGTTGCGAGTGTATTGACCTTACCAAGCATGTTTTTTTCTTCGAGCACGATGCCCATGGTGTAAACTTCCTCACCAGTAGAGCATCCTGCATGCCATACATTTAGCCTGGGATTGGAAGCAAACTTGTCCAGAATCTGGTCCCTGATCATGATCCATGCGTCGGGGTTTCTAAATAGTTCGGTAAGGTTGACGAGCAAATCATCGATACTCTCAAGAAAGAACTGTTTGTCTTTGATCACCCGCGACCAAAGCTCCAGCATAGATTGCATTTTATGCTTCAGCATGAGCCTCACGATACTTCTTTTAAAGGATTTCTTCTCATAGTTTGAGAAATCCAAGTCGTATCGATTCTTCATTGCCTGAATCAATGCTTCTAGTTCTTCGTCTGATATCCGCTCTACCACCTTGTGTTTACTACAGCTCTACAATTTCATTTGCCTTCTCTGTCTTGGAGAAGTTTTTCACCAATTCGATGATCCTGTCCTGAAACAGCCATACAAACTCTACAAATACATTAAGCTCAGGCACATGCATAATCGCCCTCACGGCATTGTGCGCATCCATTTCTGCCGCCTCGCTTTGAATGTATTCATTGACCTCTTCAGAATTGACCACATTGAGCGCGGGGACATTACCATACATTTCCAGCTCCAGATAGTTGGCTAGCTCTGTCACGACTGCCCCTGCCACCATATTGTCCAGCTCGGTCATAAACTCCATCTTCATCATCCGACTCTGGGAGTTGTTTTCTTCCAGCAAACCAGCAGGAAGACATTTCTGCTGAATTTTCGCCACGTCCTCATCAGAAAGGATCAAATGGCAGAATCCCTTCAAATCGCCCACAAGCTCGGTTTTGAGCAAATGCGATTTCTGCTCGTTTTTGTTTGAGTACTGTGTCACCCCTTTTTCGCTGGGAAGAGTCATCTCCAGCTGCTTCATCACGACCGGGCTCTGCACGACCATTTCGAGCGCTAGGGTTCCCTTGGCCAGGCCATACTTCAGGAGTCGTTCGGCAACATGTACTTCCTTGTCTGTCAAATTACCTAACATCATCTTTCGATTTTATATTCTATTTAAACTCACTTTGCACTTTCTACTTTGGCTTTGTACAGAAGATCTATCAAAGCCACAATATCTATGATCGGACAAACTTTACCATTGCCAAGAATGGTCGTGCCACTGATCATTTTCACTTTGTCGATTGGCTTGGCCAACGACTTTTCAATAATTTCTTTTTGCATGAGCAGTCGATCTACCGCAACGCCCATGTCCTTGCCCATATAGCTGATCACGATCACGTCTATCTCCTGGTCATCAGCCAGCGCATCATAGCTTTCATGCAAGGCGCCTTCTTCTTTGAGATCAGACAGTTTTTCAGCTTTCAATATATCTCTTAAAAATACCACAGAAATAGTATTTTCCAGATAGTTGACCATCAGACCATCACTTATTTTATGAATGTCATGTTTTACGAGTGATATGACCGCTTTGGTATAAGACAATGCCACCGCATATTCCTGCTGTCCGATCTCAAATAACAGTGCCCCTTTCAACGCCAGTGAAGAAGGCAAGTGAAGCTCGATGGTCGACCCTTGTCCCACTTCGGTATTAAGGGCGATGTGCCCTCCAATAGACTCTGTAGCCTTTTTCACCACGTCCATTCCTACTCCACGACCTGATATCTCGGTTACTTTTTCAGCATTGGAAAAGCCCGGCTCAAAGATCTTCATGATGATCTCATCGTCGCTCACCTGATCGGCGGCTGTTTTGGACATCATGCCATTTTTCACTACCCGGTATCTTATGGCTTCTGCGTCAATTCCGTTTCCGTCATCAGCCACTTCGATCACTACATTGTCTTTTTCGTATCGGGCATTGAGTGTAATGGTACCTGTTTCTTTTTTTCCATTTTTGGCTCTGAGCGGTGCGTGCTCGATCCCATGACTCACAGCATTTCTTACCAGATGGATCATGGCATCGCTCATGATCTTGAGGATGTTTCTATCAATCTCTACATCCGCTCCTTTGATCTCTAGGTTGACCTTTTTCTTTTCTATAGCAGCAACGTCCCGCACGATCCTATGAAACTTATTGAATAGAAAGCCCACCTGCACCATCCGCGCGTTCATCACTGCGTACTGGAGGTCGGAGGATATTCGCTGCAAGCGCTCAAACTCAGAAAAACTCTGACCATTCGAAGAATTGAAGCTAATGAGCCGATCCCGCTCTATGATAAGCTGTCCCACCAGGTTCATCAGCTCATCCATTTTCTTTACAGGTATTTGGATTACATCCGTAAAGGTGATTTTGGCCTGTGTGCCTGCCTCCTCGTCTTCGTCCACACTTTCCAGTAGTCCTTCAGTCTCCGCTACTGTCTCCAGACTGGTTTCCTGTGGCTTGGACTCATCGGCCTCACCGCCGGTTTCCAAGGCATTCTTTAGCAGGACAGACAGCTTGGTTTTGATACCCAAAAAACTGACCTTCTCTCCGCTCTTTAAGGCCTGGATGAGACTACCCAGCTTGTCATTGGCTTTGAAAAGGTTATCGAACAGATCCTGATTCAACACAATTTCACCGTTTTTCACAGCGCCCATCACATCTTCCATCACATGAGCTAGCTTGGCCACAGACTCAGCACCAACCCCCATTGCGTTGCCTTTGAGTGTATGAGTGATCCTGAAAATAGAATTGATGGCATCCTGGTTGTTATGATTTTTTTCGAGATCGGTAAATAACCGGTTTAGCTCCTCGAAGTTTTCAAGTGCCTCCTGCTGAAACAGCTCTAGATATTCTGATTCTTTGGACATATTCTTTTCTTTTATAAGCTATTTACAAGATACCCCCCTATTTCGTCTATATCGATCGACCGGTGCACCGCATTGTTGTCCACGGCTGATTTAGGCATACCATATATGACGCAGGTCTTTTGGCTTTGCGCAATGGTAAGACCTCCCTGCTCATGAATCAATTTCATTCCATTGGTTCCGTCTTTTCCCATACCGGTCAAAATCACCCCAACAGACCTTTTGCCATAGTGCTGCCCCACTGAAAGCATTAGCGCATTGATACTCGGATTGTTGTATTCCCGATATACTTCATCAGTAAAATCGATCTTACAGGTTCCATTCTTTTTCACAATGATCATGTTAGAATTTCCCGGGGCCACAATGATTTGGCCTGCCTTTGGCACCATATTTCTCTTACCAATGATCACATCCAATGGCGTAAGATTATTGAGTCTTTTGACAAACGAACCAATAAAATTCGATGGCATATGCTGCACCAGCAAAAGTGGAACGGACATATTGCTCGGTAAGGTTGTAATTACTTTTTCCACGGCCGTGGGGCCACCTGTCGATGCACCGATCACGATCACGTCATATTGACTGTCTGAGTCGAAGGTATGCACATGTGTATTGACTGGAAGCTCCTTAGGCTTGATAACTTTTGGATTGGCCCTGCAGGCACTACGTATCTTATTGAAAAGCTCAGTTTCGATCAACCTGATCTTGGCACTGCCACGTTGAGGCTTGTTTAGATAGTCTACTGCTCCATGCTCCAGCGCATCGAAGATCGGCTGTAAATTGGAATTACCTACAGAACTCAAGATCACTATGGGTAGTGGAGACTCACCCATGATCCTTTTCACGGCATACAAGCCATCGTATTCCCCCATGTTCATATCAAGTAGGAGAATATCTGGTTTAAGACTTTTCACCTGCTCGGCCGCATCTTTGCCATCTACTGCAGTACCTACTACAGTCATGTCTTCTGTTTCTGATATGATATCAGAAAGAAGGAGCCTCATAAAGCCCGAATCGTCTGCTATTAATACTCGAATTTTCTTCAATTTCTATTTCCGTTCCAGCGATTGAGACAAAACTTTTACATCATCATCCTCCAACAACTCCCTCACATCAATATAGATCACCATTCCTTCCTCGGTATTGATCAATCCTTTAATATAGGTTTCGTCCAGGGCAGTATTGTTGAGCAGACCTGCCGAACTGACAATATCATCACCACTGACTTTGAGTGTTACGGGCACTTCTCTGACCAAAATGCCGGCATTGAAACTCAGCCCCTTGATCACCATACTAAAAGGAAGATTGCCTACATCCACAGATTCTTCTCTTAGTTCAAATTTCTCCGCGAGATCCAAGATCACCATCACTGTACCCCTGATATTCGCCACCCCTTTGATAAAAGCAGCCGAGTGGGGTATTTTAGAAATATTTGGAGTGGGTACGACTTCCCTGATCGCATCAATGTCCACTGCGTACCGCTCTTTCCCCAGAGGGAAAGTGATCAATTGGATATCACGCCCTTTATAGCCTTTGATTTCGGCATCAAATTTTGCCTTGAGCCTCTGCCGCTCACTAAATTCCTTTTCGCTAATGTACTGTCCTGATCCTATTTTCTTTTGAGGAATATCTACTATCGGGGCCTCGATCACCGCAGCCTCTACCTCTAAGGTTTGCTCTACTTTTTCTTTCGTAGTTTCAATGGAGCGCTCAGAGACTGGTGTGGTTTCCTTCTTCACCACCTTCTTTCTCTTTACAGCTTTTTTAGCCTTGACCTTTTTGGTCTGGGGTATGAGTGTATCTTTTTTTAAGTTCTTTCCGATCGGCATGGTACTATCATTTATTGAGTTTTATTATTTCTTTGGCAAATTCCATATAGTCTTTTGCACTATTGGACGTAGGTGCATAGCTGATCACACTTTGTCCAAAAGAAGGCGCTTCGCTGGCCCGCACATTGGTACGAATCTGCGTTTTGAAAATCCGGATATCATAGTTATCACTGATCACCTCATGCACCTCCTTGCTCAGTTTCCTTCTGCTGTCCACCATCACAGGGAGGAGTCCTTCGATCACGAGGTTTTCATTCAAAACCTCCTTGATCTGCTCTATGGTCGACAATATCTGGTCTAACCCCTGCAAGCTCAAAACTTCCATTTGTAGCGGTACAATCACCTTATCTGCAACAGTGAGTGCATTAACAGTAAGCAATGACAAGGAAGGCGGGCAGTCAATCAAAACATAATCATACCTATCTACGCCTGTAAGCGCCTGGTCCAGCAAACTTTCCCGATCCTCCTCCGAGGCAATGTTTATCTCCAGATTAGCCAACGACATATCCGAGGGGGCCAAGTCCAATCCCTCTCGCTCAATGAGTATGTCCTGGATTTTGGCATCCTGCGAGATCACATCAGCCATAGAGGTTTCCAGCTCCCCCGCCCCAAGCCAATAGCTCATATTGCCTTGAGGGTCTAGATCCACCAGCAGCACTTTTTTCTTCTTCTTAGCCAATGCACACCCCAGATTTACAGCTGTGGTGGTCTTGCCGGTTCCACCCTTTTGGTTGATTATCGCATATATCGCTGTATTTGCCATAGTTATTTATCTGCGAGTTTCTGCTCCATCAATTTCAGTTCGGTGATATCCCTGGAGATGCCAAACGTCCCGATGATTTCACCTTTCTCATTTCTCAATGGCATCTTAGTCGTCGACTCCCACTTCTTCTCTCCACCTTTAAGGTCAATTTCCTGAACCATATTGATCTTCGGCTCACCCGTTTCAATTATGCCCTGCTCATCATTATAGGCCTGACGTGCGTGCTCACCAAAGAAGTCAAAATCGCTCTTTCCTAACAGATCATCACGTCCAAACAACTTGCTCAGAGATTTGCTGTATCGAATGAATTTACTTTCCTTGTCTTTAAAATACACCGTATCCGGAATGTTATCCATCAAAGCATCCATGAGGGCTTTTTCTTTCAGATAGGCATTATACACTTCAATGGATTTTTTGGCTTCTTCTTCGGCTTTCAAGGCATTGAGATGCAAGTCAGTCACGTCTCTGGTAATGCCGAATGTGCCGATGATGTTTCCATCCAAGTCAGTGAGCGGCATTTTGGAGGTCGATAGGTAATTGATCTTACCATTCTTCAGATCCACCTTGTCTACCATATTGAGCATAGCCTCTCCCGTCTCAATGATTTTCTGCTCATCATCGTAGGCTTTCTGAGCATGATCCCCATGAAAATCAAAATCATTCATTCCTTTGATCTTCTCCGGGCTGTCATACCCAAATCGCTTGGCATGCGACATACTATTCCTCAAGAAATTACTCTTCAAATCTTTGAAATAAATGAAATCCGGGCTGTGATTAAGCAAAGCATCCAGTAATGATTTCTCATTTTCAAAAGCCTCTCGCATTCTAAACAGTGCCGTATTTTCCTCAGCGCTGCCAGATAATTTGAGCATGCTTACTCCTTCTTTCAGGGTATCGGCGATCTCAGCCAGCTTAGCTGTCTTTTCGTTGTAGTTAATCATCCCTGACGATAGCTCCGTAGCAGAGCTTGCCACTTCCTCCGTACCGGCTGCTGTTTGCTCAGCGATCACCACGACACCTTCGATAATGGAGACCACATCATTGATCTTATTGGTCTGTTCTTTAGATGAACCAACGATCTCCTCAGAAAAGCTCAAGATCTCATTGGACATGTTGAGCATATTTTCAAACGACTCAACGGCCGTCCTGGAGGTCTGCTCGCCCGTTTTGACACTACTGGCCATCACGTCGATAGACTGTGCCGCTGACTGAGTGTCTACCTGCACATCGTTGATCAACTTCTCGATTTCTTTGGCAGAATTTCGAGAGTCCTCTGCCAACTTCCGAATTTCCTCCGCAACAACGGCAAAACCACGCCCGGCATCCCCAGCTTGTGCCGCTTCTATCGCCGCATTCAACGCAAGTAAGTTCGTCTGAGAAGCAATATCCGTAATCACGCCCAGGACTCGGGCAATTTCATTTGAGCGATCTGTCAAAACACCGATAGACTTATTCGCCTGCTCTGAGTGAGTGGATATATCCCCCATACTTGTGACCATATCTGTCACCATTTTCATACCTGACTCACTACGCTCTACGCCCAATTTGGCAGCCTGGTTGATATTTTCTGCTTTTTCTCCTACTATGGTAGATGAACCTAATATTTCCTCGATAAGGTTAGAAGACTCATCTACTTTGGTCAACTGATTTTGTGCACCATGACTGATCTGGGAGATTGCAGAGGCAATTTCCTTGGTATTGGTACTCATCTCCTCACTCGAAACCTTCATCTCTGAGGAAGACTCATCGATGATTCCTGCGCTGTTAGATATCTGATGCAGCAACCCGTCAATATTATCCAAAGCTGAATTCAAGTTGTCTGTCATTCTCTTTACATCGCCATTTGACTCGTCAGTGTACCTGAGACTCAAATCACCATTGGCCAGGTTTTTAAAGAGTTTATTGAATTCAAACAAGGGTTTAGACAATGTATCAAGCAGACTATTGATAGAGCCACTCAGATCTCTCCATGCACCCTCCATCTGATCGATTTGTATCCTGGAGCTCAGGTTGCCCTGATCACCGGCTTCCCAAATAGCCTCACGTGTATTACTGATCAACTCACTGAGGTTATTTCTCATTTTGACCAATGAGTTGCCCAATTCATCCTGCTCACTGGACGGCTCATATTCGGCGTTGAGAAAGCCTGACCCAATTTGCTTGGAGAACTCGGTCTTGTTAACCGTTTCTTCTACTAATCTGTTGATAGCCGCTCCCATCCTGCCCATGGCACTGTTAGACTCTTCAAATTTTTCAAATTCCTCAAGTTTCCCGTCAGCGATATTCTGCAATGCTGTGATACAAGTCTCAATACTTTGTCCACCTCCGATGGACTTTCGGAAGTTGAAAATTGACAACACAGCCAGCCCTAAAACGCTGACCAGCCCCGTATACATTCCACCTCCCGATGTTGCATGCATTACCCCATGCTGACCCAAAGTGTTCCATAGCCCCAACCCGCCCGCTGCTTCACCATTCGGTGAAAGGCATTGACTAAAATCACTTCCATATATGAAAAGTGATGTCATCACGCTGACTGCCAGAACTACCATCAGAATAGTTATCCGCCCTATTCGAGATTTTCTATGCTTTTTCATAATTAATTCTTCTTCTCACTAGTTTTTTCTCAATATCTATGACTACAAGTCATCTTCTCAATTTTTTTCGTATGCTTGAAGCTGTAGTTTAAGACGTTCTGCATCTTTAATAGCTTCCTTCATTTCCAATTCTCTGGTTTCAAGCAATTTGAGCCTTTCTTCAGACTGTATTTCCACTGATTTTGATTCAGTCACGTCTTTGGAAATACCGAATATGCCGACTACTTCATCATTAGAATTCACCAATGGCAATTTGGTCGTTTCAATGTATTTTGTTGGTTGGTTTTCAAACTCCAACACCTCAATAAAATTGATGATAGGTTTGCGAGTCTCCATGATCTCTTTCTCCTTCTCAAATGCGATAGCCGCATGTTCCTTGTCATAAAGGTCAAAGTCCGACTTTCCTGCCAAAGCAGTCACAGAATTGGCACCGTTCTCTTTTGCAAAGTTGAGGCTCGTGCGGATGAACTTCCCTTTATTGTCTTTGAAATAGACAGAGGCCGGATAGAAGTTTAAGAATGCATCAAGCAACGGTTTCTCCTGTTCATAGGCCTCTTTCATTTGATACAAGAAGGTGTTTTCTTCTTCTTCACCCGACAAACTCACCATGCTAATACCTTCTTTGAGGCTATCGGCTACCTCGGCCAGCTTTTGTATTTTAAGGTTATAGGAATCCATCCCATCGGATAAATCCGTACTCGACGCTGCCACCTCTTCGGTACCTGCCGCAGTCTGCTCAGCGATAATCACTACCTCCTCAATGATACCGACCACATTATTTATCCCATCGTTTTGCTGTCTTGCAGCATTTAGGATTTCCTCTGAATAATTCAAGGTTTCCTTTGACGAATCGATAATTTCCTTGAAAGCATCGGAAGCCTCCATCGAGGTTTTTTCCCCGCTTTTCACACTGCTATTCATCACTTCGATCACCTTGGCTGCTTCTTTGGTATCGTTTTGTACGTCGTTGATCAGGGTTTCTATCTCACGCGCAGAATTGCGCGAATCCTCCGCCAGCTTCCTGATCTCCTCTGCCACTACGGCAAACCCTCTGCCCGCATCACCTGCCTGGGCCGCTTCTATCGCGGCATTCAAGGCAAGCAGATTCGTTTGAGAGGCTATGTCCGTGATCACACCCAATACTCGCGTGATTTCAGAGGCCCGCTCGGTCAAAATTTTCATTGATTCATCAGTCTGAGCAGAATAAGTACTGATTTCGCCCATACTGTCCACCACATTTGTAATCATGGATAGCCCTTTCTCACTTCTATCAACCCCTATTCCTGCAGCTGTATTGATATTTTCTGCTTTTTCGCCCATCTGTACCGAAGATCCCAAAATGCCCTCGATCAGATTGGATGACTCGTCTACTTTGACCACCTGGCTTTGAGCTCCATTGCTCATTTGTACAATGGCTGATGCGATCTCACGAGTATTGATACTCATCTCATCACTGGCTTTCTTCATCTCACTGGCTGAGCTGTCAATCACATCCAAATTGTTCGATATCTGATGCATCAAGCCATCCAGATTACTTAGTGCCTGATTGAAATTATTGGCCATCTGCTCGATCGCTCCCTGAGTTTTCACTTCAAACCTCAAGGTCAGATCACCATTTGCCATACCTTCTATTAGCCGGTTGAATTCCTTCATAGGAACCATAATGGATGCAAGCAGATTATTCACGGACACCGCCAATGCCTCCCATGCGCCCTCCTTACCGTCAATTTTTACTACAGAGTCAAATCGGCCTTGTTCGCCCGCCATCATGACTACATTTCGTGTATCATCGATCGCTGTTTTGAGGTTGTCACGCAGTTTGATCAAGGACTGACCCAATTCATCCTTGTCACTTGACGGGTGATAGCTGGCATCCAAATTACCTGATCCTATCTGTCCGGAAAACTCTGTTTTCTTGGCAATCTCATTGATCACGGTATTGACTGATTCTGTAATCTGGCCAAATTCGTCATTCGAACTCACCTCCAACTTTTGACTTTCATCGATGTCCCCATCAGCCAGTTTTCTGATTTGGCTGCTCACTGCCCTGATGGAATGCGTGATGCCGTAGGACATCTTGAAAAGGATAACAGCCAGGATTGCCAACCCGACAAATCCAATGACCAGAACCAAAATGAATGTGGTGTTGAAATCTTTCGTTGCCACTGACACAGGCACCGTGGTAATAATGGCCCACGGCTTTTCAGCGCCTACCAGGTTTATTGGTAGTACTGACACGAAAACATCCTCATCGAAATAAGAGTCATATCCTTCCCATGAGAATTCCCCTGATCCTGCCATAATTTCACTAAAATTGAACTCCCGGCTCTGGGTAAATTCCAATTTAGACAAGGGCTCGTTGACATAGGCTGTATCCGGATGTGCTACAATATTACCATTGTAGGAAACCAACATAGCATGCCCAGCAGAATCATACTGGCTCTGATCCAATAGCTTTTGATATTTGGACAGGTCATAGTCTGTACCCACCAGTCCAACAAACTTTCCATTTTCGAGAATTGGCACACAGGGAGAGGTAATAAGTTTGGTGTTTTTCACACCCAACTCATAATCTTCGCTTACATAGGGCTCGGTGATTTCTTCTTCCTTATCAATTTTGAACCTATAGTAGTCTCCATCTTTGTTGTCTCCATTAAGGTCAACCTGCTCAACTGTCTGAGTGACCCTAGTGTCCTTATAAAAAAATGTAATCCTTTCTCTACCGTAGGATTTCGTCCAGCCAGGGTCAATTGCCTCCAGCTCCCAGCTCAACCACACAGCCTCATAGGCTTCGTGTCCCTCAAGCACCCCGGTCATAAGGGCAGTTTGCAGCTCTTCTCGAATCTCTCTGGGCTTATTCTTATATTGTAATAAAGTATTGGCCATCACACGAGCCACAACCAAGTCCTCATTCATGCTCGCCTTCACTTCGTTCGCCTTTTTAGAAGTATAAATGGTCATTTGGTTTTTAGCCTCCTGTATGGCGTTACTTCTGAATTGATAACTCATTATTCCAAGCGTCACTACATAGATCATGACAGTCACCCCAAGGATGAACATCATCATTTTTTTTCTTACACTCAGATTAAACTTCATATTATCATTCAATTAGGTCTATCTTCTTTTCATCAAAAATGAGGTGGTTATATATTCAAGTCGTTTTCGTAGATCTGAACCAATACATCATGGATATTAATCCATACAATCATTCGCTTCCCTTCCTTAATTATTCCCTTGATATGTCCAACATTAGATGCTGAATGGCTAATAATGTTAGACGGACTATCTATCTCACTATCTTTGACCATCATGGTAGTAGGAACCGTATCAACGCTGACTGCTACATGGTATTCTTCATTTTTGATCACCAATACAAACTTGCTCTCACTTACTTCGTCGCTCCTATCCTTCATAAAGCGCTTGCCCAAATCAAGTACGGCCAGAACATTCCCTCGCACGTTGGCTACCCCTTTCACATATTTTGGAACTTGGGGAATAATGGCTATAGGTGGTGCCGGTACTACTTCTCTGATGTCGTCTATCGCAATGGCATACTCTTCATCACCGACTGGGAAGACGATTAGCATATTCTGCCCTTCGGCTATCATCGGTGCATCTTCAGCAATCTTGTCAAGGATCTCCTGAGCCGTCTCTGCTACAGCTTGTGTAGAATCTGCTTTTTCAGCAGGAAGGCTTTCTTGCACTGGTACGGGTGCTACACTTGTCTCTTGCTCCACGGGTAAGTGGATCGCCTCTTCAACTTTTGGAACAGCACTCTTTACCTCCTTGGTGGTTTTCTTGGAGGTTTTAGCAGTAGCGGCTTTCTTGCTCTTGCCTTTGTCACCTTTGCTAACATTTAAATTTTTTCCTATCGACATCTCTTACATTCTTAGACCAATGATGCTTTTATAATTGTATTCTTCAAATAGCTTGGATTGCATGCTCATGGGGTACTTATGTATTTCTTCCAATAGTGCTTTGAGTGCTGCCATACCTTCCCCTGAATCTGGCGCTTCTTCTACTATATTTTTTGCCACCAGATAGATCTCCTTTGCATCGTTTAGATCCAAAACATTGGTCACCAGGTCAGGAGACCACTCACTCGTCATTGGAGTATCGGAGCCCTTCAGTATATTAAGTTCATCATTTGAGTTATAGAAATACAAATCATGGTTTGCACTGGAGAAAATCAACTTATCCTCATCCTTGTCAATAACTGCAATAGCTATATCTAGTGAGAAGCTCTTGTTTTCTTGTTTGTAGATAAACCGCTTACTAATCCTGCTTGACAATTCCTTAATGAGCCCTTCTGAGTTCGCAATTTGCTCCTTGTACACCATCTCAGTGAGCATCGCTCCCAGGAATGCGTTCAGTGTTAGGGCCAAGATGGCATCTGCGTTGCAATGAAATGACACCACCACCAGCTGATCATCAAGCTCCCCAAACCAATAACCATTCTTGTTGACGGATCGGTGATCATATACAATAATTGAATCACTGATGTACAGCTTAAGCTCCTGCTGTATGGGCATGAGCGACTCTTTGAGGTTTAGGAGATCGTTGGTATCACTGGCTACAAACTCCGGTCTTTTTTGAGACTTAGAGGCCTTTACCAGCTCATTGATCTCTGACTTAAGCTCCAGGTTCTCTGGTTGTTCCGTGAGCGAAAGTGTAGAAGCCACAAGATCGAGTTCGTCAGGTGTATCCTCGAAGTTTTCATCCACAAAATCAGCAGACGATTCTCTCCTTTCCTTCAGTGCTTTTTCAAATTCTTCTCTTAGGTCGTCCTTATTCCAGGGTTTGACCAGGTAGCGATCCAGTCCTACCGCATTATCCACTTTATTGATCGCCTCATCATCTGAGAATCCCGTCATGATCATCCTGACGATACTCGGATATTTAGGTACTATTTCCATAAGCAGCTCCGCCCCTGTCATGTTGGGCATGCGCTGATCCGTCATGATCAGATCGATATGGTTATTGGCAAGGACTTCTATGGCATCGGCACCGCTGATGGCAGTGTATACCTCGTAATATCTCTTGAAGGCTCTTTCGAAAATCCTCAAATTCACCTCCTCATCATCTACGCACAGTATGCTATATCTTTTTTGATGGGTTTGTTTGTACGTCCTATTTAGTATATCAGCCACGGTCTATCAATTCGTCCCTTAGGATTTCTTTCCCTTCTTTAATTTAATAACTTTTGGAATAGTGACGGTGAAAGTAGTACCCTTACCTTGTTCACTTTCTACCTTGATGGTGCCTCCATGCTTGTCTATTATTCCATAAGTAATTGACAACCCAAGCCCTGTTCCTTTTCCCACAGGTTTAGTTGTAAAGAATGGATCAAAAATTCTCTTGACAACTTCCTCAGGGATGCCTTTTCCGTCATCCAGGATTTTCACTTCTATGTTGTCATCAGGCAAATTGGCAGTGCGAATGGTGATGGTTCCTTTAAAGTCAATGGCGTCCGCAGCATTACCAATCAAATTCACCAGTGCCTGATTAAGCTGACCCGGCAGACATTTGATCGTCTGCATGCTGTGGTCATATTCTTTGAGAACTTTTGCTTTTTTCTTGTACTTAGGCTTGAGAATCAGGAGGGCATTGTCGATCACATCATGGATATGTGCTTCTTTCACTTCAGACTCATCTTGCCTTGAGAAGATCCTCAGACCGTTGACAATCTCGGTGATTCGGGTAGTACCGTATTCCACATCTTCGAGGGATTCTTCTACGCTTTTGATGATGCCATTGTACTCGCGATCATCACTTCTTAAGATCTTGTAGTATTTTTTTACGTCATCCAGAGAGTCTTGCTCACACACCTTGCGGTAGTTCTCGATAAAAACGTTAACCTGCTCAAAATTCTCCTTCAGCGTATTAATACCATTGGCCACAAAGTTGACCGGATTGTTGATCTCATGAGCGATACCTGCTGTCAGTTGGCCTAGAGAAGACATCTTTTCTGCATGGAGCACCATGGCTTGAGCATCTTCGAGCTGATGGTATACTTTGTCGAGTTCCTCTTGAAAACCCGGATCCTTATCTACATTATTGAGGTTGGCCTGGCTCTCATTATACTTTCTAGTGAGATCATCATAGGCCGCCTGAAACTTGGCCTTGATCTGCTTATTCATGTCGACACTACTCTGGAGTCGTTTGTAAATTTCTCGGCCTTGTGTTTGACAGGTATTCAGTTTGGTCTTCAGGTCCGTAACCTTCTTCTGATATTTTTGGGCTACCTGATTTTCATTATTTGCCTGTTGTTCCTGGACCTTTTGAACTTTTGAATTCATCCAAAAATAGACTCCAATGGCAGCAGCCAAAGCCAGCACAAACAACACCAAAAACAAACTGGATCCTCCCTCCTGTTGAATTTCATTTTGGCTCAAAGCCCCTCCCTGTAACAGGTGTGTGGTAAATAAAAAAACAAAAACTGGCACCAGGTGTATTACTCGTCTTATCACTTCTCTTTTCCGGGTTTTAAAATTCCTTCAACAAAATACTGCCTACTATACTTCACTATTAAGGTAAAATACAGACAGATGGAAAAAATAACAATAAATAGAGGAAAAAGCGTCCTTAAGAAGCTTGTCTTAAATGTTGCTTGATCTTAAATACACCTATGAATTTGAAGGGATGGTTGTAGTGTTCACTGATCTCCTTGCCTGCTGCCAGGATCTTTTCATTGTTCTTTTCATAGTACCAATTGAAATTGACCCGACGAACGTCATTTCCCAATGAAATCAGCTTCTTCACCAAGATATAAATGTAGGTAGTAGATCCCGTCATATTCTTCAAACCGAAGTTGATCGTGATCTCTTCCTTTTTGTACTTGTCAAACTTATGCAGCTGGCTAAATACATGCCCATAGAAACTCAGGGGGTCATCCGGTGTGGACACGCCCGTGATCTCTAAATATCCCTCTTCAGGTATAAACTCGACGGTTGGTGTCGATCCTGTTGCCCTTAAGAGAAATCCATCCATTGCGTAAGATTAAGGTGAATTAAATACTATTAATGTTAATTTTTCAGAACAAATTTATCGAATGCCCCATAGCCTCACAAGCCGTTAAAACACCTAATATCTATTAGGAAATATTCTTACTTCCCGGTGCTTATTTTTCACTGGTCATCGTTTAAAAGTCTTTGACAGACTCCCTCACTATCCTGATCGTCAGGATAAAAAAGCAATGCTCCTGGCTCACCGGCTCAAAGAAATACTCGTACTCAGTTCCAGTTCGTTTTTTAATATCTATAAAGCCAAGCCCCGCCCCTCCCACATCGGAGATAGATCCTTCTGCCATTTTTTGCTTGTGCAATTCTCTAAGGCCATCCTTGTCCAAGGCATTGATATGATCGAGGGTATCTCTGAGCAGCATAGCATTTTCTATCTCGATCTGGTTGCCGGTGGTGACGTAGTATTCATTGTCATTGCTGCCGATAAGAAAAATTCCATCCTTGGCCAGACCTTGCTCAAGACTATTAGAAGCATACTCTGCGGTACTGTCGGCATGCTTACAGATATTCTGCAACGCCTCGATCATCACATGGTACATCCGCTTTGCTGTTGCCTTGTTTTCATTGGCATCCTTCATAGCGGCCTCCATCATGTCGGTAATCCCGTCGATAGTACCCTGGGTGACCTTGCCGAAATAAACAATATTAGCATCTGAGTCCACCATCAATTCCCTGAAGGTCACAATGTTCTTCAGGTGCTTGAGCATGTTGTATTGTTTCGTCTTTTGCCGTCTGAGCTGGGCCATTGCAGTTGCTTTTTATTTATTCCCGCTAAATTATAAATATAGATAGGTTATTCCACATTTTATTAGGCAATTGTGTGAAATGCCGCCAGCTATTAACATATCGACTTAGTGCTCAACTCCATCTGCCCAAGGTCTAGCATGGCATTGATCAGCGACACCTTTTTGTATCGAACAATATCCACAGGACTTATATCGATTTCCTTCAATTTTCCCGTGTCAAGCAGATACTGCCTCTTTACACCATTGAGCAAATAGGTTTTAGGGGTGTACCATTGACTTCCGTCAAAAAATGCCACGTTGGCAGTATAGGCGTCTGTAACCTTTCCTTCCTTTACGATGAGTATATCATCTGCTTCTCCTCGTTTTGAATAGAGAACATCGAGCATATTTCGATCAGTTGTTTTGTACGAATAGTCGACCGAATTTGACTCGGTCAACTGGAGGCTTCTCAAGTTTCTCATTTGGTAGTCGGCCATTTCAATCTTGTAGGACTCATCATTGTACAGCACCCTGGCCTTGATCCATCCTCCAAGTATTTCCTTTTGGGAAAATATTCGTACCAAATCATGAGGTTGGCACCCCATATAGAATCGCTCAAACGTCCTGTCAAGACGGGCCTGGTGATAGTCGAGGAGACCTATCGCTCCATCTTTGATGCATATGGACTCAACGAACGGGTACATAGACTTTATCGGTCATTTCCTGATACTCTGATTGTGCATCACTTAAAAAATGCACCCCGCCTCCACTTTTGTAGACATACTTATTACCCTCCTTTTGGATAAAGCGAATCATCACGCCACTGTCGAAGTTCTTGCCATCAAAGTAGCCAACCACTCCTGTATAATATCCCCGATCATAGCCTTCCACCTCATCAATAATCTTTAAGGTCTTATTCTTAGGTGCTCCACAGATCGAACCAGCCGGTAGAAGAGAAAAAATAATCTCTCCAAGCTTCTTCTCAAAGCCCTCTTCCAACTGTCCGGTAATTTTTGAGCTCACTTGCAAAAGATCCTTATGGTTGGTTTTGACATGGTCTACATAGCGAAACTTTTCCACTCTCACATTCCTTGCATGAATGCTCATATCGTTGCGAATCAGATCCACAATAGTCGTGTGCTCAGCCATTTCCTTGGGGCTGTTCAATATAGTTTTCTCCGCATCCGGCAGCCTGGCATCAATGGTTCCTTTCATGGGAAACGAAGAAATCTCGCCGGCTTTAATTTGAACGAAAATCTCCGGAGAGAAAACAACAAACTCATCCCGAAACCAAAGTCTGTACCGTGCAGAACTGGAATAGAATACATCCCTAAGTGTAGCTTTGAGGTCAATATCTGTTTGACAGGTAAGGTTGAGCAAGTAAGTATTCCCTCTGGCCAATTCTCCATGCACTACCTCAAACTTCGTATCGTATTCCTGAAAAGAAAGCGGCCGCTTTTCCAAATGAATATTATCAAGCCCCTGCTGATCAGACTCACTATTCGTGAAACCATTGATACTATACAGAATTTCGTCTTGGTCGATTTGATCAATGGGGACGACAAAATTTTGCTCAAGCGAAAAGTCGGAAACGAAAAGAAAGGGTGTGGCCTGAGCAGACAGCTCATTGATAGACTCAATGGCCTTTTTCTTACTCAGAACTTCCATGCGGCTTTCCTCTTGTCATTCTGTTCCAGGTTCTCTTTTCAAACTCCCAGAAGAACTGAAATTGTCCGAAAATGAATCCATAAAAAAGAAGAATGACATTATAAATAGGCAGGATCAGGACGTAATAGGTAATCGAAAAGTATAGCTCGTACTCAGGATTTGTGCCGATCCATGCAAAGAGCGGTCGTTTCAAAAACATGACTGAAAAACCCGTCAAAGCAAAAACGATCAATACAATCACTACCTGCCAAAGGCTATTCAGGTTCCAACGTTTTTGCAATCGCTCCAAAAAACTCATCACTGCAATTTATCCAGAAATTTATCTTTCTTTTTTGCCTTGGCGGTCTTTTTATCCAGCACCAAGAACTGCTCCCAAAAGTCATTTCTGGGCACGCCCGCTACGACCTTCACGGGCTCCTTAGTCACCGGATGTATGAAATCCAAAGCACGTGCATGAAGGTTGATGCTACCGTCCGGATTGGAGCGATTGAAACCATATTTCACATCGCCACGGATCGGGCATCCAATACTAGCCAATTGCACTCGAATCTGGTGGGGTCGGCCCGTCAGTGGCCTTACTTCAAGCAAATAATGATCATTCAGCCGTCCCAATACTTTGTACCGGAGTTCTGCCTTTTGACCACCGCTTTCCGAGTCCGAATAGGCTGCAGTTTTATTGGCCTTGGAATCCTTCACCAGCCAGTGTACCAGTTTATCTTCATTCTTAGGCGGTTTGTTCTTAACAATCGCCCAGTAGGTCTTATTGACTTTTCGATCCTTGAAGAGCTTGTTCATCCGCTCAAGCCCTTTGGAGGTTCGAGCGAAAATCACAGCTCCGCTCACCGGACGATCCAGACGATGCACACTACCGAGAAAAACCGCCCCTGGCTTTTCATACTTTTCCTTGATGTAGTCCTTGCAATGATCCAATAGTGGTTTGTCACCGGTTTTATCCCCCTGGACGAGTACGCCAGGTGCTTTGTCTACAATCAGCAGGTGATTGTCTTCGTAGATTACATCAAATATTCTCTTCATCAGAAATGCAGGTTCAAACTGAATTTGCAGAAAAAGTTATCCTTTTGTTGAGTAAGCGCATATTCACCATATCGATAAAACACTTCCATACCCATCCCCCAATAGGCAATGTTGGCATAATTCAATCGAAGCAGGTTTTTTAAACCAACCCCGCTCTCCAGATAGCCTCTTTCCATCGTCGCAAAGGTAACATTTTGATGCTGTTCGGGCGCATCCATATCCCCTATTGCCATATTGTGATAAAGCAAAAATTCCGGCTTTGAAATTCTCGAAGCATAAAGAATGTTTCCAAAGTTGTGATTGAACATGAGCCCTACAGCCCGGCTGGATACAAACTCATACAATCCCATGGTTTGGAAGTAATTGGGTACGCTCCAGTTCGAAGGACCATTTCCCCAGCCAGTAAGCAACCGACTATAGGGCACCGAACCTTCGATGTACCCACCTAAAATGTTAACCCTGCTCACGCCAAGTCGGTATTTCTTGCGGTATTCAAAACTCAAATCTACTCGCCAATAGTCAAAATCACCCCCGACCCAATTTGAGCTTCCATAGGCGTATTTTGCATTGATCGAAGGGTAGTCATGCGACAGCTGAAGCTTTCTGCCGTACAAATCAAAGTATTGTTCTTTGTGCGTGTACCTCAGGGTCAGCGACGCTTCGTTCCATGAGTATTCATTTGAGTTGATCTCTCCATCAGAGAATGCATAGTCGTAGGTGGTGTACTCCCTTGAAGTTGCCCAGCCCAGCTGTCCATAAAAAAACGGCGCAAGGCGAGTATTGAAAAAAGCTCCATATCGCTCCTGTCGATCAAATAGATTACCCTGCCAGACCCGAAGGATATCAGCAAACTTTGGAACGGACTCTTCAAAAAACTGGACATGTCCTACTTCCCGAATGTCATCTTTGTAGGTAAAGAGTAAATTGGTGCTGGTTCTTCGATCAAACTCCCATCGAAGGTCACCACCGTATTTCCAACTTTTGTCACCAAAACCGTAAGCCCCATATCCACCCAGCCGGAGTTTTTTAGAAAAATGATCATTGGTTTCCATTCCCACGCCCAACCTGAGTTTTTCATAGCGATTGAATCCAACAAAATCCTTCAACCTCAAATCCACTTTTCCCACCTCAATTCTCTGAGTAATAAGAATTTCAAACAGCTTCTCAATTGCTCTCAAATCAGCCGCGAGCGAATCCAATCGAATGAAGGTATTGGACTCAAGAGAGTCCAGTTCGACCACCCTGCTCCTATTGAGCAGCTCATCATTTTCCTTCTTGTTCGTACGTTGAATATCCACCAGCACATCACTAAAATCCTTTAGAGACAACTGAGGATCCAGGTCTATATCGACGAGGTATCTTTTGTTTTGAATTAACAGTGGTCGACCGTAAAACTCATACTCCCGAAAGGTTACATCAGTGTTGAGCTGCACAGGAAACCACGTCCCTTCGACCTTATCATAGACTTGCTGGATCTTAAAAGAAGTCTTTGCCAGACGATCCCGGTTTTCAGCAACGACATTGGTCAACGCATAATCCTCACCATGCACATAAAGGAATCCATAGAGCGCTTCAAACTTTCGATTCTTTTTCGGCTCGAAACTGATCACAAAGACCGTATCACGATCAAAAAATGTCGTGTCCTCAATGTAAAAATCATACTGTTGCAAACCAGCCGGGTTGATCGGGTTGACAAACTCTTTGTCGAATAGCGGAATCATACTTTCGTAGAAACCAAAGGGCTGATACCCCGAGCCTGTTGCCGCAAATAGGTTACCCTCAAAACCTGAAATATTGGAGGCTAATACTGTCTCATTTTGGATGCCTGGTGAAATGTGCTTGACCTCTGCGACGGATTCAGAAATCATCAAATGGTATTGATTCATGCTTTTTTCAAAATCCATAAAAGCCGAATCCTGTCGGGTCCAAACTCCTGGATTTTTAGAAAGGATTAGATTTCGAATAGAGTCCCCTTTTGCCCCCTCCATCTCAAACCGGTATACCTCACGGCTGTAGGTTTTGTATTTATAAGCATCAAGCTTGGACGGATTGTGCCTCTTTCTGTTTTTGATCACCTGTCTGATGATCGGATTCGCCGGGTTTTCACCCGCTTCAAAGACCAGATTTTCAAGTTGGGTAGTTTTCTTCTCCAGGTAAATAATGGAAGAACCAAGCGCGTCCATTAGCTGTACACTCCTGGACTGATAGCTTACATGTCTAAAAATAATAGAGCCCGAATAATCGCTTGGAAGTGATAATTCGTAGCGTCCATCAATATCCGTAATCACTCCCTTCCCCGAAGACTCCAGGGCAACGCTCGCAAAAGGAATTGGGGTCTGATCCTTTTGATCCAGCACCTGCCCTTCTATTCTAAACTCAGAGGTTTGCGCAGACACATTTAAGCACAGAGCAAGAAATAAAATGGAACAGGCGTATTTCACCAGGGGATGATTAATTCTTCAAGGTTAGTAGAAAACTGTCGACGAAAGTTACACAGGCTCCACTTAGAATTCACTTGTAAAGTGAAATTCCATATCAGGAAAATTGTCTTGCACCATCTGAAGCCATGCTTTAGACTCAGCCATGAAGACCCACTTCCCGTCCTTGTCCTTGGCAATGTGACGGTACTTAGAATCAATGAACTCATCGAGCTTCTTTTTGTCCTGGCTATGAATCCAGCATGCTTTGTATAAGTTCATTGGAGCAAACGAACAAGAGGCACCATACTCATGTAGCAATCTGTGCTGGATCACTTCAAACTGAAGGGCACCAACAGTCCCGACGACTTTCCTTGCCCCCATCTCGAAAGTAAAAAGCTGAGCTACACCTTCGTCCATCAGCTGGGTCAAACCTTTGTCCAACTGCTTGGTTTTCATAGCATCCTTGTTGATCACCTCACGGAATATCTCAGGAGAAAAGCTCGGAATTCCCTTATACATTCCTTTCTCCCCTTCGCTCAGGGTGTCTCCAATTTTCAGGTTTCCAGTATCATAGAGACCTACAATATCCCCAGGGAACGCCTCATCAATGATCTCCTTGCTCTGGGCCATAAAGGCAGTGGCATTGGAAAATCGAAATTTCTTATCCAATCGTGAATGATAATAGTTGCTTCCCCTTTTGAATTCCCCCGCACACACACGCACAAAAGCAATTCTGTTTCGGTGCTTCGGATCCATATTGGCATGTATCTTAAATACAAATCCCGAAAACTTCGATTCGTCCGGTTTGATCTCGCGCACTTCAGTTTCTCTTCTAGCAGGTTCTGGGGCAATATCTATGAAGCAATCTAAAAGTTCCTGTACCCCAAAGTTGTTTACCGCACTACCAAAAAAGACAGGTGCCACCTCTCCTGATCGATATTTTTCCAAATCAAACTCAGGATATCCTCCATCCACGAGTTCCACATCATCACGAAGTGTATTGGCATAGCTTTCGCCAATCAGTTCATCGAGTTTTGGATCACTCAAGTCATCTATATGAATGTCATTGGCTTCATCTAGCTGTTGTTTACTTGCCGTGAAGAGTTTGAGTTTCTTTTCATACAAGCTATAAACTCCCTTGAAAGTCTTCCCCATACTGATCGGCCAGCTCAAAGGTCTAACCTTGATATCAAGCTTCGCTTCAATTTCATCTAGAAGGTCATAAGGGTCTTGTCCCTCCCTATCCAACTTATTGATGAACACCATCACAGGGGTATTTCTCATCCGACAGACTTCCATGAGTTTTTCAGTCTGTATCTCGACGCCCTTCACACAGTCCACCACAAGCACCACACTATCCACAGCGGTCAAAGTCCTATAGGTATCCTCGGCAAAATCCTGGTGACCGGGTGTGTCAAGCAGGTTGATCTTTCGGTCTTTATATTCAAACCCCATCACAGAGGTGGCCACGGAGATTCCTCTTTGCTTCTCTATCTCCATAAAATCCGACGTTGCGTGGCGATCGATTTTGTTGGACTTGACCGCCCCGGCTGTTTTGATTGCTCCCCCAAAAAGCAACAGCTTTTCTGTCAGGGTAGTCTTGCCTGCATCCGGGTGACTGATAATACCAAAGGTTCTTCTCTTTTCTATCTCTGCCTGTAAACTCATGATTATCTGAAATGAGGCGCAAAACTAGACAACTTTGGAGTATTAATTCAAAGACATACAATTCATACATTTGGCACACTGACGAAACTTATACCTATTATTGCTAACCCATTCCCTGCAATAATGAAAATTAAAACCCTACCCTTCATTCTCGTTATAATATCCCTGACCTCACAAGCCCAGGAATCAAAGATTGGGATCATTGGAGGTGTTAATTTCGCAACCATCAAATTTTCAGAAAGTGGATTTGGACAATCAAGCAGCCAGTCAATCACACCCGACAGGGCCGCAAAAACCTGCATTGGCCTTACTCTTGGAGGAAACAACGAATCATTTGTTTCATTTAAAGCGGAAGTCCTATTCAATCAAATGGGGTTTAAGCCGGATCAAAACGCTGCGGATAAAGTAGTATTAAACTATGCCACAATCTCTACGCAACTTCAGTTTTGGCTGACGAAAGTATGGAATATTCATGGCGGCATGGAAACTTCAATTTTGCTTGGTGGCAACGACTTGCCAGATGGGCAAAATGCTTCAGACGGACTCAAGCAATTTGACCTCAGTGCATCGGCTGGAATGGAAGTCATGCCAAAAGAATTTTTTTTAGTTGGATTCAGGTATTTGCCCGGCATCCTCAATATCCTTGAAACATCTCAAGGAGGGTTCACTAGTGCCAAAAACAATAGCATGAGGGTCTATATTGCGTTCCTTTTTTAATAGACCCGCAGCAAAATAGTCATTCCTTGACAGGCTTTCCACACGATACTTGTTTTATCACTGCCATTCTGTCACCAGAATACCCCAAATACCCCTTTGGCACAGGCATTGTTAAAATGTTTTTGGATTAAAGAAATCAAGAAAGACATAAAAAATAGATCATGGGAAAAATCATTGGAATCGATTTAGGAACCACCAACTCATGTGTGGCCGTAATGGAAGGAAATGAGCCGGTCGTAATCCCCAACAGCGAGGGTAAAAGAACGACTCCTTCTATCGTGGCATTCCTTGACGGTGGTAAGGGTGAAAGAAAAGTAGGCGACCCAGCCAAAAGACAAGCAATCACAAACCCTGAAAACACCATCAGCTCTGTAAAGAGATTTATGGGTAAGAAATTCGGGGAAGTATCAGAAGAAAAGAAAAACGTATCCTACAAGCTCGAGAGCGGAAACAATGACACTGTACGAGTGGCCGTAGGTGACAGAAAATATACTCCTCAGGAGCTTTCGGCAGTGATCCTTCAAAAAATGAAGTCTACTGCAGAAGACTACCTGGGTACAGAAATCAAAGAGGCTGTAGTTACAGTCCCTGCGTACTTCAATGACGCAGAGAGACAAGCTACCAAAGAAGCCGGTGCCATTGCGGGCCTTGATGTAAAGAGGATCATCAATGAGCCTACGGCAGCAGCATTGGCTTATGGACTGGACAAGAAAAACGCGGATATGAAAATCGCCGTGTATGACCTTGGTGGTGGTACATTTGATATTTCAATTCTTGAACTAGGTGACGGAGTATTCGAAGTAAAATCTACCAACGGTGATGTACACCTTGGAGGTGACGATTTTGACTCTGTGATCATCGACTGGTTGGCTCAGGAGTTTAAAAACGACGAGGGAATCGATCTTAAAAAAGATCCTATGGCCCTTCAGAGACTGAAGGAAGCAGCTGAGAAAGCGAAAATAGAATTATCAAGTGGTACAAGCACTGAGATCAACCTGCCATACATCATGCCGGTTGATGGTGTGCCTAAGCACTTGGTTAGAACCCTTTCAAGAGCGAAATTCGAGCAGTTGGCTGATAACCTCGTGAAGAGATCAATGGATCCTGTGAAGCAGGCTTTGAAAGACTCAGGTTTGTCAGTTTCAGAAATCGACGAAGTGATTCTTGTTGGAGGTTCGACTCGAATTCCGATCATTCAGGAAGAGGTTGAAAAGTTCTTTGGCAAAAAGCCTTCTAAAGGAGTGAATCCTGATGAAGTGGTAGCCATCGGAGCGGCGATCCAAGGCGGTGTATTGACCGGAGAGGTTAAAGATGTCCTTCTTTTGGACGTAACTCCCCTATCTCTAGGTATCGAAACCATGGGCGGCGTATTCACCAAATTGATCGAGGCGAATACCACGATCCCTACCAAGAAGTCAGAGACATTCTCTACTGCAGCTGACAACCAGCCTTCGGTAGAGATCCATGTACTGCAGGGAGAGCGTCCTATGGCTAAAGACAACAGAAGCCTTGGAAGGTTCCACCTTGATGGTATTCCTCCGGCGCCTCGAGGTATTCCTCAGATTGAGGTGACATTCGACATAGATGCCAATGGTATCATGCACGTGACCTCTAAGGACAAAGGAACGAACAAGGAACAAAGCATCAGAATCGAGGCAAGCTCTGGATTGACCGATGATGAAATCGAAAAGATGAAGCAGGAAGCGGAAGCCAACGCTGAAGCAGACAAAGCGGAAAAGGAAAAAATCGATAAGCTGAATGGTGCAGACGCAATGATTTTCCAAACAGAGAAGCAATTGAAAGAATTTGGTGACAAGTTGTCGGCTGACAATAAGACCAAAATCGAGGCTGGATTGGAAAAACTAAAAGAGGCACACAAAAGTGCTGATCTAGCTGCCATCGACGCTGCCATGGAAGAAATGAATGCGGCCTGGCAGGGTGCCTCCCAGGAGATGTATCAGGCTACACAGGGTGATGCAGCAGGCGCTGCAGGTGCTCAGCCGGGTGCAGATGCTTCTGGTGCTGACAATGGTAGTGCAGATAGCGATGTGTCTGATGTAGAATTTGAAGAAGTGGACGACAAAAAGTCCTGATAGATATAGTCTAAAAGTGAACCCATCCGTCAGCTGACGGATGGGTTTTTTTATGCCCGATTTTCGTTTCAACTTTTTCGTTTCTGGCATATTTCACATATTTTGTCGCGAAATTAATTGCATCGTATGTACCTGTCCACCTGTCGCAGCTTCGCGCTATGCATGATCGTCATGCTCATTGCTCAGCCTATCCTGGCACAGGTCAAGAATACGGACAGTCTTCGTTCAGCACTGGAAGCTACTGACGATGCCCAGTCCAGGGCAAAGATTCTTTTTCGCCTGGCTGAAAAGGTAGAGAATGAAGATCCCGAAAAGGCACTCACGTACTACAACGAAGTGGTCACCATCGCCAAGAGTATTCATGACCAATACCTACTGTCGGACAGCTATAATAGAATCGGAACTATGTGGTTTTATCACAACGACATCCAGCGCTCGACCGAGTACTACTTCAGAGCATTGGATGGATTGGACTACTCCTCAAAGAATGCTCTCCTAATAGGCAAGCTCAACAATAACATCGGCTGGAATTTTCAAAAGAAAGGAGACTATGCCCGTGCGCTCAACTATTTCGAAAAAAGTCTAGAGATCCTGGAAACCGGAAGCGACAAAAATACTTTGGCCTTGCTGTACAACAATCTTGGAGTTACGTACAAGCAGCTCAACAGAATTGATGAAGCCCTCAATATGTACAAGTTGTCCCTGCGCATCAACAGAGAGACAGGAAATATTGATCAACAACTATATAATATAAACAACATTGGGGTGATCTACCTGACAACAGGCCAGTATGAACTAGCCATTGAGTATTTCAAGGAGGCATTGAACCTCAATTATCAACGAAACAACCTGAGTGAGGTGGCTAGCAACTTACACAATCTCGGCAAGGCAATTCGAGCTGTAGGTGATAACAAACAGGCCAAGGATACACTCTTGCACGCCATGGAAATAGCCCATACAATGAACAAACCTGATCTGGTCTACGAACTGCTCTTTGAACTTTACGAAGTATCTATGGAAGAGCAGGAATTCGAAAATGCTCTGGGTTACTTCGTCGAGCACAGAAAAATGGAAGACAGCCTTTCGAAAAAAGATCAATACACTTCGCTGGTAGAATTGGAAGCCAGGTATAAAGTGAGTCAGAACGAACGTGCCATGCAGCTGTCCCAATCGCAACTATTAAATCAGCGACTAATCAATGCGGTAATACTTTCCGTACTCGTGCTTGCCCTATTCCTCATCGCATTCCTTATCTGGGTCTACATGATGAAAAAGAAAAACGAAAAGGTACTCATCTCACTCAACAAGGAAATTGACGCCAAGAACGAGAAGATACAAGCCATCAATCGAAATCTGGAACAAACCGTAAAACAACGAACCAAAACCATCCAGGATCAAAATGTCCGACTCATGGACTATGCCCATATGAATTCCCATCGGGTACGCAGACCGTTATCTAGCATACTGGGTCTGGTCAACCTACTGCAAGACGAAACCGACATGACCAAGAGACGAGAACTGATAGACCTAATCGAGGCTGCCGCCCGAGAACTCGATGACATCATCTTCGACATCAATCAGAAGCTACACGAAGAGAAGATTTAATATTATGACTATTCATTTTTCACAATCCGAGACGCGTGTCTTGCCTAGGGTTGTATCTTTGCCGCGGAATTAAATTTGAAAAATGTCCCTAAAAAATGACCTCATCCTACGGGCTGCCCGAGGAGAAAAAACTGAAAGAGTACCCGTATGGCTCATGCGACAGGCTGGCAGAATCCTACCTGAATATCGGGCCGTTAGAAATAGCCTAAGTGGTTTCGTAGAGCTCGTCACCACCCCGGAGCTTGCCGCTGAGGTGACCATTCAACCGGTCGATATCCTTGGTGTAGATGCAGCCATCATTTTCTCCGACATACTGGTCATCCCTGAGGCGATGGGCCTCCCCTACCAAATGATCGAAAAAAAGGGACCATTCTTTGAAAACACGGTTAAGAGTCCGACAGACTTAAAGAAACTAAAAATCGCCGATCCGGAATCTGACCTTGGGTATGTGTCTGAAGCCATCAAAATCACAAAAAAGGAATTAGACGGACGAGTTCCGCTCATTGGTTTTGCCGGAGCACCTTGGACGATCTTTTCCTACATGATCGAAGGATCCGGAAGCAAGACCTTTTCCAAGGCCAAAAAAATGCTCTATACCGAGCCGGAGCTTTCGCACAAGCTGCTGGACATGATCACAGAGAGTACCATCAAATACCTCAAAATGCAGATTGCATCAGGTGCCGACATGGTTCAAATATTTGATAGCTGGGCGGGTATCCTTTCACCGGATCAGTACGACCAATTTGGGCTTAAGTATATCTCACAAATATGTGATGCCATCAACCAGGTACCGATTACGGTGTTTGCAAAAGGAGCCTTTTTTGCCCGCAAGCGTATGGCTGATCTTAATTGCGAAACCATCGGTCTGGACTGGAACATGAGCATAGCCGCCTCGCGTAGACTTATTGGTGATGACAAAACCCTACAAGGCAACCTTGATCCCTGCGTGCTTTACAGCCCTGATAAAGACATTGAGCGTGAGACCATTAAGATGCTTGAAGGATTTGGAGGTCATCGACATATCGCCAACCTGGGGCATGGCGTATATCCGGACATAGATCCTGAAAAGGTCAAGGTATTTATAGAAACCGTAAAGAATTGGCAGCCCAATTGATTAACTTTTCGTTCTATTATTCCATTAACTAATCGATCGAAAGATGAAAGTCTTGTTTTCTGTTGCTTTGTTGTTTTTGTCTGGCTTCTCCTCACAGGAATTTAACGAAGGAGAAAAAGTGCCTGATATCGTGATGAACGACCTCAAAGGCAGTACAAAAAAACTGTCTGACTTAAAAGGCCAGGTGGTGTTGGTGGACTTTTGGGCCTCGTGGTGCAAACCGTGTAGAAAGGAAAACCCGGGAATCGTGAAGGTTTACAATGAGTACAAAAACACCGAATTTAAAAACGGTCAGGGCTTCACGGTCTTTAGTGTCTCGCTCGACAGCAAAAAGACAGCCTGGGAAAATGCAGTGGAAAAAGATGGGCTCGTATGGGATAATCACGTGAGTGATCTCAAAGGCTGGAAAAACGACGCAGCAAAACTCTACGGTATCAGGAGCCTACCCCACAGCTACCTGATCGATGGTGAAGGTACCATCATCGCGGTAAACCCCAGGGGTAGCCAACTCGAAAAGGAGCTAAAGAAGTTTAAAAAAAGTACCAGCTGGTGGTCCAGCTGGTTCTAACTTAGTTTTTGAAATATTATTTCTCCTCTTGACTCAATGGGATTATAAGCCAAGGGCCTTAAGTCTCATATTTTGCAATTGAGCAGCAACATCAAAATGTCCATCAATCACAACGCTTGTACACTGAGATTCAAGTGCGTCCACAATTTCTGACTCTGAGTATTCCTCACCATCATAGGTGTAAGTACAGACATCATTATCATCACAGCATACAGACACACTCACTGTGCATATTTCGTCTTCCTCGCAAGTTTCTTCATCCTCACCACATTGAGTAAAGAAAAATGCTGTTGTAAGCATTAAAGCAAATGGAATAATTCTCTTCTTCATAGTATATCAATTGATCGTTTCATGTTAACACTAATTTAATAACGCCCTGACCTTTTTTAGACGTATATGAGATTTTTTTAATCTTCTAATCCTACAGAATTGCATTACTCATCGGGAAAAGAATCGCATCAAGGTTCGACATTCGTTTCGAACGTAAACCATTTAGAGTTAAAGTTAAGATTGTGCAACCTTTCTTGTACCCTTATCCATTTTTCCATGCCTTCCCGGTCATCTTTATTGAACATCGGCGAGTTGGTAAACTTCCCTGCACGTCCTACTGATTTCACATAGGTCATTCCTTTATCAGCTTCTTTACCCTTATCCTCCCTTTTCTCTCGTCCTGCCCTTTTTTGATCTGTTGTCGCTACCACCTGAAAAGGGCGTACTCCAATATGGTACTCAAAGTCCTCACCGAAGCTTTGCTTTCCAATCATTGACAAATCAATGGCATTGCTCTCCAAATGGGTTTTTGGTATCACTATGTTGTTCTTAAATATGAATATATCGCTCGTAATGGTGTTGAATTTCAGGGAATCAAGGCTGCCCTTCATCCACTTCATGTATTGGGCCATGTCTTGGATCAGAGGATACTCGTAAATACCTCCATTTTTGAAAGTAAAATCTCCTTTCATTCGCATTCCTTCATAATCAATTGAGTCACCGAACATGGTCATTTTAAGGAAAATCCCATTCGTGCTCACCACTCCGTCAACATTCTCCCAGGTCAAGTAGTCCTGGTATAAGTTATCCATCTGTCGCAACATCTTGCGAACATCAATATTTTCGGCCTGGCTCTGAAGATCTATCTCCATCATATCCGGCTCCCCCATGATGATTTTCATCGAGGTTTGGGTTGTTCCGTCAAAGGCCTTTGCTTTCAGCTGGTCGATTATATAAATGGTATCCTTGACATTATACAATCCCGAAACATCCGTAATCAGTGCTTTTCCATAAGTCACTTTATCTACTGCAAATTTTCCCTTGGCCTCAAACACCGTATCGGTAAACTGATAACTGGCACTGATGCCTTCGAGCAGCGTAGCTTCGTCGTAGCGAAACCTCTCAATTCCGATCTTACCTTGCACATCCATGTTCCACCGTTGAGGTTCACTCGGCTCAGAGGGTGCGCTGGTGCTTTCGGATTCTGAACCCATAAATGCTCCTAGCATAGCATAATCTATACTGCCAAACTGGGACTCCCCTGTCACCACCAACGTACCTGGCTGGTTTCTCACAGCAGTGTTGAATGGGTTTTTGACGGTCGTCTGAGGAACACTAAAGGTAATCCCACTAAAGGCACCTGACAGGGCTTTAATATTAATTTCGTGATTGGCCATTGTGATCTTGCCTTTAAGATCCGATACATTCATGAGTGTATCGGCCATGTCCAGGGTAATGCCATTCATGAACATTTCAATTTTCGTATTGTCGAAAATCACGTCCTGCATTTGTTCCTCCATTTTGTCCGGATTCAACTTACCATAGGTCGATAGCTTCAACCCAAACTTCCCTTTCATATCTTTTACCTGATCCTTGGGTACGTGTTTTTTGAGTGAGGTCAAATCGAGGTTTACATTCGTATTGAGCTTAAAAGACGGATGATCAAAATTTGAGACACTGGCATCGCCATAAATTCGGCTTTTGGCCACCGCCAATTCATAGTTACCAATAGTTGTTTTGATAGAAGCCGGATCGAGTAGGCTCCTGCCGGAAGAGACGGACACCTTGTCCAACTTCATGGTAAAATCATACTCAGGTACTTTGACCGAAAAGGCATTTACAGAAACGGCGTTTTTTTTATAATCAACCTTACCGGATAAACCCTTTATTGACAAGGTATCCATGCCGAACCCAACATCGCTCATCCGAATGCCAACCTCCGTGTTTTTCATGGCTGTCTGTATAAACTGATCTGTGACAGAATCAGGAGCCGTGCCCTGTGTTTTCAGATTCAATTGAATTTTGCCCGTTGGGTTTTGCACCAGAGTATCCGGTATCAACTCTTTTGAAGCATCCAGATCCAGGTCGAGATGCGTTGTGAGATCGTACTTTATGCGATCAAGGTTTTCAAATTTTCCCGACACAGCCACGGAATTTCCACTCATTGAGAGACTCAGATTGTCGAGAGATACTGACGTGGTGGCGTTGCTATTTTGTTCTCCGTTGGTGGCAGATCCTCTGAGGTTTATGCCGTAGACCAAAGGATAGCCCATGGCTCGAACCGTTCCATCCGTCATGCTGAAATTTGCTTCGTAATGTGGCAGCCTATCCTCCGCCATCAGACCTTTCACACGTGTATCAAAATTTAAACCGCCCGCCAGCTGGCCCACCTGATATTCATCCAAAATATCATCCGGCGCATACTTGCTCATGGCTGCCACATCGGGGACTGATGCCTTCACCAGCATATCCAAAAACAGGTCATCACCAGGAAAAACCTTACCTGAGCAACTTACTATCGCATCATCGACCTTGCTAGTAAAATCATTGATGGTCACGCTATCATTGGCATAGGCCACATCAAACAAAAACTGTCCGTCCTTAAGCCTGTTGAGGTTGGTGCCTTCTACATGGCCAGTATTGAGCGTCACCTGACCAACTGCTGTCGCCTGCATAGAGGTACTATCCAGGTCCGCAGTAATTTTTACCTCAGGAATGTGCAGCTTAACACCCATGACCTGCTGATCATCCTTGTAGTAGCAGGTCAGGTTCTTCAGAGAAAGTTCATTGAGTGTCACACTGGGCATTGGGGAGGTTGCCGTGGTATCCTCTTCCACCACCTCGGTAGTATCTGTAGCCATCAAAAAGTCAAAATTCGATGCACCATTCTCATCTACAAAATACCGGGCATATCCATCTTCAACCTTTATTTCTCGGACTTTAAAGACATTGCTCAACAAGGGCAGCGTTTTTACCCCAAAACGCAATTTGCCCAATTTCACAAGTGTGTCTATTGGCTGGGTTGACGTACTGTCTTCTTTATTCTTACCTATCCATAGGCCATCGAACTGAATCGTCGCATGAGGAAACTCTGTGATAAGCGAAAACTTAACATCATCCATACCCATCGGAGCACCAATGGTCTCGCCCGCACGTTCTACCGCAATCTCGGTGATTTTGTCCTCAAGGATCCATCCGAGTACCAGGAGTACCACGAACAATGAGGCAACGGAAATCAGAATAATTTTGAGGGCCTTTTTGAAGGTTTTCATTGTCTAAGCAGCTGTAGGTTATCTAATATCTAAGTTATTAAAAAACCTAAAAGCCACCTCATATTATTTGGCGCTTGATATGTGATGGACGATTTTTTTATAAAGATCATCCGGATCGAATGGCTTTGTGATGAAATCGTCCATGCCCGCTTTGTAGACCTTGTCCCCTACATCAAGCATGACTGACGCTGTGAGGGCGAGTATCGGAGTGGTCATTCCAAGTTTTCGGAGCTCCTGCGCCGCGGTATAGCCATCCATCACAGGCATCTGCAGATCCATGAGTATCAGGTCGTACTTTACACTCGCTGTTTTCTCGAGAGATTCACGGCCATTCTCTGCTACATGCACCTCTATATCCCATCTTGAGAGGAATTTCCTGGCAACCATCACATTCACAGGATTGTCCTCTACCAGTAGTATTTTGACGCCTTGCAGCTGGTTTTGATCCTCAGAAACCTCCTTCATGACCGTGTGCTGCTTGTCGCTAATCTGGAAGGTCTGAGTAAAGTAAAACCTGGACCCCTGCCCCTCTATACTAAATAGATTGATCTTAACATTCTGCAGATCCAAAATACGCTTGGTGATGGACAGGCCAAGCCCGGTCCCCCCGTATTTCCTGGTCGTCGATGTGCTCGCTTGTGAAAAGCTCTCAAATATCTTGTCTTGCTTGTCCCTAGGAATACCTATTCCTGAATCCTCTACGATGAATTTAATAGCGACTTTCATCTTCGTCTTGTTGATCACACTGAGGCTCAGGGTCACACCACCTTTGCTTGTAAACTTAATAGCATTGCTCACAAGGTTTGTCAACACCTGGCTCAACCTCAGTCCATCGGCCAGCACATAATTAGGGATGCCTTCATCCGCCAGGAAATTGAGGTAAATCTTTTTCTCCTTAGCCTTAGGCTCGAGCTGACGAACGATGTTTTGAGCCATGTCCACCACATTGGTGTCGATGTACTCAAACTCGATTTTACCGGCATCGAGTTTACTATAGTCCAGTACATCATTGATCAACACATGCAGGTGCTCAGCAGAAAATCGTAGAGTCTTTAGGTCTTCCAAATGGGACTTTTTGGGCTTGTCGCTTATGAGGTAGTTGGTAAGCCCAATCACTGCATTGAGCGGCGTGCGGATCTCATGAGAAATCATAGACAAAAAGTCAGACTGAGATTTGGCAGCAGCCTCTGCCTGCTCCTTGGCGATCTCTACTTTTCTATTGTATCGATAAAAAAGGATAATCGACTGAATGAAGAAAAACTGCTGATAACCCACAAAATAGAACATCAGTGACCCTTCGACATGATTGAGATAGTCCAGCACCTCCACCACAACTACCACGATCAATATCGACGAACTCACAAGGGACAATATAGACCCCTCGCGCTTGGCTATCACCGCTTTCACGTACGTGAAATACAAATAGGCAAACAAAGCGATCAAAAACAGGGCAAAGGGAATTCCCAGGTAGCTGAATACGGTAACCGGAAATATGATCGTCATCACCGTACAAACAATGAAAAACGCCCCGGCAAATACCATGAAAACCTCTGAGGTTTCTTTTTTGTAGAGATTGTAGGAATAGAAAGTGTAAAAAAGCGCCGACAAAAACATCGTCACATACTCCAGCTTAATCGTCAGAATCCAAGGAAGATCAGGTATAAGCGAATGGAGCGTATAGTTACCCGACCCTACCTCTCGGTAGCTATAAAACAGACAGAATAGGGCGTAATAAAATATTTGCCTCTCGTGCCGTCCAAACCAAAACAGAATAAGAAAAAACAACCCCACAAAAAACAAACTGGCCGCCATGATAAGGTCCTTGGCGGTGGCCCGCTCCGTCTGAGTTTGCATTTGTACCTTTTCGCCCAGGAGAATCGGATAATAAGCCCCTCCTCTCGAATGCTGGAAATTTGAAATTTGTAAGACGATATCCAGTGTATCGTTTTTGGTTTTAAACTCCTTGGTTTTTAGTTGCCAGTGTGGGTTTGAAGTAGACTCAGAAATACCTACCTGACCATTATTGGCAATGTACTCTCCGTTGATAAACAGAAAATAGGCGCTATAAAAATGTGGTATCGTAATGGCCAGTTCGGGGGTGACCGAGTTTAAGATCACCTTTGCGCGGTAGGTGGCATATCCCTGTGGCGTGACTGCCTCGCCATTAAGCGTGTCACCTTTCCACAGTTGCGGAAGCGTGCGATAGTTAACCTTTCTTCTTTTGTCCAGATCAAACTCGAATGGAAACAGAAGTTGATCCCAATAGAACTCCCATTCGCCTGAGAGCTCGGCAGGGCCGTCAGATCCAAAATCCCATTCACGAAGATCTATTTGGCCATTTTCTACGGAAGGAGATTCGTCTGCTCTTACACTTTCTGAAAATAGCAGCAAGACTATTGACAGGAGAATGAAGGCAGTGTTTTTAGGGGGATTTTTGGCTATGGTCATCGACACACTTAGAATGTCGATAAAGCTAATAAAAACCTTTGAAACGCAAAGAGGATTGGTCAGACCAATCCTCTCGATACTATTCGCAATTATATTTTATTAGCTAAGCTTAGCCAGTGTTTCTTTGATTTGCGCGATCGCCTTTTTCAGATTTTCTTCTGAAGCGGCATAGGACAATCTCACACAATTCGGATCACCAAACGCCTCACCGGTCACTAGTGACACCTGGGCATTCTCCAATAAGTAGAGGCAAAGATCACTAGCATTGTTGATGGTGGTGCTTCCGTCAGACTTGCCAAAATAAGAGCTGACATCAGGGAAGAAATAAAAAGCTCCCTGCGGCATATTCACCTTCAAGCCTGGGATATCGCTGAGCAATCCATGAACCAGTTGTCTTCTCTTGCCATACTCTTCGGTCATCGCCAATGTGGGTGCCAGGTCAGTGGTCAAAGCAGTATAAGTTGCGCGCTGTGCGATAGAGCAGTTGGCAGACGTAAGCTGTCCCTGGATTTTATTACAGGCCTTAGCGATCCAAAGTGGTGCTCCGATGTACCCTACTCTCCATCCTGTCATAGCGAATCCCTTGGCCATCCCATTAATGGTAACCGTCTTATCCTGCATGCCATCGATCGCTCCGATGCTGGCATGAGAGCCAGTAAAATTGATATGCTCATAGATTTCATCTGACATGACTATGATGTCCGTGTCTTTTAGCACATCGGCAATAGCCTCCAATTCCTCCTGAGTAAACACCGACCCTGTAGGGTTACACGGAGATGAGAAAATCATTGCTTTGGTCTTAGGGGTAATGGCTGCTTTGATTTGCTCAGCTGTTGCTTTGAAATCGTTTTCAATCCCTCCGCTTACAGGCACGGGGACACCTTCTGCCAATTCGATAGCCGCAGTATAGCTTACCCAGTATGGAGCCAACACGATCACTTCATCACCGGGATTGACAATAGACATCATTACATTGATGATGGATTGCTTAGCTCCATTTGACACCACTATTTGCTCAGGCGTGTAGGTCAAACCATTTTCGCGCTGGAACTTATCTACTATTGCTTCACGCAAATCAGCATATCCATTTACCGGAGGGTACGCAAAATACTTCTCTGAATCGATCGCTTCTTTAGCTCCTTCTTGTATGTGTTTAGGGGTTTTGAAATCCGGCTCACCAAGACTGAGGGAGATCACGTCGATACCTTTGGCTTTAAACTCGCGAGCTTTGGCAGCCATGGCCAATGTGGCAGATTCTGCCATGTTTTTGATTCGATCTGATAAATGTTCCATCGTTGTTTGACTCAATTTGCGAGCAAAAGTAGCATAGGATGCATCCATGAAAAAACGAATCCTTTTTAAAAATTTAACACTATGATAAAAAGTTGTTCAAAAAGGATCGTGGATCAGAAAATCAAGGCTTGATCACACGATCAACCCACTGGCCATGGGGTGTGAGTACTTTGATCAGGTAGGTGCCCGATTCTATTGCTTGAAAAAACTCGTTCAATACCTGTTCGGTCTGAGCAACATTGGAAGATGAGTAGCTCAGTACCTCCATCCCATTGAGTGTGAATATAGATATCTGGCGTACTCCATTGGGAAGCGCCGTAAGGGTAACAGGCTCAGTCACAGGATTAGGATACAAAGTAACCCCATGTCCAAATTGAGTAGCTATACTTGTCTTGACTATGATCGTCTCTGTACCATCATGATCTATTTGCATCAATTGATAATAGTGGACACCCATACTCACCTGATCGTCAATAAATTCATATCTGCAAAGCTCATTGACCGTACCATTACCCTTTACAAATCCGATAGATTCGTATCCATGACCATCTGAACTTTTCTGTACATGAAACCCCTCATTATTCAGTTCACTAGCGGTAGACCAGACCATCGAAACAACATTTCTCGCAGGATCATAATACGCATCAAAGGAAAGCAGAACCACCGGCAAGGAAACACCATCGACCTCAAATACGCCGCCGTTGAGATTGATCTGCGACGGAAGTGAAGCCTCATCAGTCGGCGTACCACCGTCTACGGTTGCTACCGTAACGGTGCTGCCCGTATTGATGGACATAGACCCATTGGTAGTACCCACTGCCAAATCTCCTCCGATATCCAGCATGCCCCCATTGAGAACAACATTATCATTATCTGTGGAATTATTAAAATCAAAATCGTCCGTCAGACTCAGAGAGCCACCATTCATGGTGAGCGTGGCATTTCCATCACCAGACCCAAAAGTGACATCTCGAATTTCTTTAATGTCAGCACCTGCATTGATCGTGACATTGGCCGTACCATTTAAAATAATATCATTTGCACCGGTACCTGCATCAGTATTCTCGACGGTTCCTTCGATGGTGAGACTGGCGTTATCTATGACCAAATTATCAATCAGGTTTACGACAGTTCCAGTCCCAAACAAGGCCACTGCACTATTCGCAATATTTATGTCATCTGTATCGTTTATTTGGGCACTTCCGGTAAGGTCAAAAGTAGTTCCTGAACCACTGATATACATATCTCGAGTTACATCCAACGTTCCCGCGCTCAAATCAAAATCCCCTCCGTTCTGCACAAAAAAATCATCCGAAACGGTGATATTTCCTGCTGAGGTAAGTGTTCCACCATCAACTGTCAGGTCGGAAGTAGAACCATTGATTTCGACAGCACCCCCAGAATTTACAAGCAGCGTACCTGAACTGCTCACAGTAAGCCCACCATTATCTACGTCTATGGTCGCCCCGTTTTGTACAAAGTATGAAGAATTGATGATTAGGTTGTAACCGCCCAAAATAGTCATGCGACCACTTGTCCAGTCTACCAGTGCCCCAATGGTCACATCACTCGTAGCTGTTATATCACAGTCTCCACTAAACGTACCTCCGTTTTCAAGATCTGCCTGATTTAAGGGGCATTGAGCATGAGCCTCCTCTATACTGAGGCATAGATACAATAGGCCTATCACACCCCATAGGGCAATACTTTTCAGTCTTTCATTCATAGCTATTATTTCCTATCAAAAAACACAGGACACAACAGGATACAAGGTAGACGTTTGCCGAGAATAGTACTATTCAGTTTTTAACAATCTCCCTTTAATATTCTAATGATCAGCTGCTTTTACGATCGGATTTGGTAATATTAATTCTCTCAATTGCTACAATAATGTCTCATTTATTTACTATTCCGAAACGATTTAAGGCGAAATTATTCCCTTCCAACAATTTGGAACGCTTCAAAATTAAGTACGCTCTCACCCATTCCTTACTTCTTCTCTATTGGGTGAGTATATTCATGACTTCATGCAACCCAATCCAAACTCAAAAGTCCTACCAATACATTGATCTTTCAAAATTTTCTGATGGAATACACCATTGGGAACTCTACAGCAAAACACGAAGCATAAGTCGGTTAGACACTTCGGACGTCCTTGGAATCGCTGATAACCTACTCGCCTATCAAAATGCTGATGGCGGATGGCCGAAAAATATTGACTGGCTTGCTACCAACAGCCCGGACTCGGTGATCAGTGCCTTGAGTGAGCGCTATCGCCAAAGCACCTACGACAACCGAAACACCTTTCCTCAAATAGAATACCTGGCTGCTGTCTACCAGCAGACAGGAATAGACAAATACAGGATGGCGGCACAAAAAGGCTTTCAATACATCCTGGATACGGAATACCCGAAAGGGGGCTGGCGTGGATGGGACGCAGATGTGGTTACGTTCAATGATGATGTGATGACAGGAGTAATGGATCTGTTGTTGGATGTCAGGCAGAAGCATACCTATTACGACTGGATAGGTCCCCAATATCGTCAACAACTCATTGCGGCTTATGATCGGGGACTCAACGTGATTCTGAAAAGTCAAATCATAATCGGTGGTAAAAAAACTGCCTGGTGCCAGCAACATGATTTTGAAACGTATGCCCCAGTACAAGGGCGCACTTACGAGCACCCCTCTGTCACAGCTCGTGAAAGCTGCGATATAATCTTGTTTTTGATGAAAATTGAGGATCCGGATCAGGAGGTTATTGAGGCCGTCGAGTCTGCTGTTGACTGGCTAAACGAGGTGAAAATCGAAGGCCATAGATATGCCAAAATCCCGATTCCTGTCAGATCCTATCATGAAACGACAGTTGACTATGACCGGGAGTTTGTCCCCGACGCTACAGCCAAACCGGTATGGGCAAGGTATTATGATTTGGAAAGAAACGAGCCTTTCCTTTCTCTTCGAGATGGCACCATCGTTTACTCGTTGGAAGAGATTTCCTTTGACAGGAGAATCGGCTATGCATGGTATGGTTACTGGCCTGAGTCGATCACTGAGCCCTATAGGGAATGGAAAAAAAAACACTCTGACAATACGCTTAAGAGTAAGTAAAATCCATTTGGTAGCCTACCCGACCAAAATTACCATTTGAGCGGTGTAGGATATTCGAATTATGATTAAATTCAAACTCTGGTTTTTGAATTTAAAAGGCTAGCAGCAGCATTTGTTAAATTGACCACTTAATCCATTAAGCTGTTGGAAAGAATAGTTTCATCAAGAGAGCGCTATTATCAGCTCACTCTTCTGCTGGTTCGAATCAAGGCAACGTTATCCATCTTATTGGTTGCTTCGAGGCTTCTCATTGGAGACTATCAATCGGCCACCTTCGCATTGATTTCTGTGGTGGTATATTGGGCTTTGTTTTTTACAATTCGACATTCTCTGAATTTCACCAGACTTACACTAGCGATGTTAGGGTCTGCAGTGGTATTACTTGCCCTCTACTTAAATTCCGTTACCGCCAGGTCAGAAGTTACCTTGACAGCCTATATAGTGATTTTCATCTCTCTTATCAGTGACGTATTCATTCCTTTTTTGGTATTCAGCCTAAGGTCTGAAAAGAAAATGCTGGTTCCTGTTATTGTGTTCAATGCCACCTGCATTCTATTTATCGACGACTATTTTGTATGGCTGGGACATGGGGAGGTAGTCGACTTGATCCGCGGAGTTAGACCTTTGCTGGAATGGAAACTCATGATCCTCATACCGTTCCTGGGAATACTTGCCAGCATTGTGCTACTCGTAGGCAAGATCAACCTCTATAACCGCTCAATTCGAGAATACAATCGAAAACTCGAAAAGACCTTGAGCAATCTTAGAAGGACTCAAAAAAACCTTATCCAATCAGAAAAGATGGCTTCTCTGGGAACCCTAACTGCTGGTGTTGCACATGAAATAAACAACCCTCTTAACTTCATAAGCGGTGGGCTGAACATAATCGATGATGTCAGGAAAGAAATAAATGGCCAGATGCCTAACCACTTAAGAAACAAATACCAAACAGCTCATGACATTGCTGATGATGGAGTCAAAAGAGCTATTTCTATTGTAAAAGCATTGTCAAACTTTTCGTTTAAAGGAAATCCAGCACTGGTTAATTATAAGGTTCAGAGTCTTGTGGACAATTCAATACTGTTGCTCAACGTCAAGAATACGAAGGACATACTATTTGAAAAGGACTTTATATTTGATGGAGAAGTGGCCGTTTATCCTGACAAAATGCATCAGGTTATCTACCAAATCCTGGATAACGCTATATACGAGCTCAACAAATCTGATCAAGACACCAAAATCATCAGAGTAAGTACTACCAAAACGGGTAAGAAAACACGTATTGACATTTTCAATAATGGGCCATCGATTCCTGAAAACGTAATCAACCAGGTATTCGATCCGTTCTTTAGTACCAAGGGCGCATTGGGAACCGGATTAGGCTTGTCGATCTGTCACACAATGGTTGAGGAAAACAACGGAAACCTGAGCGTAAGAAACCTGGATGATGGAGTGAATTTTTGTATTGAACTAAGGGTCCAAGAAGAGTAGGAAGTTATCTTTTTTATGCAGGAATCGCGGCGGGCTCCATTTCTACCATACCTGAAACTTCCTGCACAGTTTGATTTCCGGCTATCACACTTTCATAAGTGTTCCAAAGGTTTTCATGTAGGTCATCAAGGGTTCTGGTCTCAACAGATTTTCTTGCCGCCTCACTCATTTCTCGTCTGAGCGTATCATCATCAAGTATCTGCTTGATTTTTCTCACAAAACCCTTTACATCACCTGATTCTACGAGGTAACCATTCAAATTGTCTTTGACGAGCTCGGCAGGCCCCCCGGCATTGGCGCACACAGCGGGCAAACCAGATGCCATAGCTTCAATAACCACATTGCCAAAAGTCTCTGATGATGATGGAAACATAAACACATCGCATGATGCATAAATCTTGGCCAACTCCTCACCAGTTCTCTTTCCGGTAAAGATGGCATTTCTAGTCATCTTCTTTTCCAAAAGCTCTCTCATCGGTCCATCGCCGGTCACGACAAAGGTTACCTTATCATCAAGCTGAGTGAGTTTCCTGTGCACCCGATAGAAGGTGGTCATGTCCTTTTCTTTGATGAGCCTACTCACAAAAAGAACTTTCTTGTGGCCCTTGGGTATTGACCCATCGAAGTAGTTTTCATCTCGGTACTTAGGGTTGAAGCTTCCTGTTTCGATTGCCCTACCCCATACCTTCATTTTGTGATTTGGAACCCCCAGCTTGGCGAGATCACTTTTAATAGGCGATGTAGGCGCCAGCGTAAGATCCGAATCTTTATAGAATCGCATGAGCAATGCATTGATCAACCACCCAAAGAGGAATTTTCCGACCACACCAATATGATACTTGATATAGGCAGGAAAATGGGTGTGATAGATATTGATCACAGGGATGTCGTTTTTCCTACCGTATTTGATGGCAAACTTCCCAAACGGAGAGGGCGAAGTAAAGTGAATCAAATCAGGGTTGAATTCATCTAATGCTACCTCAGCCTCTTTGCCAGGCAATCCCAGTCTATAGCCTTTCTGAAATGGCAATTTCATATACTTGCAGACCACTATCTTGTGAGGAATGCTCTCCGGATTTTTTGGAGGGTGGGAAGTGATCACCAGAAACTCAAAGCGATCTTGAGGAGCATTTTTGAGAATTTTGTGCAGAGTAACGCTCACTCCGTCAAAGTTCTCTTCCAATACATCTGCAAAAAGTGCTATTTTCTTTTTCTGACTTGCCATTCAATAAAAAGCCTGAGCTTCATCTATAGTTATCTATTAGACACGCATCATGTCTCATAACCCTAATGAAAATCGATTTTTTTTAAAAAAGGTTTCATGACCGTCATCATTTCTGACAAATGTCTTTACTCCCTGTCCCATGCATCGCGATAAACCTGTAGCTGATTTGTAAAACACTGATCCCAGGATAGCTTAGAAGCATATCCCCTAGCCTTCTCGTTCAATTCAGACTTATCCAGTTTGTCAAATGAGATAATTGCATCCACCAGATCCTTTACAGTCAAGTCCGGTAGTACGACTCCCGCCCCTGATTTCTCTATGTGCTCTTTGGCGGCGCCTGCTCCAGCTGCGATCAACGGCAAGCCTGAGCTCAAGGCCTCTACCAATGACAAACCAAAGGTCTCCCACGCACTCAATGCAAACCCCAGGTCGGCACTGGCATAGTATTCTGCCATTTCCTCCTTGCTGCTGACAAACCCTTTGAAATGAACGTGCTGGTATTTATCGGCGGCTTCCCTTACCAGATTTTCATAAGGACCAATTCCCACCAACACCAAAGCAGGTGCAACTTCCATCTTCTTCTCCAATTCACCATACGCCTCCAGGATCAGGTGCAGACCTTTTTCCTTCGAAAAGCGATGTGGGAAGAACATCACCATTCGATCTGGGTTTCCAGCTTTGAGTTGCTTTACCAGCGTCTCGTTTCTTTTATTAGGATGAAACAATTCCTGATTCACTCCTAGTGGAGCAAAATGAAGATTCTGAAGACCGTTGGCAGCCATTCTATCCATGATCACCTGGCTAGACACCAGCACTCCGCTCATGCGATTGTAGTTTTTTCGGGCATATCGCCAGGCCACTCGCTCTCCTAATGTCCTGAAATTAAAAGGAAAACCATCCAAAAATCTACCCACATAAGTCACTGGAAAATCGGCATGCCAAAACCCGAAGACCTTAGCCTTGAGTCGGTTCTTCTTTACGATGGAGTTTACAATACCCGGCATAAAATAGGGTGAACCCACCTCTATAATGTCTGGATCATGGCGTTTGATAATTGGGGCTAAGGGTGCAGATTTTAGCAGGTATCTATACTCCCAGTTCCCGGCTACCTTGGACACTTCCAGATGTTCTATATAAGCATTCTCGCCGATTTGTTCGGTGAAGGTACTGCTATCATGCATCACAAAGACATAGGCTACATCGCTCCTATCCTTGAAAAACTCCATTTTCTCCAGGTGATAACGCCTTACGCCTCCACCCGATGGACTCCAAAAATTGTTGCAATCTAGAACTTTGAACATCCTCAGACTTTGTAAAAACTCTTATACCATTTGACAAATTCCTTCACCCCCTGCTCTATGCCTACTTTGGGTTTATAGCCAACTACCACCGAAAGTTCAGAGGTATCGGCATAGGTACTCACTACATCACCCTGCTGCATTGGCATGAAATTCTTTTTCACCTCAAGGCCAAGCTCCGCACCTAAAACCTCGATAAAGTCCATCAACTGCACAGGCTTACTATTGCCTATATTAAATATCCTGTAATTCACACCATTGTCATTGGGCTCGGGAATAGACTCCATGACCCTACACACCCCTTCTACTATGTCATCTACATAGGTGAAGTCTCGTTGCATTTTTCCGTTGTTGTACACGTTGATCGCATTACCCTGAGTGATCGCTTTCGCGAAAAGCATGGGAGCCATATCCGGCCTGCCCCATGGACCATAAACAGTGAAAAATCTAAGCCCTGTAGTAGGTATCTTGAAGAGATGGCTATAGGTATGTGCCATCAACTCATTGCTCTTTTTGGTACTGGCATAGAGGCTGGCCGGCTTGTCTGTTTTATGGTTCACAGAAAACGGCTGCTCAGTATTCAGACCGTACACACTAGAGCTACTCGCATAGACCAGATGCTTTACCGGATAGGTACGGCAACATTCTAATATATTATTGAAACCGACAATGTTAGACTCTATATAGGCCTGCGGATTGTCAATACTGTAGCGCACGCCGGCCTGGGCTGCCAGGTGAATGACATAATCAAAGCCTTGATCAGCAAAGAGTGAAGTGAGTGCCTTATCATCGGTAATATCTACCCGAACAAACTTCAAATTGGAATAGGAGTCACTCTGGGTCTCTTTATTGTATCGTATGAAATCGGGGTGAATTCCTAGCCCCTTTAACCGCTCAAACTTTAATGTCATAGGGTAGTAGTCATTGATATTGTCAATACCAAAAACAGTGTATTTTCCGGACTTGACCAGTGTTTTCACAGTATGAAAGCCTATAAATCCTGCAGCTCCCGTAACCAGTACTTTTTTCTTCATTAAGGTAGTAGTTAATGTTCTTAGTTAACCGATATTCCCAATATAATCACTGTTTTAATGACCACCAGTCATTTTCAAAATACTTATACAGCAAGTTGTTGTTTGTATTATCAGAATTGGCAGTACTGGACAGACCAAACTGTGTAGACTGTCTCAGAGACACAAATCGTCCAAACCGAAATGGAGCCGGAACCACATAAACAGGAGACTTACTCCATGCCAGGTTTCCACTCACCCAAATATCATCTACGAAGAACGCCTCTCTCGGAGCACTTTCAAAATCAAACACACGGCCATCGAACAACTTGGGCTTCACTGCAAAGCTGGCCGCTCCTTGTAGACAATCCACCTGTTCGGGTTCTTTTACCGAGTTGTCTACTCGGTAAAACCTGACAATACCTCCGTATCGCTGTACCTTGTCACCATGATCAAATGTCTTCGGCACCGTCCAACCGGAAAGCGTCATCGCAGCGTCCGAAAGATGCTCTGAATTCTTTACGTAGTTTTCCACCATTCCCTGCGGGTAGATCTGATCGTCATCTACGATGATGATCAGTTTGTCCGGTTCGTCTTTATACAAGTCAAGTGTAGGCAGCAACTTGGTGGCAGGCCCAAGGTCCTTTTCGATCCAGTTGATCTCAACCAGCGGATGCTTTTCCACGAAATATGGAATGTCATATTCAGATTGATCTCGCTCAAAGTTCTGAGGCAAATTAATGATGATTTTCTCCGGTAGTAGGGACTGATCCGTCAGCGAATTGAGTGTTGGCTTTAGCCCTTTGAACCGTGAAGGCAAAACAGACAAAGAGATCACTGCATTGGATCTCTTCTTCTTCTCAATACCTTTTATCCAATGGGTGTATTCGCTCAGGCGCAATGACCAGAGCCTCCAAATTTCTTTTATAAACCTCATCACTTCTGGTTAATTCAGGTGCAAACATAGGCCTAAAAATGAATGTGCGCTTATCATTTCCTGCATGTTCGTACAAAAAGAATAGTATGTATAGTTTTGCACTCGATTTGGCATGGCGACGGAACAAGAAATGATAGACAAGTCCTTTTGGATCTCCCCTGAAGAGCGAGTTAAATTCTACCTCAACAATCAGGAATCATTCGAAATAGACCTTCAAGAGTTCGAAGAGGTAAAACAAAGTGATTATTGGAATAAGAGCGAAATGAAGTTGGTTTCATATAAAAAATATGAAAACACTTTTGTTCATTGGTATTGCAAAAACCTAGTCTATCAGCCTTTGATCAGAAATATAAGAGTACTACCCTTTTATAGACAGTACAAGCATCTTCATTCTTTGATGAATTTTTTCGCTCCGTTTGACAAGCTCGGACTTGACAAAAAAGATACGGTATTTCCGTTCTACTACGGAGAGACCGGCTATACAGGGGACATTCCTTGCATTAGAAAATCCAGAAGGGCCGATGACACTACTAGCGTGATTTATAATTTCCGAACGTTGAGACTGACTGCCCCATGCGATATTGTAAGAGAAAATGACATTCCCTGGGCACAAAAAGAAGACAATGTCGTCTGGAGAGGTGCCACCACCGGCGAAGAGCAGCGTGTCAATTTTGTAGAAAAGTACTTTGACAAATTTGACGTGGGTTTTGCAACGATCAAGCAAAAGCCAGAGAAAGCTCACCTTAAGAAAGAAAAGGTCTCCATTAAAGATCAACTGAAATACAAATTCATCATCAGCCTGGAAGGCAATGATGTCGCCAGCAACCTCAGATGGGTACTGGCTTCCAACTCCATCCCTATCATGACCAAGCCCCATTGGCAGTCATGGATTATGGAAGAAAAACTGCAGCCTAATGTCCACTATCTTGAGTTGAACAAAGACTTATCCAATTTGGACGAACTTTTGACTTGGGCTGCCAACAATAACGAAGCATGCCAGCAGATTGCCGAAAATGGAAAGAACTATATGGCGCAGTTTCTGGATGAAGAAAATGACCTGCCTGTCCAAAAGCTATTATTAGAAGAATATGCTAACAGGCTCACTTATAAAGACTAAAAAAATGATAGACATACTCATGCTCTCCACAGAGCATATCGACATTTACACCCAATACTCCATCCCCATCTGGAAAAAATACTGCGAAAAGCATGGTTACAACTTTTGCCACTATGGTAAAAAATTGATCCCTGACATGGCCTTTACCTGGAGTCGGATCAAGATGATTCAGGATCATTTCAAAAAGACTGAGGCTGAGTACGTGATGATGGTAGATGCGGACACATTTCTTTACCACGACCAATTAGACCTAAGTCTGGAGTCACTCATCGAAAAGTACATGACGGGTGACAAGCGAATCCTTTTTCAAAAGGACGGATCGGATCGTTTAGGGATGTACTTTTCTCACAACTTCAAGTTGAGCTGGGAACTGAAAAGATGGGTACTACCCAATGCAGGATTCAATATCATGAAAAATTGCCCTGAGGTACATGAGTTTATCGATCAATGGCTGGAGCTGGGACAAGGGAAACTCCGGCACCTGGCAGACATCCACCCAAGAACACAAAACATCTTGTTGAGAGGCCTAATGATCGAACCGAAATTTGATCAACTCATAGGGTATCTGCCATCGAAAATTGTCAGTAAAAGGAATACCCGGTTTTGCAAGCACCTCTCGGCCATGACCAAAGAGCAAATCGCAGAGGCCATCAAAAAAGAATACGACAGAATTTTCGAGTAACAGGTAAGCAGCAGCATGGATAAAATCTTTCCACTGATCAAGAATAGAATTGGGCTTTTCATCATTGGAGCCTTTACGGGGATTGCCTCTGGGTACTGTACCTCAGAGGTTATCGGCATGATCAAAAACGGTCTTGAGTCCGTGGACAATATCAATGGAGTATTTATCCTGCAGATAATAGGCTTTAGTCTCGTGGCTACCATTCTTGGAATATCCTCGGGGTATTTCATGGCCAAGATCACCTCCATTGTGATCCGGCAACTCACGCAGAGTTTAGCACAAAAAATCCTTCAGGCAAACTACGAGTACATTGAGGCCTCCTCTGAACGAATCGTTCCTGTTTTGACTCGGGACATCACCATGCTCTCTGAGTTTATCAACCGCTTCCCACAAATGATCGTGAGTACCACGACGGTATTGATCGTCCTGATTGACCTGTTTCTTACGGACTGGCAGCTGACTTCTTTCTTTATGGTGGCCTTTTTGATGCAGATCGTCATGGTGGCAGCTACCCTTCCTTGGGTAAGACGACTTACACGAGTTTCTACCAAATTCAACAACTTCCTATACCGTGACCTTGCCAGCCTTGTATCAGGTCTGAAAGAGCTTTCACTGAATGAAGCCCGAAGGAGTGACTACATTTCACTGGAAATCTCCTCAAACCTGGCACACTGGAATAAGTCTGAGATTAAGAGAAAGGTACTTCTGGAAACCACCGACCGATTGTCAGATTTACTGGTTTTCATCTTCTCGGGTTTGTTGATGTTTGTGGGAGTCACGATACTTCCGATTGATTTTGTGCAATTCAAGGTGATCTTGCCGACGATCCTGTTTTTGATTCCCTTTACGGTAAAAATCGCAAGCTTCTTTAGACTAAGAAGCACTGCCCTGGTCTCCCTCGAGCAGATTCATCAGCTGGGTATCGATGTGGACAAACAAAAAATAGAATCCTCAAAACCTATTTTAGGCGACTCAGTTTCTTCCCTTCCTGTATTGAGTTTTGACAACATTGAATTCCAATACAAAACCCAGCAGCACGAAAACCCTTTGACGTTTGGGCCACTCAATATTTCGTTTGAAAAGAATAAAATCACTTTCATCATTGGTGGGAACGGAAGTGGAAAAACTACTTTTTCCAAAATCCTTACTGGGCTCTATTTGCCCAAAAATGGGTCTATCAAGTACCTGGGAGAAGAGGTGAAAGAAGAGAATCTGATCAGCTTCAGAGATTTGTTTTCGGCTTATTACGCCGACTCTCATGTCTTCGAGCATCTGTCGCACATTTCACCTGAGTTTCTCGATGAGAAAGGCCAAGAGTTCATTTCGATGCTAGAAATGGATGAAAAAGTAGGGATAGAAGACAAGCAGTTTAGCTCAACCAAATTGTCTTACGGGCAGCGATCCAGGTTGGCTCTGATCGCCAACATGCTGGACAACAAAGACATCTACGTCTTTGATGAATGGGCCGCCAATCAGGACCCCTACTTCAAGGGAATTTTTTACCGAAAAATTCTACCCTACCTCAAACAGCAAGGTAAAACCATCATAGTCATATCCCACGACGAAAAGTACTTCGAAGTGGCAGATGAAATTATTGAGTTGAAAGAAGGAATGGTGACCTAACTGCCAGCCTACTTGAGCCTCACTTTAGCCATTGCGACGTGGAGTGTGCCCCAGTCTTTTTTGAAGTGATTAGTAGGCTTTAGAACTTCTACCTCGTACTTATTTCTATCCAACCCTTCGATTAGTGTCTGGCATCCAAACCCATCCATTTCAGGTTCGTCGTTGAAGTAATAGTCATCAAATATTACGGTCGTATTCTTCCCCATGAGCTGCTTCATGTTGTCCCAATCCGAAGTGATGGTTTCGATCGCGTGCCCTCCATCGATGAAGATAAAATCAAGAGGCTCCTTATCCTTCATTTGCTCTACAAACTTTGGCAGTGTCTCTTGAGAGTATCCCGCATATATTTCGGGGGTCACCCCTGTCTTAGACACAAGTGAATGAATCTGATCTCTGGTAAGAGGCTGCTTAGAAAACTCTTTTTTTAGTTCTTCTTCTGTCAAGGCTTCAAACAAGTCAAAACCATAGTATTGGATTTCACTTGCCGGATGAGTCAATTTGGCCGTTTCAATCATCTGACACGCGCGTACTCCATTAAACACACCGATTTCTACAATGCTCTTGTATTGCTCTCCGTGTATTGTTTTAAAAAGGTTTCGGTATCGTCCGGGCTTCATCCATGATGAGCGATATAGATGTTTGAGATTCTTTAGCATTTCCTTAGTTTAAAATAGCCCGCAAAATAGGCAAATATTCGTTACCCTAAAAACTCTAAGCTGATATAGCCAACAGAAAAGTGAGGCTCAAAGAATTTCTACTCATCACGTCCTTTTTCAGTTGATTTCAATAAAGACAAAACAATCTTCTCATAAGATATGGTAGTTTTGTCCCTTTGCAAATCCTAACGAGCACTTGCCATCCAGGAGACTTCATCCACTACTCGTGATTGTGTCTGAGAAAAGGAATCTTGTTTGGTATAGATTTTGGTGAAGGTTGCAGACTAAAACAATAAGCATAGGTATCGTATATTCGACTTGGCGTAATTAGAAACTTATTAACATGAACATCAGACATATATTTCTATTGACCTTCCTTCTAGCACTTATTCTTGGCTGTAGCCCAAAACCTAAGAAAAAAGAAATCGGAAAAGCTCAAGACCCTACCGAAGAAGGCTATTCTCTTATCTTTTTCACTCTCGACAATTACGCCTTGGTCTATGTCGACGACTCTTTGATTTTCGACACCCGAAAAGTAAAAGCTGACGTCAAGGACGAGATACTGGTAGACCTCAACCCATACATCTCCCGCTCAGATGCCGAGATTAAGGTAGAAGGATACAATACCGAGTGTAACAGCTGCCAGGTCAACAACTACGAATTTGTATACGAAATATACCGCGACGGTGAGGGCATCGAATACATCAGCGAATATTCAAATCACAAGCATCAACCGGTAGGTCTGAGAATGACGAAGCTGCATCCTCTAGACGAGATTTAATTTATGCACCTTCCAATTTGGCCTGCTTGCTGAAGACCGACCAACCGGAATTCCTTAATCCTTCCCAAATCCAGCATTGGATCCATCCGAATGAGCTGGAAGTAATATGTATAAATGATATGTAGATGTTGTTGCCCAGAACAAAATGGTTGAACAATTCGAAACCAAATACCAGCGAGTACAAAAACCATTTGCGTTTACTGAAATAAGAAAGTCCGCCGATCAGGGCAAAAATACCCACTGAACCACCCATCCAGGCTCTGGAAAATCCGTGAGCTACAAAATGAACATCCGGGAAGTATTCAATCAGAAAGTTGAACAGGGAGCCGTTGAATAAGCCTATCAAGATATAGGTGAAAAAGAAAATGAATGCGGTACCTCGCGTCCCATGCTGTGCCTCAAATGATTGAACAGGAAACATAAAACCAAAAATGGTCACGAAAAGGATATGCACAAAATCGTTGTGAAACCAGGCAGTGGTGAGGCTCGTGCCCATAAAATGCCAAAAGTTGGTCTTGTACTCAATCATCCACATCGTCCAGTTGCACTGAAAGACGATCTCCCATGGGCCTGCATCACAGTTTCTGCGCGGTGCAAATCCCAGGATGGCCAATATCACCCAAATGATGATTAAATATGAAACACTAAATTTCCTTGAATAAAACCATTGAACCAGCCCCTGGTACTTGTCACCGAATGGATGCGACCAAGGCCACATATAAGGAACAAGCCTGTTCAGGTATTTGTTGGTTGAGTGCTTTGTGTCTTTAGACATATCCTATTGTTTTCCGGCTTCATTACAGATTCCGTGCCGTTTTTCCGTTGCAAAAATAATCACTGGGATGTAGCAGGAAAATAAGCCAATGTTATTTAGAAATGACTTTTGTCATGACCACCGAATCAAGAGTCTGTGCGGTATGAAGTCCTGGTCACGATACTTCTACCCAGTGTCACCTCATCGGCATATTCAAGTTCACCACCGACCGGTATACCCCGAGCTATGGAGGTCACGGTCACTCCTGTATCTTTCAGCCTTTTGGCAATATAAAAAGCAGTGGTATCTCCTTCCATGGTGGCACTCAGTGCCAAAATCACCTCCTTAATTTCTCCTTCCGAGTCCTCAATTCTTTTTACCAGACTATCAATATTGAGATCCTCAGGCCCCTTTCCCTCTATCGGGGAAATCACCCCTCCTAATACATGAAACATGCCCGGATACTGCCCGGTACTTCGGATGGCCAACATGTCCGGGGTATCCACCACCACACATACAATCGAAGTATCCCGACTGATGGTACGACAGGTACAGTCAGTGGTGTGTGATATCACATGACAGGTGCTACAGTACTGTGTTTCTTTTCTCAGTCTGGAAAGGGCACCCACCAAATTCTCGGTCTCCAACTCCTTTTCTTTGAGTAGATGCAGGGCAAGACGAAGGGCAGTTTTCTTACCAATGCCAGGCAGCTTGGATATTTCCTTTACGGCCTCTTCGATCAGCTCACTCGGGTACTCCATTCAACAATGTATAAATTAAACGATGGCCGCATTGATGCCTTTGTCAAGGATACCTTCTTTCATGGGCTTGAGTCGCTCGAGGGTTCCCTTTTTTACTTCGCATTTTCCCTTGTAATGGATGATGATGGTGCATTGCTCTGCTTGAGCGCGATCATGTTTGCATACTTTGACCAGAGTCTCGATCACATGATCAAAAGTATTGACATCATCATTGAATACGACCAAACTCCGACCCTCATCCTCGTCTTCTGCTACAAGTACCTCTACTAATTCCTCCTCCTGAAGTAATGGCATGGTTTTAGTTCATTAAAGATTTTGCAAAATAAAAGGAAAGATCAGAAAGAAATTAGATTTACAGAGAATTTCAGTCAGTTGGTCTGCTTTATACCGATAAATAAAAATCCATGCGTTTCAAATACATATTACTTCTTGCCTTCACAATCTTCCTGACTGCAACCACACACCTAGTGCAGGGTCAAAACAAGAAAAAAAGAAAGAAGATCGACGTGGTGATCACCAAGGCAGAGAGCTACAAGGGCACACCCTATAAATATGGGGGCACCACGACCAGTGGCATTGATTGTTCAGCGCTCATTCAAAACTCATTTACTCACGCCGGTTATCAAATCCCCAGGACTTCTAAGGAGCAATCTAAGTACGGAAAAAAAGTTGGCTGGGGTGGAGTGCGCCCGGGAGATCTCGTATTCTTTAAGTTTAAAAAGAAAGGAGAAAAGTGGTACCACAGTGGCCTGATCGTACGACGCGAGGGTGACGACATCTATTTCGTCCATGCCTCCTCCTCCCGAGGAGTGGTCGAATCAAACCTAAGCTCTGACTACTACAAGAAGAATGTGAAGGTGTTTAGGAGAGTGATATAGATGCTTTGTAATTCATCACGACATCCAATATTCGATCATATTCCGAGGTTTCAAACCACTGTATTTCTTCATCTCGCTTAAACCAGGTCATTTGGCGTTTGGCGTACCGTCGAGAATTACGTTTGAGCAATCTGATTGCTTCTTCCTTATCATATTTTCCTTCCAGGTATCCGAAGATTTCCTGATACCCCACTGTTTGCAGGGAGTTGAGATGTCTTTGATCGAACAACCCTTTGGCTTCATCAAAAAGCCCCTGCTCAATCATAAGATCCATCCGTTGGTCAATGCGTTCGTACAGCACACTTCGGTCCATCTCCAAACCAATCTTCAAAACCGGAAAGGCCCTTTCTTTTTTTGAGGTGCTATTTCTGAATTCCGAATACGCTTGTCCTGTGCTCCGAATAACCTCCAGAGCCCGAATCACACGCTGGGGATTGTTTTGATCCACCTGCTCAAAATACTGGAAATCGTGTTCTTTCAATTCTCTCAACAATGGCTCTAGCCCACCCAGTTCGCATTCCCTATTAAGCTGATCGCGAATTTCTGCAGGCACTTCAGGCATCTCATCCAGTCCGTCACAGAAGGCCCGTACATACAAACCCGAACCCCCAACCATGATTACTACTTCTTTGCCTTGAAGTTTATGTGATATAATCTTTTCAGCGTCCTCTGCAAATTGCCCTGCATTGTACACTTCTTCAATGGAATGTGAATTGATTAAATGATGAGGCACTGCAGCCAACTCGTCAGAACTCGGCTTTGCTGTACCGACCTCCATCTCACGATAGATCTGACGTGAATCAGCAGAAATGATTTCAGTATTAAACTCTTGAGCCAATTTTATGGACAGAGCTGTCTTACCTACTGCGGTAGGCCCGACAATCACCACTACGAGCGGGAGACTATTCATGCGCCAAAGATAAGTAGGCGAAAGTGCAGAGGAATTCAAAAAAGGTAGTAAAACAAAAAGGGTGCGAAATTCAAGACGAATCTGCACCCCCTTCATCCGATCGAAACCGTAGCTCCCACCGAATGTCAAACTACTGTTAAAGACTTTCCCCCTTCCACTCCAGCTGAAACCGTCGCTCAGGCGTCTACCCTGCCGGGCTACGAACCACCAGGACATGTCCTGATCATCCTTCCCCCCTTTCAGGCGCTCCGACGTTTCGGAACAATCTTTTATCACTCATTTGATAATTCTAAGGTAGACTTACAAACCTATTTTTGCAATAATATGGGCTGGCTCTTATCTACAACTTTTCTACCCGATAGCCACAAGATATCCACATGTAAAAAGTAATGATGTCATAATATTTCGCCCCTAAAGATCACACTTCCGAAACCCACTTTTCAAAAGTTGCACTACTGACATGGAAGTTCCTCTAAGCGAATCAATTAATAGAGGTAAAATTTAAAATTGTAAACATTAAGGAATATATTAGCTGACGACTATGAGAGATTCTTTCCCACTTGTGGATCTTCTTCGTTGGTTGAATTATGAAAATAAGATAGACTAAGGCTGGAGTTTCATTGTATTCAGATCAAATTTCACGGCTTAGATTTATAGACATTATTATTCCCGTATTAGATGGAATCGGCAGAGAGCATTAGGAAAAACTTAGAAGAGGCATCAAGAGTAAAGAGTTCGATTCCTCCGGCGCATATGGATAAGTATATACTAAGACCAACAAGAATTACCCCACTTATATTCTTTGACCCCAATCGTGGCTTGTTGGAATTGCGCGGAAAATCTAGTCCGGAAAACTCCATCCAGTTTTATGATGGACTGCTCACAGCAGTAGAAAATTTCGCCAGACATGGCAACAGAGGCTTGGTAGCCAATTTCAAATTCGAATATTTTAACACCAGTTCATCCAAGTGTCTCTTTGATCTTTTCAGAAAAATCATCATCCTCAAAAACAGGGGGCAACAAATTTCGATTAACTGGTATTATGAAGAAGATGATGACGACATGCTGGAAGCTGGAGAAGACTACTCAGATCTTTTAGGTGTAGCCTTCAACTTCATTGTCACCCAGTACTAAATCGTACGAGTCTGATCAAACCGCTCAAGGTAATCAGCTACCCTGCGTACGAACATTCCCCCAAGCGCTCCATCCACCACTCTGTGATCATACGAATGTGAGAGAAACATCTTGTGTCTGATCGCAATGGCATCACCTGCAGGCGTCTCAATCACCGACGGCTTCTTAGTAACTGTACCTAAAGCAAGAATACCCACCTGGGGCTGCACAAGGATTGGCGTACCCATTACATTCCCAAAAGAACCCACGTTTGAAATCGTATAAGTCCCATCGGCAAGATCATCTGCTGTTAATTGATTCTTCCTGGCACGTTTAGCCAGGTCGTTCACTTTAATGGCTAGCTCTGTCAGCGAAAGTCTGTCAGCATTATGAATGACGGGAACGATCAAATTACCAGAAGGAAGTGCCACTGCCATTCCAATATTAATGTTTCCTTTTCGGATAATGGTATCGCCCTCCACCTCGACATTGATCATCGGGTAGTCCTTGATCGCCTTGACGACCGCCTCCAGGAAAATCGGGGTGTAGGTCAAAGCCTGACCGTGTTCATCCATAAACTTTCGCTTATTGGCGCCACGCCAGGCCACCACTCCAGACACATCAGCTTCTACAAAGGAGGTCACATGGGGAGCGGTTTGTACGGACTCCAACATTCGCTGAGCGATCATTTTGCGCATGCGATCCATTTCGATGATCTCATCTTTACCATCAAAAACCACCGCACTGCCATTGGTAGGAGCTATCTCCTTCTCCATGCCTATTAAAGGCTGAACACCACCTTCCTTTCGTTTCTTTGCAGTAATCAACGCTTTGAGGTCCCGCTTGGTGACACGTCCCTCCTTGCCGGTACCTTCCAGGCCATCCAACTCTTCGATCGAGATATTCTCCTCTTTAGCCATGTTGAGCACCAAAGGCGAATAAAATTTACCTACAGTTGACTTCATCTTAGGGGCTTCCTGTACAATGGGAGCTCGTGAGGAAAGCTCAGGAGCAGTCTCTGGAACCAATTCTCTTTCCGGCTCAGAGGGTTCCTTAGATGGGGATTTTGCAGAGACAGAGCCGTCAACCTCAATGAGCGCAATGGGCTTACCCACCTGCACCACTTCACCTTCATGAGCAAGGATTTCTTTGAGCTTGCCTGTGTAGAGCGAGGGTACCTCGGTATCCACTTTATCGGTTGCAACCTCCAGAACTGATTCGTCCTGTTCTATGTCATCTCCAATATGTTTGAGCCAGGTCAAAATGGTACCTTCCATAATGCTCTCCCCCATCTTGGGCATGATCATCTCTACTAGTTGCATGATTTTCGGGATTTAGATTACTCCGCAATATAGCCCATTTAGGCCTATTTTTCAGTCTTGCCGACGGTTTGCCGAATGAAGTTGAGCCCGTGGATAGCAGTCAATTCAATATTGTACAACCGGTCTCCCGGTAGCTGTAATTTTCGAGTAACGACCTGTTTTCCAAAGGAAATTGCAAGCCAAACAGTACCCACAGGTTTTTCTTCTGTACCACCATCCGGACCGGCAATACCAGTGGTAGAAATTCCAATGTCGGTTTTGTATTTTTTTCTTATTCCTATAGCCATTTCGCTGGCTGTTTGCTCGCTGACAGCACCATACTCTTGTAAGGTTTTTTCCTTGACTCCCACATACATTTTCTTGATGTCATTGTGATAAGCTATTGTCGAACCATGATAATACTCAGAGCTCCCGGCTACCGAAGTAAGTCTATGAGAAAGAAATCCACCTGTACAACTCTCACATGTTGAAATCGTGAGGCCTGCTGATTTCAGAATTTCACCAACAGCATCCTCTATCTCGATCTCTCCGAATCCAAAGACATACTGCTCAATCAATGGCATAACCTCAGTGATCTGTTGATCCATTTCAGTTTCCAACGCACTTGTCTCATCACCTACTCCGGTAAGTCTTAATCTTACCTGCGCCTTTCCAGGCAGATAAGCAAGTGACAAATGTTCCGGTAATTGATCCTCCCACTTGGCAATGATCTCGGATAGCCAGGACTCTCCAATTCCAATCGTTCGAATCACCTTATGCACAATCACCGGAAGCCTGAAATTCTTCTTGATTTTAGGCAAAACGGTCTTGCTCATCATGGCCTTCATCTCCATCGGGACACCCGGCATGGAGACGACAACTTTTTTGTCTCTTTGAAACCACATTCCCGGAGCAGTTCCTCGCTCGTTGGTGATTTTTTGACAGCCCTCTGGAAGAAAGGCCTGCTGCCGATTTAGTTCACTGATTTCTTTTCCAAACTTCTTAAAAATAGTTTCTAAATCCTCCAGCGCCGACTCATGAAGCACGAGGGGCATTTCAAAATACTCAGAAAGGGATTTCTTTGTCAAGTCATCCTTGGTAGGCCCCAAACCTCCTGTAATCAGGACTATATCCGATCGATTCAAAGACTCATCAACGGCTTGTTTGATTACATCAGATTGGTCTGAAATGGAGAATTTCCTTCGCACCTTGATGCCCATTTCGTCCAGGCGCTGGCTCATCCATTGGCTATTGGTATCCAAAATCTGACCGTAGAGTATCTCATCTCCAATGGTGATTATTTCAGCAAAGACTTCTTTCATAGAACCTGTTTATTTGAATCGGAAAATTACTAAGACGGATTTATCTATTCGGGGTTACTCATAAAAAAACCCATCCGTCAGATGACGGATGGGTTCCTTATAATTTTATCCAAAAAAAGATTATCCGATAGCGATTCTTTTGAATTCCGCTACAGTCAATCCTTTGCTCACACCATCAAGGTATTGAGAGATGCTTACTTTGTTGTCTTTTACAAAAGCCTGGCTCAACAAAGTGTTCTCTTTGTAGAACTTGTTGAGTTTACCCATAGCAATTTTCTCCAACATTGCTTCCGGCTTACCTTCCTGACGAGCTTGATCTTTTCCGATCTCAATCTCTCTCTCAACTACAGTAGCATCTACTCCGTCTTTGTCAAGAGCAACTGGGTTCATAGCAGCGATTTGCATCGCAACGTCTCTACCCGCTTCAGACACGTCAGTTCCATTTGCGTTTTTCAACGAAACAAGTACACCTAGTTTGCTACCTGCGTGGATGTAAGGAACGATTGCTTCGCCTTCCATCACCTCGTACGCTACGACGTCCATTTTCTCTCCGATCTTGCCGATCATGTCTACGATTCGATCCTGGAAAGTCAAGTCACCAGATTTCAACGCTTTCAACGCCTCTGCATCAGCAGGTCTTTGCTCATAAGCAGCAGTTGCCAGATCATCAGCAAGCGCTACGAATTCTTCGTTTTTCGCAACAAAGTCAGTCTCACAAGAGAAGGCTACCAATACGCCAACCGTGTTGTCTGCATTGGTCTTAACCACAACCACACCTTCGTTGGTTTCTCTATCGGCACGAGATGCAGATACTTTCTGACCTTTTTTTCTAAGGATTTCGATTGCTTTGTCAAAATCACCTTCAGCCTCTACCAAAGCCTTTTTACAGTCCATCATACCTGCTCCGGTCATCTGACGAAGCTTATTTACTTCTTGTGCAGAAATTGCCATTTTATTAAATGTTTTAGTGTTTTACTTAGTTCTGAATGTTTGCCGTGATGGCATCAAACAAAAATTGAACACCGACAAGCAATGTTCAATTTTTTAATATTATTAAAGAATAAACCTTTTGCTTACTCTGCTTTTTCTACTTCTGCTTCAGGTGCATCTACAGCAGCCTTAGCTTCTGCTCCTTCCTTCTCTTTTGCTTCGTCTCTGTCTTTCTTTCTCTCGGCCAAAGCTTCTTCCACTTCCTTACCGATGTATTTGATCAACAAATCAATTGATTTGAAGGCATCATCATTAGCAGGAATTGGGAAGTCCACCTGAGAAGGATCAGAGTTGGTATCTACCAATGCAAAAACAGGAATGTTCAGTTTTTGAGCTTCTTTGATCGCAATGTGCTCTCTCTTGATATCCACTACGAAAAGTGCCGCAGGAAGTCGAGTCAACTCAGAGATACCTCCAAGCACTCTTTCCAACTTAGCCTTCTCACGAGTTACCATCAAGCGCTCCCTTTTCGCAAGGTTCTTGAAAGTATCCTCTTTCATCATCTTTTCGATAGACGACATCTTCTTCAAAGACTTTCGGATAGTTGCAAAATTGGTCAACATACCACCCAACCATCTTTCTGTCACGAAAGGCATTCTTAGCCTTTTAGCTTCCTCAGAAACGATCTCTCTCGCTTGCTTTTTAGTCGCAACGAACATCACCTTTCTTCCGGACTTTACGATCTGCTTGATTGCATTTGATGCTTCTTCGAGGCAATCAAGGGTTTTATGAAGATCGATAATATGGATACCATTCTTCTCCATGAAGATGTATGGCGCCATTTTAGGATCCCACTTTCTCGTCAAGTGTCCGAAGTGGACACCAGCATCAAGTAAGTCTTTGTGCTCTAGTTTAGCCATTAAACTTTATGATTAAAATAATGTAATTCTTAACGTTTACTGAACTGGAATGCTCTTCTCGCTTTTCTTCTACCTGGCTTCTTACGTTCTACCATTCTAGGATCACGTGTCAACCATCCCTCTTTTTTCAAAGGAGGTCTGTTTTCAGGATTGATCTCAACAAGAGCTCTGGAAATAGCCAATCGAATTGCTTCGGCCTGGCCTTTGTATCCTCCACCTTTCACATTTATCTTGATGTCATAGCTGCCATCTTCTTCTACCAGCACTAGTGGCTGCTTTACGATCGTTTGGTAGATCTCAAAAGGGAAGAATTCTTTCAAATCCCTGTCGTTAATTTTGATTTCACCTTTGCCAGCGTTTAGGTACAATCTGGCTACAGATGTTTTTCTTCTACCGATAGTGTTTACTACTTCCATTCAGCTTAAATGTTTATTTCTTTAGGAGACTGTGCTTCGTGCTTGTGATCAGCGCCTTCGTAAGCGTACAAATTATTGAACAAGGCGCGACCTAATCTATTCTTAGGCAACATACCTCTTACCGCTCTCTCAACGAGGATCGTTGAAGATTTAGCCAATACTTCGGTTGGAGTCTGTGTTCTCTGACCACCAGGATATCCAGTGTGAGACACATACTCTTTGTCCGTCCATTTCTTACCGGTCATTTTGACCTTATCGCAGTTGATTACCACTACATTATCCCCACAATCGACATTGGGAGTGTACCCTGGCTTATGCTTGCCACGGATCAACTTGGCTACTTCGCTAGCCAGTCTTCCTAAAACTTTACCCTCAGCATTGACTACTAACCATTCTTTGGAGGCCGTCGCCTTATTCGTCATTGCTGTTTTATAACTTATTGAATCCACTTTAAAATATGATTTTTTATGTCAAAATCCTTCCCTTCGCAAAAAGGAATGCAAAGATAGATTTTTAAAATTTGAAAAGCAATTATTAACCGAGAATAAGATTTGTTTGAAGCGTCAATAAGTTTTGGCTAAATTTAGAGGTATGAAAAAGGCCTCTAAATTCTTCTCATCCCTAATCAAGGGATATGGATTTGTACTCAAAAGCGAGCTGATTGCTTTGGGGATACTTTGGGTGTTTGTGATGGTGGTGATGGCGCTAAAGCAAGGCCTCTAAGATTCCTCACTAAGACTTTGCTACTCCCCTACTCAGCAAAGTCCTAATCTCATTGCCATCTAAATCCATATGTCGGGCAAATAAGATTTGATCTACATAACCAATCCACATCTCGGTATCATCTTCCAACTCGTACACATAGATATGAATCCCACTACCACGATCCAGTGCAGGCTCGCCAAAAGCCGATACAATTTGGTCGTAGGTAGTCTCAAGGGTGAGCTCTGATTCGAAATTTTCAACAGTGAGTACCTCAGGAGTAGGATCGCTTTCGCTGCAAGAAATCAAAAGAGCCACTAAAAAGACGAAGGTGTAGATTGTATATTTCATATAGTTAAAAGTTTGGATAAAGATAATATAGAAGTTATTAGCACGATAATTATCCAACAATTTTAAGTATGTATACTATATGATCTTGCTCACATCAAACTTTCAGACTTAAGTCCCCTATTCTATTTTTAAATCTATCCTTGAAGTTGGGCCCAATAGAAATCTTGGATTCACCGATGTGTACATGATTGTCTTGAATTTTATCAACGTGAGACAGTGCTACTATATATGACCTTTGAATTTGCACAAAGTCAGATTTAGGAAGTACAGACAAAGTCTCCTTGATGCTTGACCGCTCCATTATCTTTTTGTCCCCCAGGTGGTAGTTCACATAGTTGCCATTGCCTTCTATATATTGAATATCCTTTGTACGAACCTTCGCCTTTTCAGTCCCGGTATTCACAAAAAAGTAGTCTCCTACCAGTTTTCCCTCAACGCTAAATCGGTCTGCGAACCTAGCCGTGGAAGTGAGGAAATCTTTAATTTCTGAAGGCCTTGTCAGCGCTGTCTCAAGGGCATGGTTTTCCGCTTTGAGATTGTCATTGACTTGTTTGTTGACGAACCAGTCTTTAATGAATCGGTAGCCGAAAGACAGATATAGTATTTGTGCAGTTGTGCCAAACAAAAACTTATCCAGCCCTGTAAAGTCTTTGGTTAGCCATTTGATAAATTCATTTTTGAATTCAAAACTTTCTCCTGAAATCGACTCGACATAAAATGCAAATACCAACGCCCTGAAAATTGATACGACAGCTATCGTCACCATTAAATAAAAGGCAAAAGTCCATTTGTTATCCCTATTTAAATATTTGGGAATCAGTAGCTGAGAAATAATATAGACTGGGAGCGGCAATATGACAGGATAGTAGAACAGTCCATTGAGAAAGAGTATCTCAGCCGTACCCGTATTCATCAACCCGGCGATGGCCATTATCCAAAATGCGATATGGAAGTAGAGTTCCGGTTTTCTGATAGTGTGTTGAGTGTTTTTCATTGTGATGATTTTTTTGATTTATGCAGCAATCGTACCAACTGTAAGACACTCTGAAAAAAGAATGTGATGAAGCGGGTAATATTTGGGGTGAAGTTGTGCAACAATTGACCACTTCCTACTGATCGAAGAAATGGCCCAGTCTCAAACCTACTCCACAATTCACCACAGGATAGACAAGCCAATCAAATCGATAAACTTTCCCCTGATTAACTAAACAACAACAAGTATGACTTACTACAACAAACTGATTTTCCTGGCGCTCTTGCTACCCGTATATCATCTAATGGGACAAATTGAACTGACGGATGGCTATGGCGCCAACGACGGTGGCCTTGGGGGAGACTCTGTCCTGGTCACTTCCGCATCCGAAATACGCCAATATGCAGAATCGGAAACGCCCTATATCATTGGCATCACCGGAGACATTGACCTGGGAGGAGATGTCAGAGTAAAAAGCGACAAAACAATTTATGGCACGGATGAGCAAACGACCCTGCATGGGCAGCTGAGCATCAGCGACGCTCAAAACATCATCATCAAAAACCTGAGTATTACCAACCTCAGTGAAAATGGTGACGGCATTGCTCTACGAAATAGCACGAATGTTTTTATCTCTCATTGTACCGTTTTTGATTGCACTGATGGATTGATTGATATCACACGTGCTTCGGATTTTGTCACAGTATCCTATTGCAAGTTTTACTATGCCGTAGTGGAAAATCACAAATTTCCCAATCTCATAGGCGCCAGTGATAACGATTTGGATGACAGGGGAAAACTCCATGTCACCTTTCACCACAACTGGTGGGCAGAAGGATGTGTATCCAGAATGCCCAACATCCGGTTTGGCAGTGTGCATATGTACAACAATTACTTTTCCTGTACAGGCAACAACTACTGCTCCAGGGCAAGGATAGAAGCGCAGATATTGTCAGAGTACAACTACTATGACCAGGTACGTGATCCACTGATTGTGGAAGAAGGTGGCATTGCCAAAAGTGTGGGCAACGTATACTTTGAATGCACGAATAATATCTATGAGGCAAAGGATATAGTCTTTTCTCCTGATTACTCTTATTCCTTCACCAAAGCCAACTGTGCAAAAAGAGAAGCCATGTATATGGCGGGCAACATACCTCCTGATCAGCAGTTTGTCGCATCCGTCCAAAAAACCTCGACAGATGAAGATACATTGTTGATCGATGAGCCTATGGAGCCAAAGCAATATACCTGGACAGTATCCGACTCAATTATCTTCGAAGGGCTTCCCTCCTGGGCTGAAGTCGTTTTTGACAGCACGAGCAATCTTGCTATAGTATCAGGTACTCCCGTTGATAAAGGTGATTTCATTTTCACCATATCGACCAACGACCCCTGTGCTGAAAACACCGTTTTGCAAGACACCATAAGCGTGTTACATCCTGATGATTTGCTCAGCATATCGGAAAACAAAATTCATCAGGTACTTGTTTACCCGAATCCATCACGGGGTTATTTTGATATTTCTTCCGAGATCAGTTGGAGCAAAATTTCAAGTATTTCAATATACGATTTGTCAGGCTCGGTTGTGTTTCATCAACCCGTAAATTCAAACAGGAGAATTCATCACCATCTAAAAAAAGGAACGTATCTCGTGCGCTTTGAAGGACTGAAAAATTTTGGAAATATGAAATTGCGGGTAGAATAACGATTATTTACAGATCCCTCGCCAACCGAAATCCCAGGTTCGGTTGGCGATCATCTTTACCTGTAAACTGCGGCATATACCAGATCATATAGAAGTCCCTGGAACTGGTGGTGAAACTTCCGCCCAGGATCATTTTGTCAGATCTGTCTGCGTTCCTATTGTGGGTGCTTGGAGTTTCCGGATCGTAATCATCCGGCCATACATCAGCGATCCATTCCCAGACGTTTCCATTCAAATCATAAAGCCCCAGTTCGTTGGGTAACTGTTCTCCTACTGGATGTGTTTTATTCTCCGAGTTCTCTGAGCACCAGGCATTCTCTTCGAAGTATTCAATTCCCTTTAGGTAAACAGTCCCGACTCGTTTGTTGGCCCCTCGAACGGCATAGAACCACTCAGGATGTGTCGGTAGGCGATAGTTGCCTCCTGTCTTTTCATTCAATTTTTCAATAAAACTCTGAATATCATTCCAACTCACATTCTCTACAGGGCATTGATCGCAACCTTTGAAGTAACTCGGGTTTTCTCCCATCACAGACAGCCATTGTGCCTGGGTCACTTCGTACTTACTCATCTCGAAACTATCGACACTAAGAGACTTGGACTTAGTGACAGGAAAATCTCCACCTTCTACCGTTATCATTTCTATCCTTTCGGAGGAAGTCTGACCAGTACATTGAAACCGAACCAGCGCCAGCAAGCCAAGAAATAGGATGGCCCTAAGCATTTCCTTTTAAAAGGTTTTCTGTTAGATCACCAGCCAACTTCTCCAAATCAATCCCAAGGTTTTCCTTATTTACCCTCAACACCTGAATCTTCAAATCATCCGGAAGCTTCTCATAGCCATGAAAAGCCCCAAGTACTGCCCCTGCCACTGCAGCCGAAGTATCATTATCCCGACCATAGTTGACAATAAACTCCATGGTCATTTGGAAGTCAAAGTCCGAGTACATCATGGCCGTCAAGGCGACCAGCAGAATCTCCTGGGCATGGGCCGGTAAGTCCTGGTTTTGCTCATCCAATCGCTCAAAGAGCCACTGGAGTCTATAGGCTTCCAACTCTGTCATTCCTGTTGTCACGAAGGTCAATTGATCAGGCTCGAACATCTCAATTTTCTTTGCTTCCTCAGACAATCCCTCTGCCAGCTGATAAGTACGATACGAAGACCTCCCCATCAAGCGACTTTCAAAATAATTCTGTGGATCTATGGATTGGAAGACATTTAGAACCGAATCCTGAGTAGCGGCAGTATCTATGGCTACTGCTACCATAGCAGCAGTTAAGGCCGAAATATCTCGGGCGTATCCCTGATCAAATATTGCCAGACGATAGGTTGATTGGTAAGCTGCTTCCGGATTTCCCGCAAAGGGCAAACCCAAAACCGGAGCGTACAATATTCCAGCACACAGCAAATCACCACCGTAGAACTTGTGCAGTGCATTCGTATAGGTTTCAATATCTTCCGACAAAAAAGCCTTCGAGACAGTAGCCCATTCCTGGAGCCAGATCTTTCGTCTTTCTTGGTTCGCAACTTCAAGGGAATCCGAATCACCCAAAGCTTTCAGCTTGTCTGCTTCCCTTTGGTATTGATCCAAAATAAACTCAGAAAATGGCTTTGGGTTCATAGCCTGGTTTTGGACGATAAACTCGACCACAAGTTCCTTCCACCTTGTATCATCTGTGGTAGCACCCGGAGGCAAACCTTCATACCAAAGTCCCTCGGGTGAAGGTTCTATTTTGGGGGTATCGAGGCCAATGATGTAGCCATATGCGGCCTGCCGCCCCTCTCTGTTCAACATCTCCGTAGGGGCACCCATCGCATCCCCTATAGCCGACCCTACCAGTGAACCCAGAATTTTGTCGTACAACACATCCTTGTCAAGCTGAGCAGATGACCATGGAATTTTTTGTTCTATCGAGTCTTCGCGAGATGATTCTTGACAGGATATTAAGATGAGCAGCGATAGCAGAAAGACAGATGGCTTCATCCACCCAAGATATCCACTTTGCCGGATTTCACCCAATCGATCGATCGATCAATCAGGTTGGATTTTTGATTTAAATCAAGTTCTAGGGGTAGCTGCGCCAAGCCTACAAGCCTCCTGAGGATTTCCGTACCCACAAATCCGGAAAACCGTTCCATATTGAAAGCAGGCTTTTGGGTGTAGTTATCAAATGCCTTTTTCACCAACCGTTCGTCAGTTTCTGCCATGATTAGGTGCGCAATAAATACGCTAATATCCCATTCCGCTGGACCATAAAAAGAAAACTCCGGATCAATCACCCGAAACTCCCCCTCTACACGCAGTAAACTACCCGGATAGAAATCCCCTTGCAGGAGAGTATCCCCACTGCTCAGATATTCATCGCCCAGTGCCCTTACCCGAGAAATAAGATCGTGATCTGTTGTGCATTTGGTAGAAATTTCCTGCAATCCTGTCTGGATGTTATCCAGATTAAACCCATTATTGGCCATAAAGGGCAAAAAGAAAATATGCTGATGATTGAGCTTACGCAGTGTCAGATTGAGCGGATAGTGTTTGTGAAATGCAATGGCCTGCAGCTCATTGATGTATCCCACACATTGCTCCATCTCGTCCCCATCCATTTTCTCGCCTTTCTTATAGATGTACGTGTAGTCTTGCGACTCGCCCAGATCCTCCAGCACCAGAATGAAATTGTTTTCATCAAATCCAATAATGACTGGGGAATAGATCGCCAATGATGGATTCGAATTCACCGCATCATAGTAGCGCATCTCTGTTTCCATTCGCTCCACAGGAGCAGGGATATCGGGAAACTTCTCCACCCATGGTCGAGCCTGCTTCACGATGAACGACGGACTGTCACTGGGAACAATACGAAGCACAAAATTCATATTGCCGGCTCCCGGCACCTCCGCCCTTTCAATGGTCTCGTATGATGCCATAAAGCCCATTTTCCGGAGGTAGTCGGAGAGAAAATCTTTATCGTTGTTAAGATGAATGGATTGGCCGGTCGTGTTACCGATAAGGTTGTTGGATTTGGTCATAATATACAGGTTAGATTGTGGTCTATGGGTTAATAATAATTTTTCTCACATCTTCTTGCGCGAGCCAGGGACGTGCATCCGCTTGGTCTGTTTTGGTTGTACAATTATTGAATGAAACCTGATCCACATGCCTCACAAAATAAGCATATGCATTGGTCACTCCAAACTTGCTGCCTTCGGGATATTTCCCGTCATATTCCATTACGGACTGTCCGGTAGTTTGGATACCTCCTTTGAGAATTAAATCGACGTTTTCAAAGGATATATTCTGGATGTTGTGCCCCGGTATGCCGGAAATGATCGATGGATATTGTTGGGTAAACCCGCTCCCTTTTATATCCTTAAAGGACACATTAGATATCGCTCCTATTCTCTTTAGCCTACCCGGAACCGTTCGTTTCCTGTCCGCCAATAATACAAAAAACGCCTGACCGCAGTTTTCGATTTCTATATCCCTAAAGCCCAAATTGTAAATCACCGCTCCATCCATCGACTCTATGGCTATGGCCGAATTTTGAAAAGCATTTTTCAAGGTAAGTCCTGAGATCTCAAAATCCATAAAGCTACCCAATCCGTCAGTGCCCAGTTTAAAACAATTGCCTGCGGGTACATTGAGTTTATCGATCACACAATTCCTCACCACGACATCTTTCACTCCAAATTCACTTCCGCTCTTGAAGCAAATACCATCATCTTCCGATTGAATAAGGCAATCCTCGATCAGAACATTATGACAATCGACAATATCAATTCCATCTCGGTTGGGCGTGAGGTTGCCGGTATGAACAGTGATATTTCGAACGGTCACATTCTTACTTTCTATATACACCTGGGTCCAACATGCCGGATTGACCATAGCGATGTCTGACACGGTGATGTTTTCACTACCCACAAAAGCCAGAATGGAGGGCCTGTCTTTTTCTGTCCCCAGCTCCTTTACGTTCATCCAGGGTTCGAAGCTCCCCTGGCCATCAATCTTCCCACCACCTGTGATGGTTATATTCTTCACATGATCACCGTAGATCAGTCGTCTTTGGCAGTCTTCTTCCATGCGATTTCGAAACTCCGTTTTGATTATCCCATGAGGATAATGCTCTTCTGCATCTGATTGAATCCCTAATATTTTGGCCGTGGGCTTTATCTCGATGGTTAGATTGTCGACAAGTTTGATTTGCCCTGTGAGGAATCCCCCCTCGTCAAACACTACTGTCCCTCCGGCATCAGAAAGAGAATTGATCGCTGCTTGAATGGCTTTTTGGTCGTTGGTTGTACCGTCTCCTTTCGCTCCAAAATCCCTTACGTTGACCACCTCAGAATTCTCCCTTACCTGACAGGAATAGAAAAGACCCAGGCACAAAGTAATGAAGAGGTAATGATTGATTTTTCTCATGTCCATTTTACAAGCGGTCTAAAAAAGTCTCTAAATCCTGCTCCTTACCTATCTGCAGTTTCTTTCTCAGTCGATACCTTCGAGTCTCTACTCCCCTTACCGATAGATTGAGTTGATTGGCAATCTCCTTGGTGCTCAGTTTCATTTTCAAAAACATACAGAGCTTGGCTTCTGCTAAAGTGAGTTTCGGAAAATCAGCCTTCAGGTTCTTAAAAAAGTCAGAGTGCAGCAAATCGAATTGTTCTTCGAAAGTCTCCCAATCCTTGCCCCCACCTACCTGGCTCTCGATTTTAGAAAGTAACCGGCTAACCTTTTTGGCTTGCGTCTCATCCAGGTTCAATCCCACCAGATCATTTTTCACTTCCAGTAAGAACTCGTCTTTGTTGTGTAGTTGCATGGAAGAGGCCGCCAGTTTTTTGTTCTGATCTGCGATCTCTTTTTTCAACTCACTGTTCTTTTGGCGCAGTACCTCCGGCCTATTGGCTTTAGAGGGAACCTCAAAAAGTGTTTTGTCCAGGCAGGAAACCCATAGATTGTACGCCTGGCTACAGAGCATATGGTTGAGCCTTGGTTCATAAATCTGTTTGGCACTCAACCCGGCCAGGCCATCCTCTATCGAAGCATAAGCGCCGCTGGCCACTCCTGCTCCACGGGCTGCCCCTACAGCCCCGGTCGTATCCACCACCTCCACCATACAATCGAGCATCGTAGCAATGGTCATGGAAAATACCTCCGACTGAAACATATCATCATTTCCCACACGAATCACATCCACATCCAACCCCATCTCCTTGAGCAGATTCACTCCATGTACAAAGGAAAACGCCACGCCCTCCAGCGCCGATCGGTAAATATGCCCTCGGGTATGTCTGTTGAAGTCCAGATTGAGAATATGAGAATTGATGTTTCGATCTTCCAATATTCGCTCAGCGCCATTGCCAAAGGGCAAGACACAAAGACCGTCCGATCCCACAGGTACAGACGAAGCCATTCGCTCCATATCGTCATACTCTCTGCCTCCCACGGCTATCTGATGCTTGAGCCAGCCATAGAGCGTGCCGGCACCGTTGAGACAAAGCAGCACTCCTATCCGGTCAAAATTTTCTTCGTAATTCACATGGGCAAACGAGTTGACTCGGGACTTGTCATCATACTTTGGTCGATCCACGATACCATACACCACCCCGGACTCAGCACTGGTTGCAGCCACTTCGCCGGGGTTGAGCACGTTGAATGAAAGGGCGTTGTTGGGTTGATCACCGGCCCGATAGCAAACAGGAGTCCCAATCCTGAGCCCACAAGCATTAGCTGCTTCTTGAGTGAGCTTACCCTGAATGGAAAACGTCGGAACGATCTCTGGGATCAATTCCTTATCTATTTCATAATAATCGAGCACCGAATAGGCCAGGTCCTTTTTCTTAAAATCCCACAAAATTGCCTCTGACAAACCTGAGATGGTCGTCGTGATTTGGTTGGTGAATTTCATGGCAATGAAATCGCCTGGCAACATCACTTTATGAATTCGATGATAGACGTCCGGCTCATAATCCTTCACCCACTTGAGCTTTGAAGCTGTGAAGTTCCCCGGGGAATTGAGATAGTTTTCCAGACAAAACTGCTCACCGATATCGTGGAATGCCTTCTTGCCTATGCTCACTGCGCGGCTGTCACTCCAAATGATAGAAGGACGCAAAACCTTCTGGTCTTTGTCCACCAATACGAGTCCATGCATTTGGTAAGCAATGCCGATGCCCTGTATATCCCCAGGCTTGACATTGTTCTTTTTCAGAATCTGACGGGTACCATGACAAACGTCCTGCCACCACATCTCCGGCTGCTGCTCAGCCCAACCGTGCTGACGCGACAGCACCTGGTAGTCCATTTCAGGGTATTGCAGCACATCCAACGTAGTGCTATTTCCTGCGTTCACCAGTGCAATCTTGATGGCGGCACTGCCTATTTCATATCCTAATAAGTACATGCGTGAAATATGATACGCCAAATATACGTCGATACGGTATGCATATCATGATCAAGGCGAGTCAATGAAGTATATGATATGATTCATGCAAGTGGTGCTTTTATTCTAAATTACTGAATGATTTAAACACTACGCCAATGACGTGCAAGCACTGCTGTGGGGCTGATCAACTATTTGACCTGAAGTCCGCTCAGAAAGAAATGAAGAAGTATAAAAAGAAAGGGGCCGGAAAATCTACACGAAAGCTGCTTTCACTTATGTATTCATTAAACCAAAAAAACCAAACCCTCCTGGACATTGGCGGAGGAATTGGTGCTATCCAATGGGCCTTCATGGAAAATGGAGGTAATAAAACCACCGACGTAGACTCCTCCTCAGGATACTTGCATGTGGCGCAGGAATACGCTGCTGAAAAAGGATTTGATACGGAGTTCAAAATGGCCGACTTCAATGACGTGGCAAATGAGGTCGAGGCCCATGATATAGTGACCCTCGACAAAGTGGTGTGCTGCTATCCTGACTACAAACTTCTGCTTGGCAATGCCCTGGACAAAGCTGACAAAGCCCTCGCTATGACCATGCCTCTGGGCGGATTTGTATCCAAAGCCCTGGGCCAGCTAACCAGAGCCTACCTCATGATTAAAAAGAATCCCTTTCGGACCTATGTGCACAATCCCAGTGAGGTTCAATCCTTCATTGAATCGAAAGGTTTCAGATTGAGCAGCAAAGGCTTTAGCTTTCCGTGGCTGGTAAGGGTTTATGAAAGGATTTGATCATGGCTTGTTGGTGACAACACCAACAAGGGCTTTGAGGGAAATTAGTCGTATTTCGAAAGCATCCCACAGGCTTTATTGTAAACTGAAATAAATGTAGATGGCAATAGCCCCGACCATTATTCCCACCACATAGTTTCGGTAAATATCTTGAATATACAAATCCCAAAACTTCCTCTTCTCTTTCAAAAATGGCATTCTTAAAACAGCACCAACAAATCCGACTAGCCCTACACTTATGACTATAGACAGCAATCCCATAACAAATTCCATAGAATCAATTAGTATTCGGTTAGATTATCATATGTTTTAATAAAAGATCAAAGCTGATATCACCAAGTAGTCGCCTTGATCTTTTGCGCCGCTTTCATAATGTCGCGGCGGCTGATCTGGCCTTTGAGGATACCGTTTTCTGTGACAGGGAAGCGACGATAATAGGTGCTAAGAAACTCGTTGGCGCACTCCACCACATCCATATCCATCTCGAGGGTCTTCACATTGCCGGACATGTAGTCTTTTACCAGGCCCTTACCGCTGGGGATGTTGTGATAAGACGATTGAACCAATATCTTCAGGCAGTCCTTTTCTGAGAGCATACCGACCAATTCCCTTTTGTCGTTGAGCACGGGTCCGCCGGAGATTCTTTTTTTCAGCATGATATCTATCGCCTCGGCGATTTCCATTTCAGGAGAGAAAGTAATCAGGTCTTTGGCTTTGGCCATATAGTTGGAGATGGGTTCGTATTTTACGGTCTGGTCTTTTTCTACCTGGGCGCCTTTAAAGTTCATTACCATAGCAGTGAAGGTTTAAAAAAATGAAACATGAATGAGTCTAGTATAATAGTCCATTTTAGACTCAAAAGCAAGATTGATCTCCATAAAATACAATTTCATAGGATTATTCGTTTATCTTTTGTACTTTGTGATAACATGACCCAAAATGACACTTCGAGAAAAAGTATCGCCGGGTCGGCAGCAATCAAATTTTGGATATTTTATCGAGAATATTAAATCCATATCAAGAGAAAAATCGTATTAAAACATTAACTTTGCGGGCTTATTGAGTCCCTGACTACAGGCTCGCGACCCTAACAAAAAATTAAGAGGAACACATATGAGACAACTGAAGATCACGCAATCCATCACTAACAGACGGGAATCCCACACGCTGGAGAAGTATTTTACGGAAGTTAGTAGTGTGCCGATGATCACTCCTGATGAGGAGGTAGAACTGGCACAGCGAATCAAACAAGGAGATGATCTTGCACTCGAAAAATTAGTAAAAGCCAACCTGAGGTTCGTGGTATCTGTAGCCAAGCAGTATCAAAACAGAAGCCTTCCATTGAATGATTTGATCAACGAAGGAAACCTTGGATTGATCAAAGCAGCGAAGAAATTTGATGAAACCAAAGGATTTAAGTTTATCTCTTATGCCGTTTGGTGGATTCGTCAGTCAATCATGCAGGCACTCGCTGAGCAGTCAAGGATCGTAAGACTTCCTATGAACAAGTCAGGCGCGATCAACCAAATCAGAAGAGCGTATGCTGAGCTGGAGCAGAAGTTTGAGCGTGAGCCGACCGAAGAAGAATTGGCAGACATCCTTGACATGAAGCCTAGCGAGGTGAGAAACACCCTGGGTGCTGAAGTAAAGCAAATGTCAATGGACGCTCCTTTCGGTGAAGATGAGTCAGGTTCACTTTTGGACGTTTTGGAAAACAAAACTTCAAGACCCACTGACGGTCAGATGGTATTCAACGATTCGCTGAAAGTAGAAACCATCAGAGCACTCTCTACTTTGACTGCCAGAGAGCGAGAAGTAGTGAAGATGAGCTTCGGTATCGGATCTGACAACCCTTATACGCTGGAGGAGATTGGCGACATCATGGGCTTGACTCGTGAGCGTGTAAGACAAATCAGAGAGAAAGCTCTTCAGAAACTGAGAGAGCCTTCTAAGAACCAAAGATTGAAAGAATTCTGCGCAACCTGATTTTGGTTGACAGTAAGAAATAGAAAAACCCGATTCAGAAATGGATCGGGTTTTTTGTTGGTAGTCAGCGAAAGTGTTTACAAAAACTCACACACTTTCTCTACCATATTTTTACTGCCCAGGATAACAGGGACACGCTGGTGGAGCTCCGTAGGGACTACGTCCATCACCCGCTCATGTCCTGTGGTACCCACGCCCCCGGCCTGCTCAACGATGAAAGACATAGGATTGCACTCATAGCACAGTCTCAACTTACCGTTGGGATTGTTGTGATAGCTTGGATAGATGAAAACACCACCAGCCAGCAGGTTTCGATGGAAATCTGATACCAGTGATCCAATGTACCTAGAGGTGTACGGCCTTCCTTCTTTCTCATTTATTTCCTGGCAGTACTTGATGTACTTCTTGATCCCATCAGGGAATTTGTGGTAGTTCCCCTCATTGATGGAATAGATTTTCCCGTCTTCCGGAATTTTGATGTCGGGATGCGAAAGGCAAAACTCCCCTATCGACGGGTCGTAAGTAAAGCCGTTAACCCCTTTGCCCGTAGTGTAGACCATCATGGTGCTCGATCCATAGACCACATAGCCGGCGGCTACCTGCTGATGGCCGGGTTGCAAACAATCTTCAACCTTACCGGGACCCGATGCACTCACCCTCCTGTAGATACTGAATATCGTACCGATAGAAACATTGTATTCAATATTAGAAGAACCGTCGAGAGGGTCGAAGAGCACTACATAGTGCCCTGAGTTATCTTCGTTCTTTTTGATGGGAATGAAGGTGTCATTCTCCTCCGAGGCAATCAGGCAGCACTCGTCCCCGGACGACAAAGCCCGGATCAGTTGTTCATTGGCAAAGACGTCCAGTTTCTTCTGCTCTTCTCCCTGCACATTGACATTTCCCTCGTATCCGAAAAGGTTGGTCAGACCGGCTTTATTGACTTCCCGGTTGATGACCTTGGCGGCAATACCGATATCCCGAAGCAAACGGGATAGCTCCCCTTTGGCATACGGAAAATCCTTTTGCCGCTCAATAATAAATTGACCTAGTGTGATCATAGACAGTATTTAGGTGTTAAAAAATTATCCTTAGTTTCAATGTGAAAGTACTAAAGGCCGACATGGAAGACTATTCCATTTTAGTCTTTTAATATGCCAAATACCATGAACTGATGTGTTTCTTACCCGTCCGCCGCGATTTCCTAGCACCCAAACTGCTTCAGATGATGATCGCAATGAAAGCTCGTCACGCGCAACCACTTAAACTTTGGTAGCGGACCGAGATACGGATGAGGTGAAAATTTGAACGAGTCCTCTTTATTGAAAATCACCTCCAACAACGATTTGAGCTCGGCTTTGTCTTGATCAAAATCCCCCGGAGGTGTGCCATCACCCTCTACCTGACCAAGGCCTTTTGGTGTGGGAACAAACTCACCGGCTAGTGATTTCTCGATTACTTCTTTGGGATCCATCCCTCCGGGAATAACATCAGTTTTGATTCCTAGTGCCATTCTGATCTGATCAGATACATGACAGACCATTTGGTGGGCATTCATTTTACCGAATCTTGCTTCAGCACCGATCGTAATTTGGTCTATTCTGGATAGGATTTGGTTCAGTTGGTATTCGTCCATTCTTGAGCTGTTGGAGGAATGAGAAAAATTAGATTATACTATAGTTTATGCCAACGATTAGTCTCCTTGGTTGGTTTTTCCAAATTCCGTCTTGGACAATGGATTATCTTCTTTCCATGTCAAAAAAGTCTTGTTTGCCCAATACTCTAAGTTTTTCTTATCAGCTCCTTTTCTGATTGCCCACTTTCTCCATTTCGGAGTTACAAATGCCCAATAAAGCCATGCCAAACCAAAACCTACAAGAACACCATAACCTATTTTATCGAAAACGATAAGTGAAAGTAAAGTAGTGGAGATTATTACCAACGTAACAACAGCATTTATCAATAGCTGTCCTATCAAAATAAAGTAAAACACTGATGTTCTTTTTCCACTCATTCTTTATTCTACCTGTTATAATGCTTCACCAACCCATTCACAATATTCCACTGGGCGAGTACATAGGTGAGCATGATGAACACCCGGGCGTTTTCCATCGGAGCATAAAACTTATTGATGGCAATCAGGGAATCGGACAGAACAAACAATATCGCACCGAAGATCACCTGGTTGACTCCCTCTCGTCCTGCCCTACCCTGGCGATATACCGCAGCCAACGCCATAGAAATGATCAGGGCCGTATAGATCGTCACCGGGATTTGCAGAGCACCTATTCCCTCCCAAATAAGCAACAAAAAGAATACAGCATAAAGAACGAAAGGAACCGAATACAGAACCTTAAGCGTCCCGGAAACAGCCGGGCTATCCGTGTCCACTGCTTTCGAAAATGTAAAGACATAAAAGAGCTGAGCGATGGCAAAAGCTCCAAGCCCCAGCAGGAAATACAATTCATCAACCGGTGCGTACATCAGCAGGGAATCGCCCAAGAAAGAAAAGATCAAAGCACCGGCCGCTAAAAGCAACGACGGTGTGATTGGCCCTGTGGTACTCTTCCTCATATATACCAGTAGCACCGGCATCAGCAATGGCTTCACCAGGTGTATCAAGCCATCCCATGCCATCATTTCACTCGCGATCTCCAACACACACAAGGCAACAAAGGCATACTTCAAATACGTCGCAATTTTTTGATTATCCATAGACCTGGGGTTTGGGGGTTTTCTTTACGCCATTCGAATATAAATAGATAATACCGACCAGCATCAGAGCCGCAGAGATATAAAAAACGTGTGGAATCCGAGATACGTCATTCGAATACACCCAGCCTGATATCAACGCTCCCATGCCAATGCCAATCTCCAGGGCGATGTATACGGTGGCAATGCCCCTTCCTCGATATCGTTCATCACTCAAATCAATAGTCCAGGCGAAAATCGTGGGCGCATGCACCCCAACACCCAAACCAAAAACAAAGGCACTCAAAGTAAGCCACGATTGAGTCTGTGAATTGGCAATCAGGATCAGAGCGATACATACAATGAAGCTCCCCACCTTAAGCACGGGAATCCGACCATATCGATCGGAAAGCTTGCCCGCAAAGATCCGTACCAGCAATGAAGCCAGCGTAAAATAGGTAAAGAACAAACCACGGTTGGCCAGCCCCAGGTGGTCACTCAAATCGGGAATGATGGTCAAAACCGTACCAAAACAAAACAGCGAAACCATCATCACCACAGCAGGTGAAAGAACCCTGGGTTCATATACTTCATGACGCCCAATTTTCAGATGGTTAAGGGACAGCTTTTCCTTATTCTGCAAGGTCTCTTTCATGCCGATCAGGATCAACACCGATAGTACCGCAAAAACAGAAGAGAGGTAAAACATTGCATTGAGAGATACATATTGCGCCACATACGATCCTATGGCAGGACCGGAGGCCATGCCTAAACTCCCAAAAAATCCCACATAGCCCATCGCTTCTCCCCTACGCTGTGCAGGCACCAGGTCTGCCACATAGGCCGAGGTGCCCGTAGGCTTAAAGCCTGTGGAGAAACCATGAAAAAAACGAAGGGTAAAAAAGGCGATCAAGTTCGTGGCAAACGGATAGATCAAAGCAGCAATACCGCTCACCACAGCCCCCACCACCATCACAGGAATTCTTCCGACCTTATCCGCCAGCTTACCGCTAAATGGCCTGGAAAGTCCTGCTGTGAGTGTAAAAAGAGCAATGATCAAGCCTTTGTATTCACCCCCACCCATCGACTCGAGGTAAGCGGGTAGCTCAGGGATAATCATATTGAAACTCCCAAAGAAGAGATAGCCGCTCAGGCACAAAAGGATGAATTGTAGATTGAAAAGTTTGCCTGATTTGCTCATATACGCGAAGCTAAGTATTCGGTGTATAAAGCAACCTACCGCTTATCTAAAATACCTGCGCCTGGTTTTGATTACGCTTATCCAGCTTGAGGTCTTTGAGCAGAGCGGATTTTACGTTGATTGATACGAAGTAAGACTGTCGAGGACCAAAGGGCACCCAGTTGAACGAAATGGCCCAGCAGTGCAAGTCCCGCGACACATTGATATTGGTAAAGGTGAATTCTTTTTTCTCCAGGTCATAGCCCGAACTGACGTTGACGTTGGTCTTGCTCGTAGGCTGAAAACTCCCTCCAAACTGTAATGTCTGCGTGATATTCGCTTCCTCAAAACCTACCCGGGTATAGTTAAACTGATAGTTGGCTCGTAGAGACCAGCCCACATCAAACGGCACGTATTGATTTGCATCCGTGGCTATGAATTGATTCACATCTCCCGCCACGAAGTTGTCCTCAGGGTTTAGAAGATTATCCCCTGGAGAGTTTTGTTGGTATTTATCCTTTTGAGCACCGGCGGATTTGCCTTTTGGTGATAGGTTCATTCCTATGGCCATCGTTAATCGCTCGAGTTGCCCTATGCCCTGGCCGCTGTTCCATGCCAATTGATTCACCCGAGTATCATGTACCACGTCTCCTCCCGACCTCTCTTGTATACTATCCAATATGTAGATATAAGGGTCGATCGTCCCACTGAGGTTGAGGGACACCTTACTGTTGAAAAATGAGGTACGTGCATTCCAATTGATTTTGTTAAGATTCATGGAATCCCTTAGAAAATCATACCCCGACGACACGGAGAGGTTATCAAAGACCTTGACCTTCTTATATTCATCGATAGAGTCATTCTTCGTCTTGACTTTCATTTCAATGTTGTTGTTGAGCGAAAAAGACATCGTTGCGCTCTCCTTACCGGTAGGACCACCATAAGCAAACCGCTCGTATTTAGACAAGATCCGGGTATCTCCCTCTTCATTGATTTGCACCTCCTGGTACACACCTTTGGATGGATCGGTATTGTCTGGGGTATAGGATATCCCGACATTTGGTGTCATCACATGCCTGATCGCCTGTATTTTCTCACCACCTACCGGAAAGAAACCATACAGTCGAGTAGACATGGAGGCTCCTGTACTCCACCACCCCGCTCTGCTAAAACCATTGAGCGTATCCACTCTCACCCCTTCTAATTCTTCAATGTACTCGTAGCTCAGCTCCTTAGAATACCAGACCTCCGTATAGTTGAAGCTGGGGCTCACGGTAAAATTGTTAAGAATGTTGAAAGAAGTAGTAACGGGTATCTGATGTCTAATCCCTTGCTTCGCTCGGTCCATCAACACTGAAATGTTGTCCAAACTGAAGTTGACCAGGCTATCGTTCAATGGGTTTTCATTTATGATCTCGGCCCCGGAAATGCTGGCACTCACCGGTGCGTTTGTCAATTCATTCTTCATAGCCATTCGATAGGAGAAGCCCAGCTTACCCAGGGCATTCTTTTCCATGCCGGGAACATTCTTGAAGGGCGTGATCCGAGTGGCATTCACACTCAACTCGGGCAAAGTCATCGAGACCTGACCGGTGCTGATGTTTTGGCTATGCCTGGCAGTCGCCTGCATACTGAATGGCGTACCTCTAAAGGTCTTGGAGTAAGAGACATTGGAACTGAACTGTGCGTTTACGTTGGAGTTGTAATCCAAACCGACGTTGTTGTTATTTTGGGTAAAAGTGGAGGTACCCCCGGAAACCGAAGCAGAAAACCGTGAAGTACCATAGGACTGTGGAGAATGGGACCAGTCGACCCAGAAATCTTTTGAAAACGAATCATCCTCAAAAGCCACACTCACTGTTTTGTTGTACCGCACCCTCATGTTTCCTGAAAACTTGTAACGGACACGATAGTTGGTGACCCCCATCACTCCCCAGCTACCCTTGGAGTACAGATCCCCGGTAAGCTTAAGGTCCATGTAATCATTGATATCAAAGTAGTAACCAAACTGCCGGAGAAAGAAACCCCGCGTAGCATCCTCTCCGTAGCTGGGAAATATGATCCCTGAGGCCTTTTCCCTAGGCTGGGGAAACATGCCAAATAAGAAGCCCAGAGGTGTAGGTATGTCGCCAAAATGTAGATTGAATGGACCCGACAACACCTTATCATTGGGTATTACTTTCAGCTTCGAACTTTGAATGTGAAAGTGTGGCTCTGCCAGATCGCAAGTCGTATACTTGGCCTGTCGAATAAAGAGTTCGTCACGCTCATTCTTTTTCACCCGTTCACCGTGCATGATGGCCCCGTCCTGTTCCGTAATGATTCCGTTGATCAATGCCCGGCGGGTTTTGATATTGTAAATCATATCATCGGTCTCGTAGGTATCTCCACCTTCCTGAAAGACCGGCTTACCTATTTTTCTTCCTGTAGAGTCATCAATGATGAAGTTAGCCTCAAGCGTATTATTTACCCAATCAACCCCAATACGCTCAGCTGTCAGCGTGATATCTCCGTAGACAATTTTCGATTCACCGTACAGATGCATCTCCTGGCTCGTCAGGTCAAAAAATATGGAATCCTTGGATTGATAGTCAATGGTCGTTTCCACATCCCCTTTGGCTTGTCCGCTTGCTTGATACAGGGTTGTATCATTCGGTATCATTTTTGGCAGATCACCAAGTGTGGTGGGTGGTGGAGCCTGAGAATCGTTGAGGTAACTCTGAACTTCCGGATGCTGAATGAGGCTATCGAGTACCCCAAGGGAGTCCGCTACCTGTAGGGCCGTATTGATTACCTGAAGGGTGTCCGGAGTGGGGGTTTGAGAGTGTCCTTTTTGTGCCGAAAAAACCAATAAAAGTGAGAAAATGACGTATTTTATATCGGGCACCAGGTTTTCAGTTTCAACGAAAAATATACATTTTTGTGCAAAAATATTGCCAATATAGTTAAACCAGAATGTTAAGATGAAAAATATTGCAGCGATAGCCTTCTTTTCTCTTTTCTTGATTTGCACGTCTTTTAACTATACAGGAATTGAGGATCACAAAATCAGAAGAATCGTCATAGATGCGGGTCATGGAGGCAAAGATCCCGGAACGTCTGGTGAGTTTTCTGTAGAGAAGGATATTGCCCTGAGCATCGCCCTTGAAACCGGTGAGATCATTAAAAAATACATGCCTGAGGTTGAAATCATTTATACCCGAAATGACGACAGCTTCCCCACCCTCAAAGACCGCTCTGATCTGGCCAACAACAAGCACGCTGACCTTTTCATGTCCATTCACTGCAACTCTGCCCCATGGAGTGAAAAAGTGCATGGTACCGAGACATACGTGATGGGGGTACAAAATACAGGTAGGAATTTTGAAGTCGCCAAGCGCGAAAACTCTGTAATCCTCCTCGAGGAGGATTATGAAAAAAACTACGAATTCGATTTAGACTCACCTGAGTCGTACATGCTTTTTTCGCTCACTCAAACAGCCTTTCAGGAGAGAAGCATTTCCCTCGCTAGCAAAATTGAGGATCAATTCAAAAACCGGGTGGGCAGAAGAAGTCGAGGGGTAAAACAATCCAGTCTATACGTACTATGGAGCACCGCCATGCCGAGCGTATTAATAGAAACTGGTTATCTTAGTAATAGCAAAGAAGAGCGTGAGCTAAACGATAAACTCCAACAAACGTACATAGCGTCAGGAATCTTCAGAGCATTCAGAGATTATAAAAAGGAAATCGAATCAAATAACTAACCCACTTGTGACAAAAGAGTTTAAGGTCGGACTGCTGGCCGTCATTTCAGGAACTGTTTTCTATTTCGGATTTAATTACTTGAAGGGGATCGATTTTTTCTCCACCTCCAATAAGTACTACGCCATATACAACAACATCGACGGCCTCAATGTCTCCAACCCGGTAATCGTCAACGGATATGCCGTAGGTCGTGTGAGCGAAATCAAAATCCTCCAAAATCGGGGCAACAAGGTGTTGGTAGAGTTGGATGTAAAAGGAGATCTGGTCATCGGAAAAGACACAAGAGCCACTTTATACAACAGTGATTTTTTGGGAAGTAAGGCCATTCTCTTGAACATTGGGGACATCACTGCACCATTGGAAAGCGGTGACACCTTGAAATCCGATGTTGACAAGGGTCTGGAGGCCATCTTAGAAAGAGCCCAACCGTTGACCGATGATATCGGGGTGACGATCAGCAGGATGAACGAAATCCTGCTGGGCATGGAAGGTGCCGGAGAAGAAATCAAAGGGACATTGCAAGCCTTAAAAAACACTACAGAGAATGCGAATCGATTGATCTATGAAAGCCGGGCCCACCTCGATAAAACAATCGTAAATGTAAACTCGCTCATCAGAAACGTGAATTCAAAAGTCGATGATATCCAACCGCTAATAGCCACTGCCAATGAAACATTACAAACAGTGAACAACCTGGCACTTGATAGCGCGGTAAACTCACTCAACACTTCTCTCAACGAGCTCAACATAATCCTGGCAGACCTAAACTCAGGGGAAGGAACAATGGGTAAACTACTCAAGGAGGATACCGTCTACCAAAACCTTAATCAAATGCTGATCGACCTGGATCAACTGATCATTCACTTTGATGAAAACCCCAAGCACTTCCTGGGACCTCTGGGTAAATCCAAAAAGAAAATAGATAAGGACCGATCTAAAGAAGACGGTGCAAACCCTTAAGGCTTGCACCTGAATTTTCTACAGTATTATCCCAAAGCTAATTGCGTTCAGCTTAGGTCCCCTGTTTTCAGAAAATACTTCGTTGAGGTCATAGTTGAAGAAGAAGTTCATGCCCTTGTATCCTACTTGCCCTCTGATTCCATATCGTAGGTTTTCCAGGTAGTAGTTGCTTTTCACTTTGTCTTTGTTTTTGTCCCCATCCACTTCGTAGATAAACTTCGTCCAACTGTCGATGCGGTAGCCGACATATCCTCCTGCTCCAATCCTAAATCCATTACTACCGTACTTCTTAAAAGTGCCATAACCCCTTCCATTTTTCTTTGCTTTGCCATAGCCAAAATCCAGCATGGGCACCATGGAGACATTGAGGTATGCTATCCCCAGTTTACTCTTGATCCCCTTGACATTAGGGTCTTCTTCAAAAGTGGTCACGAGTGAGTCCTTGGTTATTCTCACCGCCCGATTCTCCATCTTAAAGGCATACCAGGAAATATCTGCACCCCAGTTGAGCACGACAGGCCCTCCGATTTGAGTCCTGTTGTTCATCCCCAAAGCAAAATACCAGGATCCCCATGGCTTGATCGCGTAGGGTTGATCATATTGGTCGGGAAATTTTCCTTCCTCCAGCCAGTTATTCATCCCGAAGAACATCTCAAAGGCCCCTTTGGTCTTGCTGTCCTTGTATTTATAGTCATTGTCAGAGTATCCGTTGGACGAGTAGCTCTTCTGTGAGTAGCTCGAAGAACCAGAAGTGCTTTCACCATAGTATTTTAATGGCTCCTGAGTGGTCGGCGCTTCTTCTGCCGAATCTTTAAGAAAAAGCGTGCCGGATTCATCATACATGCTCAGCTCAGTTACTCCCGTACCCACCGAGTCCAGTTCCATGTTGAGTTGGTCGATCATTTCATTGATATCGTAAGCACGCAGGTCTTTAAGGTCTTCTTCAGAGTCTGCTATGATTACCATCTTGCTCGTGGGTCCAAATTCAATAATGACCGTATCCTTTGATTGTTCGTTTTTCTCTGCTCTGCCCGGCAAATAAAGGCAGGCGCAAAGCAGAATTGCTGTTAGTCGCTTCATGAGTTTATTTATTTTGAGTTTTGACGTTTTTGTTTTTGAAATCGACCGCTTTTTGCACCAGTCGATCTTTCGTATCCCTGATATCTGCCCACATTTCGCTTGGGTCAATGTTATTCTTATCAAGGAACTGTTTGAGTTTCTTTTTAGTGGTGTCCTGTTCGACACCCGCCAGGTTTTGAGCATCTGTCATTCGATTGCTTCGCTTGTAGGTGATCCTCACCGGCATTCTTTTCTTGGGTTGCTGTTCCATTTCGGCGGGTTCAACTTCCGGAGTGATGTTTTCCGGCTCCTGAATGATTGGCTGCTCTGGTTGTGAAATAGCTGCACTTCTCATTAAAGGCTCTTCAGGCCTGCTGAAGGGCTCTTGCGTAATGACACGCTCTTGAGATTTCTTAGACGTTTCATTTATCACAACTGACTCATTAGCTTCCGCTAAAGGCGTAATTTCCCTGGACGCCACCTCGATGCTCTTCTCAGTTTCCTGGGGTTTGGTCGTTTCTATCGGTTCCTTCACCATGGTCTCCACAACTTGACCTTCGTCTGATGTTTTAGGAAAAAACCACGCAGCGGCCAAAATCAATGCGACGGATGCTGCTACATACCAATATACCTTACCACCTTTTGATGCTTTTTCATCCAACATCAACTCCATTTTGGCCCAGGAGTCGACCGCCGCATGATCCTCAACGGAGCTCAGGCCTTTTTTAAACAACCGATCAATTTTTCTAGCTTCCATCATCCTGTTTTTTATCTTCTGCCATTTGATCCAATTCTACCAATCGAGCCTGCAGGTATTTCCTAGCCCGGCTAAGCTGTGATTTGGAGGTGTTTACAGATATATCCAGTTTCCTGGAAATCTCCTCATGATTAAATCCTTCTATTGCGTATAGGTTGAAGATCGTTCGATAACCCTGCGGCAACATCTGGATTAGGTTCATTAAGTCCTGGACTTCCAGCTGGTTCTCCAATCTTTGTAGATCGGGTTCAATTGTCAGTTCCTCTATGTCCACTTCCCGGTACATCATTCTGTTCTTTCTGATCCACCCCAGGCACTCGTTCACCATGATCTTCCTGATCCAACTCTGGAGCGGGCCCTGAAACTTAAACTGGTCGATTTTGTCATACACCTTCATAAAACCCGACAACATCACTTCTTCGGCCTGGTCAGCGTCCTTGATGTATCTCTTGCACACAAGGATCATCACGGGAGCATTGTGCTCAAAAAGGTACTTCTGAGCCTTCCGGTTTTGCTTCTTGCAGCCGGCTACCAGTTTTTCGTCTGAGTCAAAAAGGTTAATCTTTACGACCATTTTGATTGTTTCATGGAGTAGATGTGCCCTTTTGCAAAAGGGTTGCACCGCTGTATAAAATTAATGGAGAAAGTTTGAGTATCGTACGATCAGTGCAATTCTGGTAATCACCCCTCTATCCTTGGTAAGGGAAAAACATGGAAAATTACTATGGAAAGATATTTAAATGGCGTGTTGCTTCCGCAGCTCAATTAGAGGGCAAGAGTGACATATGTTTTAGAAATACACCTTCGACTCTTCGAAACGCTGATGATACTTTTGTTTGATGAGATTTATGGCCAGTTCACAGGCTTTGCCTATCCCCCATTTCTTCTGCGCATACGAGATCAATGCATAGGGATGAATCCTAACGCGGTCTTGCTCCTGGCGGGACTTTCCCTCTGGCATGCTCCAGTCGGGAACTATTTTATACTTTGATTTAGACCTTGCTTTCTTAGCCATATCTACTGAATATCAATAGTTTATCCTTCAATTAACAAAAAAACCAAATAACTTCAAAACGAACCGGAGATTAATTGACCATTGGGTCAGAAACGCAAAAACCCGGTCTTGCCGGGTTTTGGGCTGAGATTGAATTTTTAGAATTCAGGTTCTCTACCTTGTTGCTCCGTTCATAGACGGAATCTGTTATGAAATTAACAAAAATGGAGATCAAAGACAAGCCCGAAACTCACAATTTTCAGCACCTAATCAAGATAGTTTTAGCACTTCGTAATAAACTGAAAAATAAAACCGACTAACGTAACATGGAAAAAATAGAGAATACCGTATACGCCGGATTTTGGCTCAGATTTGTGGCCGTGATCATCGATTCATTTATCATTGGGTTCCTTCAGGCTTTCATAGTGATACCGTTCTTTTTTATTTATGGGCTCGGCTTTGCATTGCCCATGGGTTTCGCAGCTTTCGACAACCCGGATTTCGATTGGGGATACCATACCATGGACAATTTACCCATGTTCCTCACGGGAATATTCATACTAGCCATGGTTACCGGGCTCATCAAGATTTTGTATTACTCAATTCTTGAGTCCAGCAGACATCAAGCTACCTTGGGGAAAATTGCCCTGGGATTGAGGGTGACAGACATGGACGGCAACAGGCTCGACTTCATCAAGGCCTTTCTAAGAAACCTAGGCAAAATCTTGTCAGGAATGATGATGAATATAGGCTATATCATCGCGGCCTTTACGCCTAAGAGACAAGCGCTTCACGACATTTTAGCCAATGCGCTAGTAATCCGGGAGCTACCTAGAGACTAACCAAATGGTCTGTATTGTTGTTGAGTAAAATCTCTGCTGATTGACCATCGTAGGTCAATCGATACACGCAGAGATTGGAATGCTCGTATGCTTCGGCGGCATTGAGCGGCTGGCCCATCATCCAGCATACCAAAAAGCGCATCGCCCGACCATGGGTCGAGATCAAGATGGTCTCTTCGTTTTCCTGGGCCATGATGTGATCTACTGCTACTTTTTGTCTGGCGGCCACTTCATTGGGTGACTCCCCTCCTGCCACTCTATAATCCAGATCGCCGGACTTCCATGCTTCGAGACCATTCAGGTACTCCTTATGCCGCACTGGATCGTAGGGCAAGCCTTCCTGAGTGCCCCAGCTGATCTCATCCAGTCCGGGCAGCTGCTCGTATGAGATGCCATCACTGATAAAACCCTGTACTGACTCAACAGTACGCCTCAGCGAGGATGTATAAATTTTATCGAAAGAAACCGTTTTATACGCCTGGTAAAACCGATCAGCCTGCTCCCGTCCTGTATCGTTCAATGATGCATCTACCCCTCTGCCTTGCACCATCTTTTTTTTGTTGTAGTCTGTTTGACCATGACGCACGATGTAAATATTTTTGGTTTTCAATCCGATAGTATTTTTGTTTGTGAAGTCGCGAATTTAACCCGTTAATTCAAGGATCAGATGTTTGGAGAAATGTTTACACTCGATAGGCTCAATAGTTTATCAAAAAACACCATGATGGAGCATCTGGGCATCGAGTATACCGAAATAGGTGACACCTATCTCAAAGGCACAATGCCTGTAAACCACGGCACGGTGCAACCCATGGGACTGTTGCACGGTGGTGCATCAGTCGTCTTGGCCGAATCTCTTAGTAGCCTGGCATCCACCATGACCCTTGACCCAACCAGACAATATTGTGTGGGGCTCGAGATCAACGCTAATCATATTAAAAGCGTAAAAGAAGGTCATGTGACCGGCACGGCAAGCCCCATCCATTTAGGAAAGAAAACCCAGGTGTGGGAGATACGGATAGAAAATGAATCAGAACAACTTGTTTGTATCAGCCGAATAACAATGGCCATAATGGACAGAAAAGTATGAGTAAGACCCAATCGCTAAGTAGTACCGAGCTTAACCTTTCCTTATCTGAAAAGTATGAGCATTTTTTTAATGCTGCACTAAAAAAGGATCTGCCGGTGGCCATTTGGCGACTGCCTCAGCAAAATACGCTCAATGCGATATGCCAGCTGGAGGATCGAGCCCAGACAATTGACAACCTGGAATCGGCCCATCCGGGATTCATGTTCAGTCCCTTCGAAGAAAATGAGACCCATGGTCAGCGGTACATCTTTGCAGATGCTATGATGCTCGAAAACGACCTGGAGATCAGCCTGGCCCCTACTTTCAACAAGTCCCCGGAGAAATTTGACGATTTTCTGGAGGCCATAGAAGAAGTGAAATCGGAGAAGGATTTTGATTTTACGGATTACCTGGAGTCCGCCCCGAAATTTAAATCAACTCATGACGAGTTTGTCGATTTTGTCCTCAAATGTAAGAGCTACATCGACCAAGGCTACTATCAAAAAATCGTACCCTCAAGGAGGGGAAAGTTCAATATCAAAAAGGACTTTCGCCCGATCAATGAGGTGATCAACCTATGCAATCAATATGAAAATGCATTCGTATCCCTGGTCTATATGCCGGGCGCAGGACTATGGATTGGAGCTTCGCCGGAGCTGCTTATTTCCGTAAAGGGGCAGAAAACCTTTCAAACGATATCGCTTGCAGGCACTCAAGAGATCCCGGAGAATTTCGACTTATCGAAAGCAGCCTGGACGCAGAAGGAAATCGAGGAACAAGCTCTTGTGAGCCGGTACATCGTGAATTGCTTCAAGAAGATACGTTTGCGCGAATTTGAAGAGTTTGGTCCAAAGACCGCCAAAGCCGGAAACCTGATGCACCTCAAAACCATTTTTCAGGTGGATATGGAAGAAGTCAATTTCCCGCAGCTGGGCAGTGTAATGCTCGACCTCTTGCATCCTACTTCTGCGGTATGTGGCATGCCTATGATGCCGGCAGCTAAATTCCTAAACGAAAATGAAGGGTATGACCGAGAGTACTTTAGTGGTTACCTCGGCCCGGTCAATATCAATGATGATATAGATGTATATGTCAACCTACGCTGCGCTCACCTACATAAGGATGCCGGGGTGATTTTTGCCGGAGCGGGTGTCACTGAGGACAGTGATGCGGAAACGGAATGGAATGAGACCAACATCAAGTTTCAGACCTTGCTGAATGTGATTGGCTAGATGAACCTCCAGGCCACATTTGACATACCGGAGATTTGTTATCAATTAGGGATTCGTAAGGCTGTAATCTCTCCCGGCTCCCGAAATGGAGCCCTCACCATTGCTTTCTCTCAGCATAAAGGAATTGCATGCTACAGTGTGCCGGATGAGCGATCCGCAGCTTTCATCGCCCTTGGCATGAGCATGTCGGATGACATCCCGACTGTACTTATCTGTACCTCTGGTTCTGCCGGACTCAACTATTACCCGGCCATTGCTGAGGCCTACTTCAATCGCATCCCCTTACTAATCCTTACAGCCGACAGACCTGAGGAACTGGTGGGGATACGAGACGGACAAACCATCTACCAGCCAAAAATGTATGGCAAACACATAAAAGCTGCTTTTGAGTTTCCCTCTGATCACGAGCTGACCTCAGCCCACAAAATCACCGAAGAAGCCATTGCTCTGTCCATGACGGGGATCAAAGGCCCTGTGCATATCAATATACCCTATGAGGAACCGTTTTATCCCGAGGAAATTTTATCACCATCTAATCTGGAAGTTGACCGGAGCGAAAAAACGCCACAACAATCCAAGTTGGATTTAGAACTGTCCAAATATTCCAAAATACTTATTGTCATCGGGCAGGGAGCGTTTGATTCGGAATTGATTCAATCAGTTTCATCAGTGGCAACCGAGCATCACATTCCCATTATTGCGGATGTGGTCGGAAATGCACAGGAGCTCCCGGAGCTTATCGTACACCACGACATGATCCTAAAGAATCCTACAGACGATCTGGCGCCTGACCTATTGGTGACTTTTGGCCTTTCGGTTTTGTCCAAAAACCTGAAGAAATTCTTACGAAGTGCCGACCTGGAGCACTGGCATATCGACATGCACGGAGACTCGGTAGATACTTATGGTAAAAATGTAAAGAGTCTTGAGATTCCAGCTGCCGAATTCTTTGAAGAATTCCAAAGACACCAGGTGAAAGAGGCACAAAACCTGTTTCATAAACTATGGCTTGAAGAAAACGAGAAGATAGCCAACAAATTTTCTAAGCTCACATTCAACTCGCTTACTGATGTAAATGCCTATCAAGCCCTGCTCAGCGCTATTCCTAATTATGTCGATCTGCACATAGCCAACAGCATGGCAGTGCGGTACGTCAACTATTTCGGATTGAAGAAAACAAAAGGGATCAAGGTGTATTGCAATCGTGGTACCAGCGGAATAGACGGAAGCAACAGTACGGCGGTAGGTACAGCCATTGCATCAGGCAGGCCGACCCTTCTGCTGACGGGTGATGTGGCCTTTTTGTATGACCGAAATGCATTTTGGCACAACCACGTTCCCGACAACCTCAAGATCATCGTCATTAATAATGGCGGTGGCGGCATTTTCCGATTGATACCCGGGCCTTCCGCTCATAAAGAATTGGAGCCGTTTTTTGAGACCGACCAAAAATCCAGTGCAGCGCATGTATGCTCGGAATTTGGCATTGAATATTCAAAAGTGGAATTAATGAAAGACCTGAATTCCAGGATCGAATCGTTTTTCTCTACGGATGGAAAAGCGCTACTTGAAATATTTACTGATAAGAAAGAAAATGAAAAAGCCTTCAGACAAATGTTCAACTATTGCAGTTGAATGGCTTTCACCCTATAATTTTGATCAAAATTAGAACAATGAGTACAAAAGCAAACTGGACAACCATCAAGGAATACGAAGACATCAAATATGATTTCTTCGAAGGAATAGCCAAAATCACCATTAACCGACCCAAGGTCTACAATGCGTTCAGACCAGAGACCAACTTTGAAATGCTCGATGCGATGGACATCGCTCGTGAGCGTCAGGACATACGAATTGTTGTACTTACCGGCATTGGTGACAAGGCTTTTTGTAGCGGTGGAGATCAGAATGTAAAAGGTGTAGGAGGCTATATCAGTGAAAATGGCGTGCCCCGGCTTAACGTACTCGATCTACATAAGGCGATTCGATCATTACCCAAGCCTGTGGTGGCCATGGTTAATGGATATGCCATTGGTGGAGGCCATGTACTTCATGTGGTTTGTGACCTGACTATCGCCTCAGACAATGCGATCTTCGGACAGACCGGACCTAAAGTGGGAAGCTTCGATGCAGGTTTTGGTTCTTCGTACCTGGCCCGACACGTTGGTCAAAAGAAGGCAAGGGAAATCTGGTTTCTATGCAACCAATACTCTGCCGAGGAAGCCGAAAAAATGGGCATGGTCAACAAAGTAGTACCTCTGAAAAAGCTGGAAGAAACAACCATCGAGTGGTGCCGTATCATGATGAAGAGGAGTCCATTGGCTTTGCGAATGATCAAACGCGGCTTGAATGCGGAATTGGATGGGCAACGCGGACTTATGGAATTCGCCGGTGATGCCACGCTCATGTATTATCTGATGGAGGAAGCCCAGGAGGGTAAAAATGCTTTCCTAGAAAAGCGTGATCCGGATTTTGACAAATACCCAAAATTCCCGTAAAAGGAAGTAGATGAAGTACCTAACGACATTCATTATAGTAATCACCTTGGGCTCATGTGCCGGGCCCAAGGTGATCAGCTTTATCAATGATGATGTCGACCTCAGGGACTATGAAACGTTTCGTCTGATTCGCTTCAAAGGTGATGAAAACTCTGATGCCAAAGGGATATTATTCTTTCAGGAATTGGAGAAAAGCATCTTGAAGAATATGGACAAACGCCTCTTTGATGAGACACAAAAACCAGATCTGATCGTCAGTTACGAATTTGTTACGTCCCAACGAACGGAAAACAGAAGCACCAATTATTATAACCCCTACTACTATTATACTCCTACCTACAACTACACGGTAAACTATAAAGAAGGTGTTTTGCTTATCGAATTCAGAGATCGAAAGCAGAAAAAGCTGGTATGGCAGGGAAGCCTGGACATTGACTTCACCAGAGGCGAACCTCGAGAATTGATTGCGGAAGCAGTAGATAAAATCTTCCTGACCTACCCTTACGCAGCCGGCAGCTACCACGAGATCGTGACCGATCCCAAAAAGAAATAATTCTAATAAATACTCGTGCCGGGCACGTTTTGTCCCAGGTATCGCCGAGCCTCTAAGAACCGATTCTTGTTGATTTCGTCGTAGTATTCCGACTCAGGGTCAAATGAGCTGATTCTCACCCGCTCCGATGAGTGGATGAACTTCATATCGTCAAGCCATATACCTACGTGAGTCGTTTTCTGTCTTGTGCTATCAGTAGCTACGCGTCCAAAAAACAGCAAATCGCCTTTTTGCAGCCCTTCATAGTTCATACCGATCTCCACAGGCAATCCACCCAACACCTGCTGCGAGGCATCCCGGGGTATTACCCTGCCATTCATCATATAGACAGTCTTAGTAAAGCCACTGCAATCCACTCCTTTTGTGGAGGTGCCTCCCCATAGATAAGGAACACCCATGAGCTGATAAGCATATTTTTCGATCAAATCGGCATCCGGCACCACCTCAGTTTTCCATTCACCATATCGGCTGGCAGATCTTTTGTTGATAATGCCCTCACGTCCGTCGGGATAAACCACTGCGTAATACCCATTTTCGATCGAGGTAAGTTTTAGCTTATTGCCTAGTACCACATCGGAAACCACTTTTTTAGATCCGGGGCTTACTTTTACATCTGCTACAAGATCTGTAACTATAATTTTATCAGCGTTTTTCCAAGACACCGCATCTACGGCATTTACAAGCTGTACCCCACCATGATCCACCCAGGCAATGTACCCATCAGGGCCTTGTACACGGTACCATTCCCCCTTGATCTCCTTTACTTTCAACAGGGTGCCTAATAAAACTTGAGTTGCCAGCTCTGCTGAATGTTTTGGGTTGCTTCGGAGGTTTGCAACCGAATTGTTGACCACCGCAAACAAACTATCTCCTACCGTACTGTCGGGAAGCACTCTTACTTTGTTCGATGCTCTTATCCCTTTTGAGGCAATGGAATCCATCAGAGCCTTCACAGCAGTTGGCTGATCAGACACTCCAACAACACTCCACTGCTCTTTTGTCTTTTTTGCTTCGATATCAAAAATGGCCACGCGGCCATCCGGGGCATATCGTGACTGGGTATTGTCTATCACTGTCTGTATTTGCCGCTGCACCTTATTTTTCTTTGATCCGCACCCAAAAGCGAAAATCAATACCACAACCGACAATACATAAACGGGAAATAATCTAAAATGCATGTGCGAATCTAAGGATATTCAGAATATTCGGAAATGGTTGACAGGGTAAACGGCAGAGATTAGCTTTGCCGAAATTTAATTATCGGACTAGTGCAGAAACCATCGATCCCCAGAGGAACCAGAGATTTCGGGCCTGATCAAATGGCCAAACGAAATTTTATTCTCAATATCATCAAGGCCGTTTATCAAAAATTCGGGTTTAGCCAGCTCGAAACCCCCACCCTGGAAAACCTCTCAGTACTCACGGGCAAATACGGAGACGAGGGGGATCAGCTACTTTTCAAAGTATTGAACTCGGGGGACTTTCTCAATAAAACTTCTGTCTCAGACTATGAGAACGGCAGCAAAGCACTCCTTCCAAAAATAGCCGAAAAAGGCCTTCGCTATGACCTCACGGTACCTTTTGCTCGGTATGTGGTCATGAATCAAAACGAAATCAGCTTCCCTTTCAAGCGCTATCAGATTCAACCGGTCTGGAGAGCTGACCGACCACAAAAGGGTCGCTATCGCGAGTTTTATCAATGCGATGCAGATGTGGTGGGCACCAATTCGCTGCTATGTGAGGCAGAAATCATTGTCATGATTAATGAGGCCTTCGCCAATATGGGACTCAAAGACTTTACCATCAAAATCAACAACCGGAAAATTCTCGAGGGCTTCACTGAGGCCATCAATGCGCCTGGAAAGGAATCAGACTTTTGTGTCGCGATAGACAAGCTGGACAAAATTGGTAAGGAGAAGGTTTTTGAAGAGCTTACTTCCAAAGGGTTTGAAAAAGCAGGACTCGATAAGCTGACTCCTATTTTTGAAACCGGAAAGTCGCTCGCTGAGACTCTAGCTTTCCTTGAAAATTTCTTTACCGAGGGTTCCTCAGGAGCTCAGGGCTTGATGGAAGTTAAAGAAATCCTATCGCTTCTAGAACAATACGGAGATGAAGACTACCATGTACAACTGGACCTCACCCTGGCACGTGGACTATCGTACTACACAGGAGCAATTTTCGAAGTGAAAGCCAATAACGTACAGATCGGCAGCATTTGTGGTGGCGGCCGCTATGACAATCTCACGGGAGTCTTTGGCCTGAAGGATGTGTCTGGAGTAGGCATATCGTTTGGTGTGGACAGGATTTATGATGTACTAGAGGAGCTCGGTCTATTCCCTGAGTCGAACGAGGCAGACCTTCAGGTGCTCATTACCAATTTTGGCAATGAATACAATGCCATGAACATCAAAGCCCTAAATGCATTGCGCAAAGCAGGACTAAACTCTGAGCTGTATCCGGACAGCAGTAAGCTAAAAAAGCAGTTTAACTATGCCAATAAGCGCGGGGTACCGTACGTTGTGGTAGTGGGCGAGGATGAGATGAAATCCGGCGAATATATGCTCAAGGATATGAGGAGTGGGGAACAAACCTCCTACAATTTGGAGGATCTTATTTCTAAAATCCTCAATAGTCAGTAGATTGATCGTTTAATTCATCTTTTCTTTATCCTGAGAAAATCATTGCATTGAGGATCAATTTCAAAATACCTTTCGTTATCTCGATATTTCTGCTTTTGACGAGCCAGGGATTCGCACAGACCCAGAGTCCGTTGGGCCGTTTTGAGGTGGATGTGGATAGAGGTTGTGCTGGGTTTACCCTCAACATCAACGAACTATTTCCTTTCGACACGATATCCAATATTCTGTACTTCTATGAGGGCACAGGCGGCGGCCAGGAAGGTTCTGCCCTAAGCCATCAGTACAACACAGCCGGGGAGTTTTACCTGGTGCAAATCTACCCAAGCAACGACAGCCTCCCCTCACCCAATATCGACTCTTTGTTGATAACAGTGCTCGAGCCTCAGTTGCCCGAATTTATTGTACATAACTGCGACAACCACAATGTACGAGTGGAGATAACGGAAGACTACTATGATCGCTATCAGGTCAAGTTCAACAATACTGACTCAGTAGAGGTAGACCCATTGTCATTTTCTGATCCATATGACTATACTACGCAAGGCAGCTACCGTATCGAGGTATCAGGGCTACTAACCAATGGGGATGATGACCTTTGCGGAATCTCTGACCAGACCATCAACACCATCAATGCGATCACCGTGCCTGCCATAGTATCAGTGGAGACTCAGCAAAACCACACCAATGGTTCAATTACTGTCAATCATGACCTGGGCGACGACATTGTCTACAATATCAATTCCTCCACCAATAGTGCCAATGATTTTATGTTCTTGCAAACCATATCAGGAACAAGTACAGATATTTTAGGAGCCAACACCTCAAATGACTATTTCTGCTATCTTCTGGATACGTACGATGCGTGCAATGAAATCTCTATTCAATCTGATACTGTTTGTTCTGTTCTTTTCGGCGTATCCACGGCCGATGATGGCAATCTGATCTCCTGGACTACCGAGCAGTCACTGGCTACAGAGTACAATGTTCTGCGTGATGGCAACCTACTCTATAATGAAAACGATCCGACCATCCCGAGTTTCCTGGATACAGCAGTTATTTGTAACCAACCTTATGATTACAATGTGCAGGCGATTTTCAGAAGTGGTTTCTCCCTGGGTATTGATACTGGTGTGGTAGCTACACAATCAGGCCTGCTACCCCAAATCACTGACAATCCATCTTCGACGGTATCCAATCAGGAGGTAGTGTTACAATGGCGTCCCCCGGACACAGGGGCAATTCCTTTTAGCAATTACATCGTACAAAAGAACGTCAACAACAGGGGCTGGAGAAATACGGGTACTACCAGTGACACAACCTTTACAGATGTCAATGCAACTTTTAATGGCACCCACTCCTATAGGATCAGGTATTCCGATGACTGTGACAATATCGCTGATGCCTCCCCAATCACCGACCCCATCATCGTCCGACAAGTTAGCGTTCGCGGTAGGGTGGTTAGCTATCGATGGAACCGATACGAGACCTGGCTGCAAGGCATCCGGGGTTATACGCTTGAGCGGTTGGACTCAGCAGGCAATGTAAGTGAAGAGTTTCCGGTATTGAGCGGACGCGAATGGGAGATTGAGTTTAGCCCCAACGACCTGACGGACAAGCTCATCAGGGTCAGGGCCGAATCATTGGACGATACTCCCCTATTTAGCTATAGCAACGTGATCACCACAGCGCTAAAGACGGAAATGTTTCTTCCCACTGCGTTCACGCCAGATGGGGATGATCTAAACGACACCTTTTTCGCAAAAGGCCCCGCAGTATTCAATTTCAAAATGGAGATCTACAACCGCTGGGGCAATCTAATCTATGTAACCAACGACAACCTAAACGGATGGGATGGTACCATCAATGGTGAAGATGCTGCGGAGGAGACGTATATTTACAAAATCTTTTTTGAGGATGGCGAAGGCCGGCAATATGATCAGACCGGTGCCTTTCGATTATTAAGAAATAGCGGTCAATAAAAATTCAGATCTATGTTTGACATGATGAAAATGATGGGCAAAGCCAAAGAGCTACAAGGCAAGCTCAAAGAAGCCCAGGAAGCCTTGACGGGTATAGAAGTGATGGGGGAATCAGGAGCCGGACTCGTCAAAGTAAAAATGAATGGCAAACGACAAGTGATTCAGATCGAGATAGACGACAGCCTGCTCAATAGTGCTGACAAAGAAGTCGTGCAAGACCTTATCGTAGCGGCTACCAACAAAGCCACGGAAGAAGCCGAGCTTAAGGCCAAAGAATACATGCAGGAGCAAACCAAAGACGTCATGCCCAACATACCGGGGTTTGACCTAGGCAATATGTTCAACAACTTCAATGGCTAAAACGGCTGTTGTCATACTCAACTACAACGGGGTAGAATACCTAAAGCAATTTCTACCGGGTGTAGTACAACACTCCCCCACTGCAGATGTAATTGTCGTAGACAATTGTTCCACAGACGAATCGATTGAGTTTCTGCGCTCCCAGCCGAAGGTAGAATTAATTGTCCTTGATAAAAACTACGGATTTACCGGAGGGTATAACAAAGTGATGAAGACACTGGAGTACGAATACTGCGTACTGCTCAACTCTGACGTGGAAGTGACCGAAGGCTGGCTCGATTCCATGACGGAGAAACTTGACAACTCACCTGAAGTGGTAGCATGTCAACCAAAAATCCTGGCGTATCATGAGCGCGATCATTTTGAGTATGCCGGGGCTGCCGGTGGGTTTATCGACAAGTTGGGGTTTCCCTATTGCAGGGGACGGATTTTCGAAACGTTAGAAGAAGATCGAGGACAGTACGATCAGGATTTGGAAATATTCTGGACCACCGGCGCCTGTATGATCGTGCGCACGGAGGAGTTCAACCGAGCGGGAGGTTTTGATGAAGACTTCTTTGCTCATATGGAAGAGATCGACTTGTGCTGGCGCTTTCATCACATGGGTAAAAAGCTCTACTGCCTATCGCAAAGCGTGGTGTACCATGTCGGGGGCGGCACGCTGGCCAAAACCAATCCTAAAAAGACTTATCTCAACTTCCGAAACAACCTGTCGATGATATTCAAAAATGAATCAGCCGCTGGCCTATTGTGGAAGCTCCCATTGAAACTATCCCTTGACTGGGCAGCAGCGATCAAGTTTGGACTGGACAATTCCTTTTCGCATTTTACAGCGGTACTCAGAGCCCATTTTTATTTCTTCACCCATATTCCTTCCCTCTTGAAAAAAAGAAAGAGATCGAGACACCTCCGATCGGACACACCGGCGACTCGAATAACCGGAATGATTGTATATGATTATTTCGTAAAAGGGAGAAAAGTATATTCCGACCTAAAATGAGAAAGGCAAGCGTAAACGCCTGCCTTTCTAGAATCAACAACCTATAACCTAAATCTTAAGCGTCTTCGAGGCTGGTAATTACGCCTGCCAACTCATCGAATATCGGCGCTAAAAAGTCTTCGAGAAGTTCTTTTTCTCCATTAGCAAACTCAATGTAGAATTCAAAATCGTCTCCCATCACCAGGTCTCCGATTTTGTCATTGTCGTAGTACAACGACACGTCAATGCCTTCATTTATTTCTTCGGGCGTCTCGGCAGCTTCGAGAACCTTTGCATCCAGTTCACCCTCCACCTTCAAGGCACGGTAGAAAATATTGCCTTCTATAATCGATACTTGCTGGGTGATTGGATTATCTATATGAGCCACTAGTGATACGCCCATCAAAGGCACGTCATCTCTTGATACTGATGCCGCGATGGCTACGGAGCTTGTCTGGGCAGTAAAGCCAATTTCAAAATTAAATGGATTGAGGAACAATCTGAGCTCAGCAGCCGCCACTCCTATGAATTCTGAATAAGTGATATCCAAAAGCAAAGAAGCTTGCAATTGTTCATCGATATAAAGCTCTGCTACAATTTTGCTTGGCAGGCCTTCTTCGAGGGTATCATCCGTTTCGAATTCCAAAAGTTTGAAAACAGCATTGTTGGTTTCAGAATCTTTTGTAGGAAAGCGAATCTCAATATAGTCGACCAACAATTCAAGTGGCAAAAACTTCTGCTTTTCAAAACTCCATTCATATACCCCTTTGTTCGCCTCAAAATCGAACTCCTCATCCTCGGTTTCATCAGTAAACCTTTTCATCGGGTTGAACGCGATGGATACATCCTCAATGGTCTCCTGCACTTTCTTGATGGCTTTTACGTCTGTGCTACGTGCACCATTGAAATCCGCGAGTGACCAAAGATCTACAAGATCCATGAGAGCAGTCATTCCTTCGGTCTGCACCATTTCGATGACATCACTCTGCATCTCATCACTGATTTCACTGATTCTGGCTTTTGCCTCTGTTGGATTCAGCTCTTTTCCTCCTTCTTCGTTGTTGTCACAGGCCACTACCAGCCCAAGAAACAACAGCATTGGTATAATCCTATATGTCATTAGTTTTTTCATATTAATAGTTAGACATTGATAAGACAAGGAATAATATTTAAACCCCTATATCCATAACCCAACTAAGCGTTAATTTATTGGATATCAACATTGAATTCGTTAAGATATTTTGGTCAAATACATATCTTTGTGTGCATTAACTAGTACTATAAACACATCGAATAATATGAAATTTAAGCCAGGAGTATTAACAGGCGAAGAGGTTACCGAATTGCTAAACTATGCCAATGAGAACCAGTTTGCCCTTCCCGCTGCCAACGTGATCGGCAGCAGTTCTGTCAACGCAGTTTTGGAAACCGCACGAGAGGTCAATTCCCCCGTAATGGTTCAATTCTCAAATGGAGGAGCGGCGTTCAACGCGGGTAAGGGGCTATCCAATGACGGACAAAAAGCGGCGATCGCAGGAGCGGTATCCGGTGCCCACCATGTACACATGATGGCAGAGGCCTATGGCGTCACCGTAATCTTGAACACCGACCACTGCGCTAAGAAGTTATTGCCCTGGGTAGACGGCATGCTTGATGCAGGAGAAAAGTTTTTTGAGCAAACCGGAAAATCACTGTTTAGCTCGCACATGATTGACTTGTCAGAGGAGTCATTGGAGGAAAACATAGAAACCTGCAAGAAGTACCTCGAGAGAATGTCTAAAATGGGTATGACCCTGGAAATCGAATTGGGTGTAACAGGTGGTGAAGAAGACGGAGTAGACAACACCGACGTAGATGAGTCAAGACTGTATACTCAACCTGAAGAAGTGGCGTACGCTTATGAGGAACTCAGCAAAGTAAGCCACAGGTTTACCATTGCTGCTGCTTTTGGAAATGTACATGGTGTGTACAAACCTGGAAACGTAAAATTGACTCCTAAGATCCTCAAAAACTCTCAAGAGCATATTCAGGAGAAATTCGGCACAGGCCCTAACCCAGTAAACTTTGTATTCCACGGAGGATCCGGTTCATCTCGTGAGGAAATCCGCGAGGCTATTTCTTATGGAGCAATCAAGATGAACATCGACACTGACCTTCAGTGGGCATACTGGGATGGAATCAGAAACTTCTACGAAACCAAAAAGGACTATTTGCAAGGACAGATTGGTAATCCTGAGGGAGCTGATGCACCTAATAAGAAAGTCTACGATCCTAGAGTATGGGTACGTGCTGCAGAGCAGTCATTCATCGAGAGATTGAAGCATTCTTTCGAGGACTTGAACAACATCGGACAAAACGCTTAAGATTGTCAGAATCAAAAAATAGAAAAGGCCGCTGTTGCGGCCTTTTTTTTATCTGTCTCAAAAGCTCCTGTAATTAAGGCCTTGTCACATTGTCCCGACATGTCGGGACGAAATGGTCCGTTTGCGTGAAATAACAAGGCTTCGAGTGCCTCAGCCTGACAGCTTTCTATGACTTTTGAGACAGTCTTTTTTTCGTTTCATCTAAAAGTCACATCCCCGTAGCTGCTCACTATATTGATGTTGCCTCCATTGCCATTACCAATCTTCCCCCGATACTCGCCTTTAAAATCTTCACTCACTTTGTAGTTTAGATCCAGGCGATCCACTGATTCATCAAAATCGCAGAATTTGGTATTGACCTGAAAGGTAGCATCCAATCCTGCTTCAAATCCAAATTTCATTCCTCCAAACTTCCCTTGAATGTCTATGGTTCCAAAATCCTTGGAGATAATATCAATTGACAACCCTGCATAGGAAGTCTCAAGGATTGCCTCCTGCTCCAACCGCTCAACATCAAATCCCGAAAAGCTTATTTTTCCTTTCACCCCTACTACCCTGTCGATACTCAAATCGCCATATTTACTTATGAGTTGGATGGTCTCTGCAGAGCCGATACTTACGTCAGAGAAGCTCTGTTCCAATTTCACTATGCCCATTTGATCGACAGTGAAGTCAGAGTATTTGGCAATAAGCTCCCCTGTTTTGACTGATTCAATGCTTCCATCACTGAATGAAATTTTCATTTCAGACTTTCCGGAGAGCTTTTCAATCCTAAAGTCACAGTAGGACAGTTTTATATCATTGCTTCCCTCCCGATCTGATATAAAGGCATCGCCGAAGCTGTTGTGAAGTACAAGAGGGTTTTTTGAAGGCATCTTTACCAAATAGTTGATCTCAAAGTTGTCCTTGTTGTTGTTATTCATCTGCCCTTCGATGTCCGTGGCAAACTCAATCTCACCTGATGATTCACCGATCTTGATCTGAATTTTGTCAAGCGTCTCCTGGGCCTTTTCATCGTTTCGCTTGCGCGCAATGACCTCCACTTTTACATCGATTTTAGAGCCGGCACCTGTTTCGACATGTACTTTCCCAAACATATTCTTCACACTGAAAATCGTACTCGGAGATACCGAAAAGCTCTTTTCGATGACCTTCTTTTTCTCTACATCCTTTTTTCCGGCTTGAGCGGGTAATGATACAATCATCCCCACCGCCAGCATAAGTATTCCTTTAGCTAATGATTTCATAGTCTTCTTTTCCTTTAAGTTTTTTCAGATTCTCTAATTGCACTGTTAGAATTTCGACCCTCAATTGGAGATTCCTGATCATGGCATTAATTACCCGTTCGTCATTTTGATTCTTGTCCAATTCCTCTTTTAGTTCTTCATACATTTGGTTCAGTGCTTCAAGATCCTCCAGGATTTGCACATCTTCCAGCTGCTTGTCTGCTATAAGTTTAGAAATCTCAGCACTCCTTGTCTGGATGACTGTTGTATAGTGCCCCTCTACCTCCATGAGCTCCGTCATCAGTGGAGATATATCCGACATCTGGTTGTTTTCAGTGACAAACTGCCTATCTATAAGCAAGGCCAACGTGGAACAGAGGAGTAAGACCGCAGCCACCTTCCAGATCCAACTGAAGTCCTTTTTGGACTTTGCAACTTTACCTTCAATATCCTTCCACAAGCCCTCGCTTGGCTCCAGGTCATCAAAGGCCTGTCGGTTTTCCTGAATGAACTTTTCCAAATTATCCTTCATAGCTATACTTTTCTTTAATAATCACCTGTAGCTTTTTCTTCGCTCGATTGTACTGTGATTTTGAGGTCGACTCTGAGATATTCAGAATCTCTGAAATCTCACGATGGTCGTATCCTTCCATCGCATACAGCGAAAAAACTACCCTAAAGCCATCAGGCAGCACTTGCACCGCTTTTCTAATCTGCTCTACCGAGAGTTCTGATCTCACTACAGTCTCTTCCTCAATATCCTCTATTCCACTATCCTCAATGGACTCGTACGGTACTTTCCGCTTCTTGAGCACGTTGAGCGAAGCATTGATCACAATCCTTTTCAACCACCCCCCAAAGGTCGACTCACCTCTAAAGGTGCTCAGCTTATTAAAAGCTGTTACAAAAGCCTCTTGCAACACGTCCTCAGCGTCCTGCACATCATTCAATATCCTAAAGCTTACATTGAGCATCGCTTTGGAATAGAGCGAATACAACTGATACTGTGCAGAGGCATCGTAATCCTTGGCAGCTAAGACCAGGTCATAATGAATATCCTTATTTCCTTCGTCCAATGGTGATCGAAATTCTATCCAAAAGACATAGACCATTTGAAAGGGTTGCATGAGACCAACCTTTTTCTGTCATGACTTTTCAATAATTACAATTTGATTAATACAAGTTTTAGTAATTTAAGGATTCTGACCCCCAATCATTTACCATGAGAAATCTATTCATCCTATTTTCTACCGCATCACTGGTGATCATTGGTGCAGTATATATTTATTGGCCTCCGGTTATCTGGGCACTCGTACTGATCATCCCGATTATTCTTCAAGGAGTTTTTGACATTGCCCAAAAAAAGCACACCCTCAGAAGGAACTTCCCGGTCCTTGGGGTTGGCCGATACCTGATGGAGGATCTTCGTCCAAAAATCTACCAGTACTTTATAGAGTCAGAAACTGACGGAGCACCTATCAACAGGATGTTTCGCTCTATTGTATATCAGCGAGCCAAAGGTGCACTGTCCACCAATCCTTTTGGTACAAAGCTGGACGTCTATAAGACAGGGTATGAATGGGCCAATCATTCCATCATGCCTATAGACCATCATGACCTAAACTCCCACCCTTGCACCATGGTGGGCGGCTCGGATTGCACCCAACCCTACGAGGCCAGCATATTCAATGTGTCTGCCATGAGCTTTGGGGCGCTTAGCAAAAACGCCGTGCTTGCCCTCAACTGGGGTGCCCAAAAGGGCAACTTCGCTCACAATACAGGAGAAGGCAGCATAAGTCCATATCACCTCAAGCATGGGGGGGACTTGATATGGCAGATCGGCACGGGGTACTTTGGTTGCAGAAATGAAGATGGGTCATTTAATGATGAAATGTTTAGAGAGAAAGCCAACTACGCGAGCGTAAAAATGATCGAGATTAAAATATCTCAAGGAGCGAAACCTGGTCATGGTGGAATCCTTCCGGCACAGAAAAACACGCCTGAAATCGCAAAAATCCGAGCAGTACCACCGTACACCCGAGTAGACTCACCTCCCGGCCACAAGGAATTCTCTAATCCAATAGAAATGATGGAGTTTATCAAAAAGCTCCGGGCTTTGTCAAATGGAAAACCTATTGGGTTCAAACTATGCGTAGGTAACAAGCTCGAATTTATGGATCTATGCATCGCCATGACGGAGACCGGCATCAAACCTGACTTCATAACCATTGACGGTGGAGAAGGCGGAACCGGAGCTGCTCCGCTGGAATTCTCCAATAGCATTGGGATGCCAATGCTGGACGGGATTGCTTTTGTGACCGACTGCCTTAGGGGATATAACCTTAGGAAAGAAATAAAGGTTTTTGCTACCGGCAAGATCCTTACAGGCTTCCATATGTTTCGGGCATTCGCCATGGGGGCGGATGCCTGCTACAGTGCCAGGGGCATGATGCTCGCACTCGGCTGCATCCAGGCCCTGGAGTGTAACAACAACAATTGCCCAACGGGCATAGCTACGCAAAAGAACCACTTAATGAAAGGTATAGACGTAGCAGACAAGGCAGATCGCGTGGCTCGCTTCCATAAGGAAACGGTACAGAGCTTCGTCGAATTCATGGGATCTACCGGGGCAGACAGGCTTTCCAAGATCAGAAGGCACCATGTCTACCGCAGGATCAACCAGGATCAAATAAAAACTTACGAAGAGATATATCCTTCTATTAAAATTGGCGAATATGCGTAGGTTCGCTATACTTGCACCAGAGAATGATTAATTAATATTACTTATTCCGAACCATCAACAACTAGTTTTCCAGCAGCACATTTGAGGATTGATTAAACCATTGACAGTTAGTCTAGTCTAAGTGTTGGATTAAATATTACGTTGAATGCGGATAATAAGGAAATATTTCAAAATCGTGGCGTATCTGGCCACCTACCTTTTTTTCATGAGTTTTCTAGGGTGCAAAGAGCACATCATCAGCTCAAAGATTTTTAACAATACTCCGATAGAGTTTTTCGCAAAAGCGGACTAGTCAGGTTCTGTATTTAAAACGGGAAATACTCGTAGACTTCTCCTTTTCTATAAACTGTCTTTCCGGCAGGCAAGAATACAAATCCATCCCCCATCGCGAGGTTTGCAATATCACCAGATCCATTCCCAGCTTGTGGGGTGACTTTCAATTGGGCATCGGTGGTTCCCTCTCCCTTCACCTGGAGGAAATAACCCAGGTCTGGTTTAAAACTGAAATCATCTGTAAGAACGGCCATTTGGGAACTACTGCTTTGAGACAGGATCATATTCAACCAATCAGTGAAATAGACTTTAAAGCAGGCAAACGTCGATATGGGATTCCCCGGAAAAGCAAAGATCGGTTTATGATCCTGATATACACCAAACCAAAACGGCTTGCCCGGTCTCTGTGCCACCCGATGAAAAAGCTTCTCCACTCCCAATTCCTCGAGGACATCAGGGATATGATCCACCTTACCTTTGCTCACCCCTCCACTCAGGATCACAACATCAAAATCATGCAGAATGGTCTCCAAGCTCTTCTTGATGGATTCCTTCTGATCCAAAAGATGAAACAGTTCGTTTTCAATTCCTAGCCTATTAAGCTCCGCCTGGATTGTCAGGGTATTTGATTTTCTAATTTGGTAAGGCTCAGGGGTTTCACTCACGTCCACTAATTCATCACCCGTGGATATGACTGCCACACGAGGCAACTTCATTACTTCCACCTGCTCCACGCCTACGGTCGCTAATATTGAGATCAAAGCGGATTGAATTAGGGTTCCTTTTGAAATCAGAAGGGTTTCCGCAGGGCAGTCGCTGCCTTGTTTATGAATGTTCTTCCATTCAAATACCCCTTCATCCAATACCTTGACATATCGTTTTCTTTCTCGTTCAAATAGCTCCAAATCCTCATAGCGCACCATGGCCGTGCATCCTGCCGCCATCACTGCCCCTGTCATAATCTCAATAGCATTCTCGGGATTAGCCAACCGTTTGGGAGGCTCCCCCGCCAGGCTGATCGACTCGATCTCAAATTCACGAGTACCTTTTTGATATTCTTCAAAAGAGAAAGCCACTCCGTCCATGGTCACCCGATCGAATGGAGGAAAGTCCCGGTCTGCCCGCACCTCTCTCGCCAGCACCCTACCTATGGCCCGGCTTATATGTATTTTTTCCGCGCCCAGGTCGTGAGCATTCGCTTTGACAATATTTCTGGCCTCTTCAACGCTGATCATCCTGAATTCTCTAATTTTAAACCCGAAATTAAAACATACCTATGGAAAAAGAAGGCTTGACCCATCTGGATGAAAAAAACAACCCGGGAATGGTGGATGTTTCTGCCAAAGGCGTCACAAAAAGGACAGCAACAGCCCGCTCAGTTGTGCAACTTACTCCTGCCATCATCGACCTGATACAAGATGGTGACATCCAAACGAAAAAAGGATCGGTGTTTCAGACGGCCATCATCGCCGGTACCATGGGCGCCAAAAAAACAAGCGAGCTAATCCCCCTTTGTCATCCCATTGGCATGGAAAAGTGTTCGTTGGACATAAGGCTGAATGGCCTGGACGTTGTGATCGACTGTACCTGCACCGTTACCTCTAAAACGGGAATTGAGATGGAAGCACTCACAGGTGCAAGCGTTGCAGCACTCACCATCTATGACATGTGTAAAGCCATGTCCCACGAAATCGTCATCAAAGAAACACGGCTCCTATCAAAAACCGGAGGGAAACAGGACTATCAAGCACATGAGTAAAAAACATCAAAAACACGCCAAGCTCACCCGGCCAGATCTAGGGCAGTTCGCACGTCACGAACTGGCTATACTGGGCACACCTTGCGGACATATAAAAGAGATATCTAAGGAAATAACATCAAAGCTGTCCAAGAACTTATCAGTAGCCTACGTCGATGCAGACCACAAAAGCCCTGAAAACGAAGGCATTACCTCCAATTTTCTAAAGAACGGGGGAACCTTTGAGTACACGGACAAAATCGAGTTTCATCAGTTCAATGCGATGAAGCCCTTGAATGATTTTGAGCAAAAGGCGGCCTTCAATTCTTATGACCTGGTCTTGGTGAATGGCAACCACTTCAAAGCCAACCATCAAATCCTCGTCATCGATGACAGAAAGTCCCTGGAGAAGAAGCTTGACAGGCTAACTAATGTTGTACTCATTCTGACCCAGAACGACTCACAGGTGCCCGACTATTTGAGGAATTCTGTTGACAACTTTGATTCCATCCCTCAATTTGATTTCAGTGATACAGAGGCGGTGATCAGTTTTATCGCCAGCTGGCATACAGAGCGTATCCCGGTCATAAATGGATTGGTTCTCTCCGGAGGTCGCAGCATGAGAATGCAGCGAGATAAAACGCTGATCGAGTATCATGGAGTACAGCAGCGCAAACACATGTTTGACCTTCTTTCCTCTTATGTTGACACAGCGTATTATTCTGTACGTCCGGATCAGTCCGGCGATTTTGAAGGAGAGAACATCATCGAGGATCGTTTTATGGGACTTGGGCCCTACGGCGCTATCCTGTCGGCCATGATGGAAAATCCTAATGCAGCCTGGTTGGTCACAGCAGCAGATCAGCCATTTCTGAATGACACGGTGATAGAAAGGCTCGTAAAGGAAAGGAATCCGTCCAAAGCAGCGACAGCATTCTACAATCCCGAGACGGATTTTCCGGAACCCCTGGTAACGCTATGGGAACCACGTGCGTATCCTGTGATGCTTCAGTACCTCTCCCAGGGTTATTCCTGTCCAAGAAAGGTCTTGATCAATTCTGATATAGAACTATTGAAACTGGAAGATGCAAGTGTGCTAGACAATGTGAATACCCCAGAGGAATATGAAGAGGCCATAGAAAGGATCAAAAACTAAGGATGGGCTGCCACCCACATTTCGCCATCTTCAAATATCTCCTTCTTCCAGATTGGTACAGTCTTTTTAAGCTCGTCGATCACAAACCGACAGGCCTGAAAAGCCGCATCCCTATGCGGAGAGGAAATAGCTATCACCACAGCTTCTTCTTCTATATCCACCACACCTATCCGATGAACCACGGCATACTTTAGAATGTCCCACTTTTCTTTGGCCCGATCTACGATCTTTTGCAGCTCTTTGATGGCCATCGGCTCATAGGATTCAAATTCAAGGCGAAGAACTGACTTACCTTTGGTTTTGTTTCTGGTGGTGCCAATAAAAACATCGATACCCCCGGCCTCAGGATGCCCCACAGATTGGATCACCTCTGAAACTTCAATCTTATTTTTTGTGATTTGTATCATATCTCATCCGCCACTCACCGGTGGAATAATGACCACCTCGTCCCCTTCGGAAAGCACATAATCATTGGCCACATAGGATTCATTCACAGCAAGAGAAACCGAAGAAAGCTTATCAAATGATGGGAATCTGGCTTTTAGCTGTGTGACTGTATCTGCAACCGTTTGTCCCTCATCCAGGGAGACCTCCACCTGATTTCCTCCCACTATGTCCCTTGCGATACCATATGCCACAACCCTGATGTTCATCATATCCGAATAAAAATTCAAATATATGGATTAATAAACCTTAATTTTGAAACGGAAAGCAAGTAAAGTGTAGATAGGACAAATGAAACTTAGAATACTCGACAATTTCCTCAGGCTACGGCTGAGCCAGACTGAGGTGGGTACGTTGGAGGCAGTGGGTGAGGTTTTTGGGCAAACCAATTTCGGCCAAATCACGCTCAGGTATGTGCTCGAAGAATCAGATAAAGAGGAAGACATATCGGCCAGTTTTGATGGCAATCAAATCAAATTTACGGTAGCCACTCCGTTGATAAAGCAATGGCTCGATCCTACCGAAGTGGGTCTGAGCAACAAGGATCAGACCCAGCTAAAAATCTTAATCGAAAAAGACTTTAAGTGTCTGCACAAAAGGCCCGATGAAGACGAAACCGACAGCTTCCCAAATCCGTTGGCTGAAAAAAGATAAGTGCAACCCTCATCAAACATATTGCAGGACAAATGGGGTCGGCAGATGACCTATCTAAGGATCGCTGTGACCGATCGGTGCAACTTGCGCTGCTTCTACTGCATGCCTGAGGAGGGGATTAATTTTCTACCCAAGAGAGAGCTGCTCACCTACGAAGAGATCCTTAGGCTCTCGTCGATCTTTGTCTCACTGGGTGTAGATAAGATTCGCATTACCGGAGGCGAACCCTTTGTAAGGAAAGACCTCATGCCTTTTTTAAAGGAGTTGAAAGCCTTACCCGGATTGGCTAAGCTGCACCTCACCACTAATGGCGTGCTGACCGAATCCTATCTGGCAGACCTGGAAGCGATTGATCTCAATGGCATCAACCTTAGCCTGGACAGCCTGGATCGCGAGAATTTCCGAAAAATCACCCATAGAGATGAGTTCGAACGAGTAAACCGTTGTTTGGATGCACTGACCTATTCCAGCATTCAGACCAAAATCAACACGGTGGTCATGCGAGGACTCAATGATCATGAACTATTGGATCTCGCGCTCCTTGCAAAGGATAATGATCTACAGGTACGATTCATAGAAGAGATGCCCTTCAATGGCCGCACAGAGTCCAACAAGGAGTTGGTGAGCCATCAGGAGATCAAGGATCGATTGACACAGGCTTTTGGACCAATGAGCAATGCGAACCCCACAGGAAGCTCTGATCCTGCTTCATTGTATTCACCGGCAGGGTTTAAAGGGAAAATAGGAATCATCCCATCCTATACCCGCACCTTCTGTGGATCGTGCAACAGAATAAGACTCACCGCCACCGGCACGATGAAAAACTGTCTGTACGACGAAGGAGTGTTTGATCTAAAACAATTGCTGCGCTCAGGAGCTTCCGACGAAGAGATACGTACTCAGCTGATAAGCATCGTAAGTAAGAAAGAAAAAAATGGTAGAGTCGTAGAAGCCAACCGGGCTAAGAGCCAGACGATCAGTGAATCTATGTCAGAAATCGGGGGATAATCAGAATACCTTAAAAATCTTCATCCTTGTACAGTCGTCCATTCTATTGAATTTCTTCTGACTATACTCAAAGTACTCAATCGCCAGGATCAGCACTGAGGACAATCCAGCAGCACTAAAGCTACGCTCTGTCATTCTGAGCTGAGAAGTAATGGGTTGAGTGGTAATTTTCAACAAGGGCAACATAGGAGTCTGATAAGCCACAGTCCTACCGTGCTGACGAATATTGGTCGTATGAAAGTCATCCCCTAGCTTTTCGAAATCCGAAATACCAATCAATCGTGCATCAATTTTGAAATTGGTCGCTCCCTTCGGTACTTTCAAATCATTCTGAGGTACAAATGCAGGAATGTGGAAAATCACATGTCCACAATGTGCTCCTTTCTTCACGAAAAACCGCGTATCTACGCCAGGATCAAATTCATGATCGGAGTTAAAGTCAAACCCATTAATTTCTTTCTCGATGTCCTTGAGTGATAAGTGGTTTCCGCTTCCGGAAAACGACTTATTGATTTTTGAGGCTAGCTTTTTAGAAGAGTAAGATTCGACAGAGTTTCTTAGGTCAGTGCCCAGTCCGTTGAATATGGCCTGACTGATGGTGGTGGCTACTGCGAAGTGATTTTTTTTAAGTTCTTTTTTGTCGGTTTGGTTTTGAAGCGAGGATCCTAAGAGTGCATCGTTGTTGGGTACCGAAAGTGATCCTAGACCCTCGCCCGACAGGCGAAAGGTGCTACGTAGCTCAAGTTGTCTGGACATAATATAGCTGGCTGAAATTCTTAATCATTAATAAAAAATCTTTCTCTGTTGTGAATATTAAAAAAATTATTGAATAAAGCAAACCAAATATTCTTAATATCAGTGGTTTATGGAATTGATATGAAGATTAAGTAAAAGCACTACGCAAAAAGGAACCTTTATATATGAATATTAATTACTCAAATAATCCTATGAAGTTTTCAGCATTGGATTCCAGGAATTTTACGTAGAAATTTTCCCTTAAAATCTCGACTAAATCAGACTTATCAAACGAGACCAGGATCAATATTCGATCATAGGGACAAGGCAATGTTTTTAAATTACTGACGATTTTCTGACCTACCAGTGTCGTTAGCTTTCCATGAAAATGGACATAGACATCATGATCTGCAAGTAGCTCGGCAGAGGGAGATTTATCTCCATCCTTTTCACGATACATGTGCACCAAATATTTGAGCCTCCTGCTATAAAGTTCCTTAGAAGTAAAGTCAGTTCTTCCCGGATTCATCCGCTCAAATCCTCCAACCATTAATGGAAACACATTAGGCCTCATCATACGAAGCAGAATGCCTTCTACCCTTCCCAGGCCTAGTTCCTCCAAGCGTTTCAAACTATCTGACCCCAGTAGCATCCAATTGCCTCTCATTTCCCTTGGGCCATCCAGAATCTTTGGATATGCTCTGTCGAAAAGCACATATAGCCCGTGTCTTTTTAAGCGCCAGGTGAGCACGCCTTTCAGTACCTGGAATAAGATGGGGTTAAATACCCGAAAGGAGATCAGAAATGCTATAGGTGTCGATGTGTTTTCGACGGGACCATTACTTATTAGGTACAGTTTGGTAGTACCGAGGTTTATGGATCTGAGACGCTCTGTATTCATCAAGCGTATTTTGCACGTAGGATCTCTGCCACCTTGGCCATGCCGGTGCTTCCCCCCTCTTCAAAGGTCATGAGATTGGGGATTGTTGGCAGATCCGGGAGATTAGGATCGATGACAAATGTAGGAGTACCCGGCTTCACATGATGAATCAATCCTGCGGCAGGATAAACCACCAGAGAAGTGCCTACTACTATCAGAAGGTCCGCACTTTGGGCTTCCAGGATTGCGTCTTCCATCATGGGTACCATCTCCCCAAACCACACAATATGTGGGCGCAGCTGAGAGCCCAGTTCGCAGGTATCGCCTTTCTTCAGCTCCCAACCCTCCATATCATACACCAGCGATTCATCCGCTGTGCTTCTGCTTTTGAAAAGCTCACCGTGCAGGTGCATGACCTGAGTCGATCCGGCTCGTTCATGCAGGTTGTCTACATTTTGAGTCACTACAGAAACCTCAAAATCCTTTTCCAAATCTGCGATGAGTCTGTGCCCCTCATTAGGCTCCACGGAGAGCGCCTGCTTTCTCCTCTGGTTGTAAAAGTCGAGCACCAACTCCATATCAGCCGCCCATCCCTGTGGTGAGGCTACCTGCATCACATCGTGCCCTTCCCACAGCCCTCCATCATCACGAAAGGTCTTAACTCCTGATTCAGCACTAATTCCGGCACCGGATAAAACGACGATTTTCTTTTTAGTAGACATGAGCTAAAGTTACAACCACAACTGAGCAATTCCACAATAAAGAATGACTTCCATCAGTAGCAACTGATGTCAAGTATCTATTTTTGCATCGAACTCTTAATAGCAACAATGTCAAAGGCAGTCTACATCTCCACCGTAGAATCTAACTCGGGGAAATCATTAATATCACTTGGATTATTGGAATTATTGCTTCGTAAGACGAGCAATGTGGGTTATTTCAGACCCATAGTTAAGTCCAATAAAAAGGACGAGCACACACAGCTAATCCTTGATTATTTTCAGCTTAGTCAGCACTATAATGAATGTCACTCATTCACCAGCAATAAGGTGATTCAAATGATGGGTGCCGGTCAAATGGAAAAGATGCTTGACAAGATCATTTCCGATTACAAAAAGCTAGAAGAAAAATACGATTTTATCCTTATAGAAGGAACGGACTACACAGGTCAGAGCACGGCGTTTGAGTTTGAACTTAATGCTGCAATTGCCAGGAATCTCGGTACACCCGTCTTGCTAGTGGGTACTGGAAAAAACAAAGAAGCCGCGGTAGCTGCAGACGAATTAAAATTTGCACTTGATTCATTTTTAGAGGAAGAATGCGAGGTAATCGGTGCCATACTCAACCGCGTGGACCCCGAACGAGAGGATGAATACAAAAAAGCATTGCGTCAAAAGCTTGGCGGCACAGGCAAGCAAAAAGAGCTGACCGTCATTCCCGACAACATCCTTCTATCAAGCCCAAGCGTGGCGGAGATTGTGGAGCAGTTGGAAGCAGAAGTCCTTTTTGGCAAAAACTACCTGGCTAAAAACCTTGTATACAGATTTTCTGTTGCGGGTATGTCTCTGGCCAATTACCTGGACAAGATAACCGAGAACTGTGCCGTGATCGTAAGTGGCGATCGCAGTGAAATCGTATTGGGTAGCCTGCAGGCCAACCGATCTGAGAGTTATCCAAAAATCTCTTGTATTGTGCTTACAGGGGGGTTCGATATGGCTCCCAGCGTCTATCGCTTGCTGCAGGGGCTACCTGACAATGTACCCATCCTTAAGGTACAGCCTAACACCTTTCATACGGCAGTAAACCTTAGCAACGTGAAGTCTAACCTGCGTGAGGATAATCCAATGAAGATTGAATTAGCGCTGCAGTACTTCCATGAAAAAATAGATGCCACCAATCTGGAGGATCGAATTGTCACCTTCCATCCGAAAGGCATGACACCAAAGATGTTTAAATACAACCTTCTCTCTACGGCTAAAAAGAAGAAAATGCACATCGTCCTCCCTGAAGGCAATGACATCAGAATTCTCAAAGCCACAGAGCAGCTCATGGATATGGATGTGGTGGACATCACCTTGCTGTACAATGACCCTGAAGCGATCGTCAAAAAGATCAAAGACAATGCGCTTAGAATTGACCTAGAGAAAGTAAATATCGTAGCACCATTCGAATCTAAAAACTACAAACCGTACTATTCAACTCTCCTGGAAGCGAGAAAGCACAAAGGGATGACAGAGCAAGTAGCTAAGGATTTGATGAGTGATGTATCCTACTATGGCACCATGATGGTTCATCAAAAGCATGCAGACGGAATGGTCTCAGGTGCGATCAACACGACACAACATACCATCAGACCAGCCCTTCAGTTTGTTAAAACCAAACCCGGGATCAATGTGGTGTCTTCAGTCTTTTTCATGTGTCTTGAAGATCGGGTGTTGGTGTATGGAGACTGTGCCGTCAATCCAAACCCAACAGCGGAGCAACTGGCAGAAATTGCCATTTCATCAGCAGAGACAGCCAAAGCGTTTGGCGTAGAGCCTAAGGTAGCTATGCTCTCCTACTCATCCGGCGCCTCCGGAAAGGGCGAAGAAGTAGAAAAGGTCCGAAAAGCAACAGAAATCGTAAAAGCCACTAACCCTGATTTATTGGTAGAAGGCCCGATCCAATACGATGCAGCCGTAGACCCGGAGGTTGGAAAGCAAAAAATGCCGGACTCCAAGGTGGCCGGACAGGCAACCGTATTGATCTTCCCGGATCTGAATACAGGCAACAATACATACAAGGCCGTTCAGAGGGAAACAGGTGCCATCGCAATCGGTCCTGTGCTTCAAGGACTGAACAAGCCCGTAAATGACCTTAGCCGCGGATGTACGGTCGAGGACATCATCAATACAGTAATCATTACTGCCATTCAGGCACAAAACAACTAATCAAATCATGAAAATTCTTGTTCTTAATTCGGGCAGCTCGTCTGTCAAATATCAACTATTCGAAATGCCTGAGGGCAAATCCATTTGCCACGGTCAGGTGGACAAGATTGGCGAAACCGGAGGCAACCTCAAACAGACTTTTGGTGACAAGAAAATTGAAATCGATGAAGATTTCGTCAATCATCAGGCTGCCTTGGAAAAAGTCGCGGAATGCCTAACTGGCGACCAGGGCCCTATCGATTCACCAGATGATATCAAATGCGTAGGTCACAGGGTCGTACATGGTGGGGAAGCTTTTCAAGCCACTACATTGATCAATCGGGATGTGAAGAAAAAAATACAGGAGCTTTTCTCACTGGCGCCTTTGCACAATCCCGCCAACTACCAGGGAATCGAGGTTGCTGAGTCCGTTTTTTCTACGGCCAAGCAGATTGCCGTCTTTGATACTGCCTTCCCATCCACCATGCCACCCAAAGCTTACAGAATGCCGATCCCTAAAGCGCTGTATGAAAAGTTTGGCATTCGACGCTATGGTTTCCATGGCACCTCTCACCGATACGTTTCGAGAGAAGCCAGAACCCACCTTGGGCTCGACGGACAAGAGAGCAGGATCATTACGATTCACTTAGGTAATGGATGTAGCATGGCGGCTGTGAAAAACGGAAAATGCGTAGACACTTCTATGGGTATGGGACCCTTGGGTGGACTCGTCATGGGAACACGTTCGGGCGATATAGATCCATCCGTGATATTCTTCCTGGAGGAAAATGGCTACAACATTCTGGAGATCAAAAATATTCTCAACAAACAAAGCGGCCTCAAAGGTCTGACCGGAGAAAACGACATGCGAAAGGTCAATCAAATGGCTGAGGATGGGGATCAGGATGCAGTACTAGCCTTAGATATCTATGCTTATCGTATCAAAAAATACATCGGGATGTACACGGCGATCATGAACGGTCTGGACGCCATTGTCTTCACAGCAGGTGTAGGCGAAAACGATGCCCGCACCCGGGCGAGGGTATGCGAGGATCTTGAGTTCTTCGGCATTTCCCTTGATTCAGTGAAAAACGATTCTAAGGTTGATGGTATCAAGGAAATTCAAAAAGGCAAAACCAAAATCCTGGTGGTTCCGACAGATGAGGAGTACGAGATTGCCAACAGGTGCTATACGCTACTGGAGGGCTAAATAGAATTGTCCACAATCTCGAGTTCTAAATATTTGGAAAGTGGAAGCAGGCGATCAAAGAGCTTCACCTTGTTTTTGTGGCTCATCAGGTAAATCTTTTCGTCATCAGACTTTTTCAGATAAGCCTTTAGTTCGACATTGCGAATGGTCGATGTGGTATTGACACGTGTATAGATTTCCTGGCTCGTTTTGACAGGATTGACAAATATTTTCAAGAATTGATCATACTTCTTCCATCCTCCTGTTTTGAGGAATAGTAAGGAATTATATTTTCTGTACTTCTGTCCCGCCTCGTCAATCTCAATCCCCTCGTGAGCGGAAACAAATAGGAATCCCAGCAAGAAAAAGATAACCCCGGCCGACGGGTTGGCTATGGCTCCCATGATCCCACCTGGTATCATTACCCAGCCAAGAATCTGAAAATGCCAGGGAAAGAGTTTGTCCAGTTTTAATCACACAAGCTTACAATCAATGAAAAAGAGGGTTTAAGCTAAGTAATGTCAAGAGACCCAATAATAAATTGATGATTGATGCTATTACATTATGATCAAGTTAGAGGCAATAATAATAATGGCCTGCGCCTTAAAAAGAGGTTCCTTTCTATACACAATGAGCAAAACGCATAGAAATACGATTTGCCCCAGGATTGAATAATAATTGGTGGCATAGACCGTCAAAAATCCTTCGAACCACTCCAAATTAGCGCCTAACCTAAAGAAGGGGTAAAACAGCAAAAAGGAACTCAGGGGAGCTAATACTCTTCTGCCAGGAGAATCGGAATACTTAAGATAGTGAACGATTACTATCAGGGTGAAAATAATGAAAGCTCCATAGGCTAGTAAATTTCGGAGGATATGATCCATGCCTTGACCCCAGGCAGGCAAGATAAACATGACCATTGCAGTCACTGAGGAAATGAGCAGCAATAACCCAACTCCTTTGCGCTGGGTATCATTCATGTTTACGAAGTACAGCCAACTCTTCATGTACACAAAAAGTCCGGTGATGATTACTGTAAAAACCATAAAAATGACACCCATAAATTGGGTCTTTCCCTCCGGCCCAGATGAGTAATAGAACAACAAACCAAAACCTAGAAGAATCACTGAGGCTGTTTCCAGTACTTTTCTATTTCTCTCGGCCAGAATGATGAGCAGATGATCTTTCAACTTTTGTTTTGAGTTATAGAAATATATTGATGCCAGAGGAAACATGATGGCTATCGAGAGAACAGAGAAATGCGCAAGTTCATTTACTCCGGGTAGGTGCAAAATTTTGAAGCACAACGAAGCGATAAAGGCGATCACGGATAATGTGATTGAAATAAGCATCCATCGCCCTTTGCTTTCCCGATAAGTAAAGATGCTCCGTGTCGATTCGTGCAGTAGGGTCAGTGATACCAGTGCAAGGAAAGATATTAGCATAATTCCTGCTCCCGGTAAGTGAAAGAGTTTAAGCAAAGCCCCTATGATCAAAGTAGCCCCGGACATGCCTATTAGGATTCTCGTTAAGTTGAATTTTGAATTAAATGTTTCCATGGTTTCTATTTCTATGTGTTTTAAATGATTGGTGGGAATTTCTTTTTTGACCGTTTCCCATGCAGATTCAAACTCCTGCCCCTCTCCGACCCTGATCTCAAGATCTGAAAGGATATGATCCAGCAACTCGTCTTTTAGCGGACTGAAGGTTAAACCCTCAGCTTGTAGATAACCTTCGATTTTCCGGATTTGATTATCGTTCAACTGCCCCATAGCTTGAGATTTGGTGCGGGAGACATGATGATCTTTATCAAATCGGCAAAGCGATCCAACTCAGCGACCTTCACTTTGGCGGTCTCGGTTCCTTGCTTGGTCAACGAGTAATATTTCCTCACCCTTCCATCTACTATTTCTGATTCTGTAACCAACTCACCCTCGCTTTCCAACTTGTACAGTATCGGATACAGTGCGCCATAGGTCAGCTCTATCTCTCCCGAAGACAATTCCTTGACCCTCTGACTGATCTCATAGCCATACATTTTCTTCTGCTCATTGAGAAGCTTGAGCACTATAGTTTTGATCGTACCCTTTATGAATTCCTTTGATTTCATACTTTCATTCAAGAATATATAAAAACAAATATATTTAATTTTCTTATATATTAAAATTTTATTGATTAATCACGAAAGTTCAGCTTCATATATCCAGTAGTTTAGATTATATTTCTTACAGAATTAAAAATTGAATGATGACAAACTTCCGTACCGAACTCCACATCCAAAACAACCCAGACAAAATCGAATACAGCTCCAAAATCATGTCCGTCGGATCAGGCTTTAGCGACCTGTTTGCCGACCACTTCAAGAAGTACCACTTCCAGGTCAACAGCAATCCCTATGGCAAAATTTACAACCCGATCTCTATATTCGATGCGGTTGACTCTGCCCTTACAGGAAACCCCATCGACGAAAATCTGATCGTGGAAAATAACGGTACATGGAACCATCTCAATTTCCACCCTGTTTGGAAATCTGACTCCAAGAAAGGACTCGTTAAAAAGCTCAACACCCTGGTCACTGATACACACAATTCATTGATGAAGACGGACTTTCTGATCCTGACCCTGGGTACAGCTTATGCCTTCAAGCACGAAGACAAAAAAAACTACGTCGCCAACTGCCACAAAGAACCGCTTACCGAGTTCAACAAAACCCTCCTTTCCACCAAGCAGATCATTGAAGGGTTCAGAAAGATCTACGGACGGCTCAACCATGTGAAAAACATCATACTCGTCGTAAGCCCTGTAATGCACACGGGCGACTCCATCACACTGAACGCCGTGAGTAAATCCATCCTAAGAATGGCGTGTCACGAGATATTGAGTGAGTTTCCTTATGTAAAGTACTTCCCCGCCTATGAGTTCTTATTGAGTGATCTGAGAGATTACCGGTTTTATGAAAAAGACCAGATCCACCCTAACGAGGAAGCGATCGATTACATTTTCAACAAGTTTGTAGAAGCCTATGTGCATGACGACAGCCGCGAGATCATCAAAAAAGTCGAGGACATCATCGATACACTCAACGCTCAACCCTATCACCCCCAAAACGACAAATACCAAAACAAACTCAAGGAAGTAGCCAAAACCCTGGACGAGCTAGACGGCCAAATCGATCTCAGCGAAATGAAAAAAGAGATTGAGGAATTGATCCGATAATAACAGGGCGCTGCAAGAGCATCTTCTAGTAAGTGAATTTTAAAAGGATTTTGCCTTATGGCATGATCCTTGGTTTACTGATGTTTTCAAAACCAAACTTTATAAACATGAAAACATCTACTTTGGCCATCGTACTGGTGGTTTTCTCTATTCACTCTTCGCTGGGTCAGGAATATCTCTCGAAAGGGAGTAATATTTTGACAGGTACACTTGGCATAAACTTGAGCAACTCAGAAAGCGAAAATGAGGATTATCTTCAAACAAATGAAAACCGCTATTATTCGACCACTGCATATTATGGAAAGTTCATGGCGGACAATTTCGCTATTGGCCTTGGCTTGGGATATTCATACAATGAGGGTCTAAACTCGTATGCGTATACTGACCCAAATCAACTGCCGAGCGAATGGCTGCGAACCACGCATAATTTATCAACTAGACTCTTCGCCAGAAAATACTTCCCGATAAATGAAAAATTCGGAGGTTACCTGTGCTCAGATTTTTACTATCAGCTAGCCAAACACGAAACAAAACGTGAAACCGGGGATAGCGAATTAAGAAACACGAATACGCTGGGTCTTTCAGCTGGCTTTGGTATCTACTATTTCATTTTGAACAAACTGTCATTGTCAGCCAATCTAATCCGGGTCAACCCATACTATACTTTCGCGAATACTGAAAATGAATCAGAGGATTACTATTTAGATTACAAGGTGTTTGGTTTTAACATGAATGTCATAAACTCATTTAGTTTCTCTGTCAACTACCACTTCTGATCAAAACTGATACCGGGCACTCAGCACGCCGTTGATGCCCGGTGCACTGATGCCAGAGGAGTAGGTGCGGTAGTGCTTATCCAGGATGTTTTCCAGGGCAGCCGTGATACTGATGTGCTCATTGAAGTAATAGGCAGATCGGAGATTTAAGGTCCACCAGGCCAGGGCTCCTTCACTTGAGTAGAGGTACAGCTTATCCAGCTCTGAAGGTGCCAGATCATCCAGCCCGCGCTTCCCCTGGAAATCTGACCAGAGTTCGGCCTTCAATTTTCCTGTTTGGTATTTCATCCCCACTTTCCCAAAGAAGGGATGCGTATGCCGGAGAGGCACATCGTCCACTTCGTCTCGTCCAAAGCTGTCATTGATTCTTGCCTGGAGGGCAAACTGATCTGTAAACATCCAATCCATCCCCAGCGAATAGCCATAGATGTATGCCTCACCGGCATTGACCAGGGAGGCTGTGGGGTAAGGTTGGAAATCATAGCCGATGGTATCAGCAGGATTATCCCGTCTTACCATAGCGTCTTTTAAATCCGAGTAGTAGAATACACCGGACAGCCTGAGCCTCTTTTTTATCTTCCACTCGAGCCCAGTCTCATAGTTGAAACTGTATTCAGGCTTAAGGTCTTCATTGGGTATGACCACTACATCCCCGCTATCAAAAACCTTCCCCATATCATCAACGTTGGGGGCCCTAAACCCGGATGAAAAGAGGACATTCCACCTTAAGTTTTCCAGGGGACGAATGGTCAGTCCGGCTTTTCCGCTCAAAGCGCCATTCTCCTGGCTGAGCGTATTATAAGGCAACTCATACACTTCCGCTCCCGAAAAGGTCTCATCAAGCGTGATGTAAGTATATCTAAGACCTGCATCCAGGGAGAGCTTCTCGCTGAAACGATGATTCAGTGAAGTATAAAAAGCACCTGAAGTATACTGACTACCCCCACCCGGGTACCGGGAAGGAATATCATAGGTCTCTCTTTTCACAATGTTTATCCCTTCGGCAGTCGAAGTAACATGGTTGATCAGATATTCGCCTCCGTAGTACAGGGTAGACTTATCTGAGATGTCCTTCTCCAAGTCCATATTGAGAGCGTATACGTCTACATTCTCCAGGCGTGACCGTAAAGAGTCACTCTGATATCTTCGGTCAACACGTGACTCGTCCACCATTTGATTGGAGAGTGTGATCCTTGCTTGATCAAAAGCAGGGTTGGACGTGTAACTCGTAAACGAAAAAGCATTGAGCAGCAGAAACTGAGGACCGTAGTACCACTGCGCATTCTTAAGTACTCCATTTTCGTCGCGCTCGGTCAGTCGGTCATATCTTGGGATGTTGGAGGTATTGGTATAATACATGAGATACGAAAACTCCGACTTATCCCCCAAGCGATACGACATTTTGTTCATAACATTGAATTGTCGATAGCCTGAAAAACGCTGAACCTGAGGATCGCTATTGGGCACGATGACATCAGACTCCCCTATGCGCACGACATATTCAGTCCTTTTTCCAAAATCAGGATCTTCTTTTGGATACAATGACCCGGATCTTAAATCACTAAAGTCACTAAATGAAAGAGAGGTGATGTTGCTGAACCGCTTATTCCCAATTTTCAGGTTTAGCCCAAAAGTATTCTCATGATTGGCAGAGGCATACCGCAAAAAAGCCGAGCCCTTTACCTGTAGAGATTCTGAGTCGGGATAATATTGACTGAGCGTCTGAAAGCTCAAAACACCTCCCAGAGCATCACTGCCATACAAGGTACTCCCCGGCCCATAAAAGACCTCTGTAGAGGATAGCATCGTGGGGTCTATGGTGATCACATTTTGGAGGTTGCCACTGCGATAGATGGCATTGTTAATTCGGATTCCATCGAGCATGATCAGCACTGAGCTTGCGCCAAAGCCCCGGAGCATCGGGCTTCCTCCTCCCATTTGGCTTTTTTGTACAAAGACCTGACCGGTACTTGCCAGTAAGTCTGCGCTTGTCTGAGGATTTTTGTAGGCTATATCTCTTGCCGCAACCTTGACTACCTGATTTGGCACAATGGTACGATGCTGCTTCCATTTGTTCGCTGAGACGACCACCTCCTCTACCTGCACTACCTTATCGGCGAGGTATAGCGTCCAATGTGCATTGGCCAGTAAACTCGCCGGCACTTTCATCGACTGGTAGGCAGAGTGAGATACTGTGACTGATTCATCCTCTCCTATGGTCACAATACGAACCTGGCCTTGTGCGTCGGTGATAAAGTATCGCTCTGATGGCGAAAGAAATACTGTAGCATCGGCTATAGGCTCACCTGTGGCCTGATCATACACAGATACCACCTGGGCAAACACCGAAAAATTCAAGATTGTAATAAGTACCCCTACCGCGCAGACCTTCATTCAGCTTTTATTTGATTTGGAAAGCCATAAGCAAAAATTACGCCACGAAAGGTCAATATTCATTAATCTCCAAATTCTGCCCAGGCCAAAGCCGAGGCACCCAATACAGCAGCATTCTTATCCATGAGTTCGGAGGGGATCACCTTGGTGGTGTTTCTAAACATGGCAAAGATATTTTCTTCCATATGCTGCTTGGCAGGCTTGAGCAGTAAGTCGCCTGCATGGACTAATCCACCAAACAAGAAAATGGCCTCAGGGCTGGTATGCACCACCGTATCAGCCAATGCCTGGCCGAGCATTTTGCCTGTATACTCAAACGCCTTAATCGCCAAAAAATCGTTATTCAAAGCAGCTTCGGTAATTCTCTTAGCCGTGAGATCATCATAGCTGTAGCCTTTTAATTCACTCGGCTGTGGGTAATCGGCCATCAACTTAAAAGCCGTTCTTTTGATCCCGGTGGCTGACACGTAGGTCTCCAGGCAGCCTCGCTTTCCGCATTGACAATACCTACCGTTGGGATTGACCGTCACGTGGCCAACCTCACCTGCATACCCGGTATGTCCGTACACGAGCTTGCCATCCACCACAAAGCCACTGCCCAATCCTGTACCCAGGGTGAAGATGACAAAGTTTTTCATTCCTCTGCCTCCTCCGAAGATCATCTCGCCCATCGCGGCTGCATTGGCGTCATTGGTCATGTATATGGGCTTGTTGAACTTGGCCTTAAACTTCTCAGCAAATGGTACGATTTCTCCCCAGTGAATATTAGGCGAGTGCTCAATTGTTCCTTTATAGTAATTGGCATTGGGAGCACCTACACCTGCGGCTATGATGTCTGAGTGATGGGCGTATTCTCCGAGGTTTTCTTCTAATCGATCAAAGAACTCATCGACTGTACCATCTACACCCGTGGTAAAAGATCCCTCTTTGATGATATTACCGTTGGACTCTACAATCCCAAACTTCGTATTGGTACCTCCAATATCTACTCCGAGCACATAATCAGCCATAATATTTCTATTTTTGGCCAAAAGTAGGAAGGCATTCTCTACTTTTATAATCCTGAGAAAATTAAATCCCGTAAATGCCTAACATTAATTTTTCTGCCTATGGAGATGCCTTACATTGGTTGAGAAACGGTCACCTTGAGACCATGATCCCTACCTTCTTTCCGAGGAAATTTGTAGTGCAATACCAACGAGAAAGAATCGACACATCCGATGACGATTTTTTGGATCTCGACTGGCTTTTCGCTAAAAGCGAAAAACTAGTAATCTTATCCCATGGACTGGAAGGTAGCACTGACAGAAGCTACATGCAGAGTATGGCCACCTATTTTCATGAGAGGGGGTTTGATGTGCTGGCCTGGAACTACCGATCGTGCAGTGGTGAGATGAACCGTCAGCTAAGGCTTTACCATCACGGAGTGACCGATGATCTGGAGACGGTGATACAATATGCGATCGATACACGTCGCTATAAAAAAATTGCGTTGATCGGGTTCTCAATGGGTGGTAGCACCACCCTCAAATACCTTGGAGAGAGCAGCTACAATACGCCCAAGCACGTTGTTGCTGCGGCAACTTTCAGTGTACCATGCAACCTTTGGGATAGCGCCTTGCAACTCACCAGTGGGGAGAATGCCTTTTACAGAAAGCGATTCTTAAGGAAAATGATAGAAAAGATCAAGAGGAAGCATGAGCAGTTTCCTGATCAGGTAGACATTACCGATATCGACAAAATTGTTTCCTTTGGGCAGTTTGACGAACGGTACACTGCCCCGCTCCATGGTTTTAGAAATGCACGACATTTTTATAAGACCAGCACTTCTGACCTGCACTATGGCAGCATCAAGGTGCCCTCACTCATCGTCAATGCACTCAATGACCCGATGCTGGGCGAGATGTGCTACCCCTACGAAATCTGCAAAGACCATCAATACCTATTTTTAGAAACACCGAGATGTGGTGGGCACGTGGGGTTTCGGCTCAGGGGCCGGAAGCATAGCTGGATGGACGAGAGGGCCTACCAGTTTATCTCTAAGTTTACAGACTAGACTAGTCCTTGCTGAATGATCCAAACCTCATGAGATAGCCCAGGGTCACCGCTGCATTGATTTTATTGGAAAGATTTGGGATGCCCGTGCTTAATCGATCATAGTCGAATACCCGGCTAAGACTATAGCTACCACTTCCCTCGGCCATGATCGTACCAAAGGGAAAATCAAAATATACTCCTCCACCCACTTTGAAACCATATCCGTATTTATTATCCCGGTCTTCGTCGAAAAGATAAAAGTCATAGCCACCAATTTCTTCTGGTGTGGGAGCCGGATCTACTCTTGAATTCACCATATATTCAAAATAGATACCTCCATTTATATATAAGTGAAAATTACCCTTTCCGGAATACAGATGGGCCATCATGGGCAACTCTATGTAATCGAGATTGGTGATATGGTCTGGCACATCGTCATCAAATTTTTGCCGCCAGCCTTTTTGAACATAGGTGAGCCCCGATTGAAAACCCAGGTGCTCTACAAAAAAATTCATAACCACCAGACCTCCCTGGAATCCCCCAATAAATCCATTCTCCCAATTGTATGCATTGACCGAATGAAATAGGTCAGCTGTAGCAGCCGTATAGCCTCCATTGACTCCTACGTACAATTTGCTTTGCGCAAACGAACCCACCGAACCGGCCAGTAACATAAGTAGAAGAGCGAGACGTATTGTTTTCATAGCACAATATTACGAATCGCTAAATTAAGGTGAGATTCAATTGGATAAGCAGGCGAAGCGAATTTTTGTTTATTTAATACTCATGTCGGCACTAGTAGCTCTAACTCCCCTGCCCCAAGGCAAGCGACAGCCTACTTTTTTGCTTTGGTTTTCTTCTTGACCGGTACGGGTTCAGCCTTTTTCGGTTTGTGCGGGCGGCGTACGCCGAATGACTTATTTGCTAGTTTTCCTCTTCTGGATTTTATATCTCCTTTTCCCATGATGTTATGGATGTTGATGATAAGAAAATCTAGCACAATTCGCTGTTTTTAGCAAACACAGGGTGCAAAAAAGCCGTCTTGTTATGCATCAAGACGGCTTAAACTAATTTCATTAGACTATTTCAATTCCAGTTTGTTCAACACCCTAAACAAAAAGTAAGTTCCGATCACGGCCACACCGCTCAGAATGCCTGCCTGCATCAATTGCCCGTAAACGAACCCTCCAATGGCAAAAAGAGAGCTGTAGATCACAGCGCATCCAATGAATATCAGAAGCACCTGTCGGGGCATTTGCCAGGCCACTCCTCTACCCTCATCACAAGGCTCTCCTTCAGCAGCGGCTTTTTCCACCACCTTTTTCCATCCCGGACCTCCGGGCTGGGTCAGCTTGTAGAACTTTCGCAGCACTTCGTCCTCTTCCGGAGGTGTAAGCAACGCAGTACCCAACCACACCACAGTCACCACTCCTGTTGTGATCAGTATCTTCATGGTCATGCCGTCAAGGTATGCGGTAGCTACAGTAGCGTCTTCTACTACCAACGCCAAGATGACAGCCAGTATAGTAGCCACGATCATCGCTACGATCTCAGTGAGAGCATTGATCCGCCACCAAAACCAGCGTAGCAGATATATCGCCCCGGTTCCAGCGCCTGAAAGCAGCAGGATATTGAATGCATCCGTTGCATTATCAAGTACTGTAAGCGACAATACCCCGGCCAATATCATCAGCACCACGGTAGTGATCCGCCCAAAGGCTACCATTTCCTTTTCAGAGGCATCGGGCTTTGCAAAGCGTTTGTAAAAATCATTCACCACATATGAGGAGCCCCAGTTGAGGTGTGTCCCGATAGTCGACATATACGCTGCAATGATCGACGCTACCACCAACCCAAGCCAACCTGAACCGAGCTTTGACAGCATCACCGGGTACGCAATATCGTCCTTCAGATAGGTTGGGTCTATGTTCGGAAACTCAGCCTTGATAGATGCCATATCCGGATAAATAATCATGGAGGCCAAGGCCACAATGATCCAGGGCCAGGGTCTGAGGGCATAATGAGCAAAGTTGAAAAGTAAGGTAGCTCCCACAGCATTTTTCTCATCCTTGGCGGAGAGCATGCGCTGTGCGATGTAGCCTCCACCACCTGGTTCTGCCCCCGGATACCAAACAGCCCACCATTGCACAGCAACTGGAAACAACAGCAGCGGCACCCACATCGAAGGGTCGGAAAAGTCGGGCATCACATCGAGTTTGCTTTGAACATCGGGATGACTGAATAAGTTTTTGAGACTACCAACCTCCGGTTGACTCACAGCCACATAGGCAGCAAGCACCGCCCCAAACATCGCGATGCCGTATTGAAAAAAGTCCGCCCAGACCACACCTTTGATTCCGCCCAAAGCGGAGTATATCACCACCACAATGGAAGCTCCCACCACAACTACCCAAGGCTGTAACCCAAGCATCACCCCTCCGATCTTGATGGCCGCCAGTGTAACGGTACCCATGATGATGCAATTGAAAAATACGCCTAAGTACAATGAGCGGAACCCCCTGAGGAATGATGCAAGCTTTCCTCCGTATCGGATTTCATAGAACTCCAGGTCGGTGGTTACGGCAGATTTCCTCCAAAGCCGGGCATAAATAAATACAGTAACCATCCCGGTAATCAGAAAAGCCCACCAGGCCCAGTTTTTTACTACGCCATTTTCCCGAACAAACCCTGTCACCAGATTTGGGGTATCCGCACTAAAGGTACATGCCACCATAGAGATACCCAGCAGCCACCACGGCATCCCACGACCTCCGAGAAAAAACTCCGCTGAACTTTTACCTGCCGAGCGAGAAGCAGCCCAGCCAATACCCAGCACAATCATGAAGAAAATAGCAATGATGACCCAGTCGATCGTTTGTAGTAGCATATAATATGGATTAGTGAATGGCCACCAAGATAGTAATTCTCCCCATCAATGCATCTGATACCAATATTTTGGTGTCTACTTTTCGCTGAGGGGCAAAAATTCACAGCTTGATAACACTACGTAGTTTTAAAGCTTTTTCATGATGCGAAATTCGCTATTTAAGGAAAGGGTAAAAACATGGGTAATAAATGTGGTTTTTATCACTACGTAGGTGCCTTGCGTATGCGATAGATTATTCTATTTTTGCAGAAATTTTCTAAAAAATCAATGAGTGTACTTGTAAATAAAGATTCCAAAATAATTGTTCAGGGTTTCACAGGATCGGAAGGGACATTCCATGCGTCTCAAATGATCGAATATGGCAGCAATGTCGTAGGTGGCGTAACTCCTGGCAAGGGTGGCCAGACTCACCTCGACCGACCTGTATTCAACACAGTGAAAGAAGCCGTAGAACAGGCTCAAGCCAATGTATCCATCATATTTGTACCACCGGCATTCGCTGCGGATGCTATCATGGAAGCTGCTGAGGCGGGCATCAAGGTGATCATTACCATTACAGAGGGCATCCCTGTAAAGGACATGATCGCTGCGAAAGAATACATCAAGAACAAAGACGTCACGTTGATCGGGCCTAACTGCCCGGGTGTTATCACTCCAGGTGAGGCTAAGGTGGGTATCATGCCGGGCTTTGTATTCAAAGCAGGCAAAGTGGGCATCGTATCCAAGTCAGGTACACTTACATACGAAGCAGCCGACCAGGTGGTAAAAGCAGGCTTGGGTATTTCTACAGCCATTGGAATCGGTGGCGACCCCATCATCGGCACCTCTACCAAACAAGCAGTGGAGCTATTGATGAATGACCCTGAAACTGATGCCATCGTTATGATCGGTGAGATCGGCGGAAACTACGAAGCTGAGGCCGCACGATGGATCAAAGAGCAAGGCAATCCAAAACCCGTCGTTGGGTTCATCGCTGGACAGACCGCTCCAAAGGGTAAGCGAATGGGACATGCCGGAGCGATCATCGGAGGAGCTGATGATACAGCGGAAGCCAAGATGAAAATCATGGCAGAATGTGGCTTGCATGTGGTCAATTCTCCTGCAGACATTGGAGAGACCATTGCCAAAGCGATTGCATAATGAAATAAGATAGAGCCTGATTAAGTTCAGGCTTTTTTGTCTCTTTTGTATTGAGACTTTACGAGAGCTAACACGCATCAAACAGCTATGATCTACCGGACTTTTAAAAACGGAGACCCAATCCCTGCCTTAGGCCTGGGTACCTGGAAAGCAGAAAAAGGTCAGGCTTACACAACCGTCCGCAAGGCCATCCAGCTGGGATACCGGCATTTTGATTGTGCCTATATCTACGATAACGAACGCGAGATAGGCGCAGCCATCCAGGATGCGATCATGATGGGCGAAGTAAACCGTGAGGAGCTTTTCATCACCACCAAACTTTGGAATACACATCATAAGGCCGAAGACGTGACGCTGGCATTGAAGCACTCTTTGCAGGATCTTGAGCTGATGTACGTCGATCTCTTCCTTATCCACTGGCCGGTAGCACAAAAGAAAAGGATCAAAATTCCTACATCAGCCGAGGATATGGTTAGCCTACAGAAAATTCCCTTGACGGAAACCTGGAAGGGAATGGAGGAATGCGTAGAGACAGGACTTGCCAGGCACATTGGCGTGAGCAATTTCAGCATCCCCAACCTGGAAGCTGTCAATGAACATGCCAACATCAAAGTTGAAATGAACCAGGTCGAGTTGCACCCGCTCCTGCCACAAAATGAGTTGCGCGAGTATTGCAACGAACATAAAATCCTCATGACCGCCTACTCTCCCCTGGGCAGCAGAGATCGTCATCCCAAAATGAAAGCGCATGACGAACCGGATCTATTCAACCTGCCGGTAGTGCAAGATGTAGGGCAAAAACACAGCATCACTCCTGCTCAGGCGTTGCTCGCCTGGTCGATCAATCGCGGGCATGTAGCTATCCCTAAATCTTCTAATGAAGAGCGCCTGCTGCAAAACCTCGAGGCAGCAGACATTGCATTGCTAGATGAGGATATAAAACTATTTGATACAATCGGTCAGCAATACCGGTACGTCAAAGGGGATTTCTTTTGCTTTGAAGGTTCAGAGTACACCGTTGACGGACTTTGGGATATACATTCAAGCTGAATGATTCCTATATATAGTCGCTCGTCCTGATTATGTCGATTGTCGTCTGTGCAAATCTCACATTGATCGAGTCATCGATTTTACCTTTCAATTGATCTAGTTCCTCAGCATTTCAGCTAATTTTTGAATACTTTAGCTTCTGATAATTGTACTATTTGAAAGTTTGTTGATTTTTTCCTATAATGGGGAAATCCAGCCAGCTTTCATCACACATTTACTATACACCAAAGAAGTACCAAATGGTAGGAAAATCATCATTTAGCCGCAGGCTATTTTATCGATCCATGGCAATGATCGCATTGTGCTTTGTTTCACAACTTGCGTTTGGCCAGCAAATCAAAAATTTAACGGTCAGCAAGTCCGAAGATGACGTAATCATACGATTTGACCTCAGGTCGGCTGTGAGTCCTCAGGAGCTGTATGACGTTCAGATTTTCTCCTCGCATGACAACTACACCACTCCACTGGAATTTAAGAAAGGAAAATCCAAGGATGTGTTTCCCGGTCTGGCGATGACTTATATAATAGATGCCAAAAAGACTTTCTCAGGTTTTAAAGGAGATGTTGATTTTCGTGTGGTGGCGACATTGACTTTCATCCCACTTACCATGGTTGAGCCCAAAGAGGAAATCAAAGTGAAGGCCGGAAAGTCCGTACAACTTGCATGGAAAGGCGGAAAAGAAAACGACACTTACAAGCTGGATTACTCCAAAGAAGGAGGCAGCTGGACTACCATAGACGACAAGATATCCGACAAGAAATACACCTGGTACGTACCCAAAAAAGCCAAGGGAGGAATCTACAGCGTAAAACTCACCTCCTCTGAAGATCGATCCAAGGCCGTATACTCAGGCAACATTCAGATCAAAAAGAAAACATCAGCCTTCGTAATCATCATCCCAACAGCCCTGGCAGTAGGTGCTGTAGCCTATCTACTGACCTCAGGCGGTGGCGGAGGAGATGAGCCTTGTGATACAACAGACCCTAGCTCACCATGTTATGTTCCGCCGGTTGGAGACCCTGACTTGCCACTCCCTCCGGGACCACCATCAATGAACCCGTTTTAATCCTAACCCTTGAATCATGATGAGCATAAAAAACATTGACATGAAGAATTATTTAGTTACGGCCTCTCTCATTTTGACCATATGCATATCAGCCCTTGGCCAAATAACCCCATCCGATTTTGAGACATTCTCTTTTGGAACGGGTTCAAATCCAAATGCTTCCGCCATTGCGGATTTTGATGATGACGGCATCAATGATATCGTTGTTGCCAATGCCAACAGTGCCTATGTGTCTGTCTATCGAAGTTCCGGCACCGACCCTTCATTGGCGTTGAGCGCCCAAAACAACTTTGGCGTCCCGGCTAATCCAAATAACGTCGCTGTTGGCGATATAAATAACGATGGCCTTCCTGATATCGTAACAAGCAACTGGCCTGACAACTCGTTTTCAGTACTTCTAAACTCTACTTCCGGACCCGGAGACATCAGTTTTATTGCTGCCCAAACCACTGCCTCTACACCGGCTAATTCCGTTAACCTGACATTGGAAGACTTTGATACGGATGGACTTGTTGATGTTGCTATTGCCGGCAACACTGGCTCTACGGTGGCGATTTATCGCAACATATCTTCGGGATCAACTGCTTCATTTGAAACACAGGTAAACGTAATAGCCGGAACCAATGTTAACGGAATTGCCGCCGGAGACTTGGATCAAAATGGTGTGCCAGATTTGGTAGTAGTAAATGCGGGCTCTAACAACATCACTATTTTCAGAAACAATTCAACCGCTGGCTCACTGAGCTTTACTGATATTACCAGTTATGCAACAGGGACTGACCCGAGAAGTATCGTCATTGATGATTTCAACAATGATAACTTTCCCGATGTAGCAGTATCAGTTTTCGGGGCTGACAACCTAAGGGTATTTACTAATTTAAGCTCGGGAGCTGGAAACTTCATTCTTGGAACTATCACCAATTATGCAACCGGTATTGGCCCGGGATACGTTGCTTCGGGAGATTTAGATGGGGATGGTTTAATAGACTTAATCACCTCAAACAACAACGCCGGAACCGTCTCAATCTTTCAAAACACTTCATCAGGAACTATTTCGTTTGGCTCAAAAGCTGACATAGGATCAGGCACGAATGCCAGAGGCAGTGCCATAGGTGATGTAAATGCCAATGGAGTAGACGATATAGTAACTACTTATTATGGCGACAATAGTTTTTCTGTATTTAGAAATACGATGTCCAATGAATTTGACGCCCTCATGGCTCTCTACAATGCTACCGATGGAGACAACTGGACAAACAATACGGGCTGGGGCACAGATCCTGATCTAGCCAACTGGCATGGTGTGGGTACTGACGGTGGCGGTAATGTTACCAGCCTGGCACTGTTTAACAACAACCTGAACGGCTTCATTCCTGACGAAATAACCCAGTTGACATCCCTGGAATATCTGGAGTTTGAAAACAATCCACAGCTTGGAGGCAACTTACCCGCTAACCTGGGAAACCTGACCAACCTATGGGGACTTAGAATTGCCAATTGTGCATTCACAGGAAATGTTCCCTCTTCACTATCAAATTTGAGTACACTTACTCATCTCTATTTTATGGATACTCAATTGAGCGGCCCCTTACCTGATCTTAGTGGCAATACGGGCATGACCATTTTAGAGCTCAGAAGCAACAATTTCGATGGTACAATAGGAAACAAGTTGAGCAGCATGTCAAACCTTGAGTTTATCACACTCCACACAAACCCAAATCTTACAGGCCCTCTTCCTTCCTATTTCTATGATGGATCAATGCCCGTATTAGATTTTGTCAGGTATGATGGTACAGACATTTGTGACCCTGATGATCCTGCGTTCACCAGTTGGGCCAGCTCTCTGAGTACCTTTGCAGGCACTGGTGAGACTTGCGCAGACAGCAGCGTCAAAATCGAAGGTTTTGCCTTAAACAATGGCTCTGATGATACAGAAGAATTTGATCTTTATGATACAGGAACCTCTGCATCTGGAGCTCCTTCCCTATTTGTGGGTGCTTTTCACCTATACAATAACGTTTTCCGCTTCCAACTGGGAGATGACGATGCGGTAAAGTACGGAGATTCTGACGGTGACAATATTCTGGAGATAAGCGGAACCGATCTTACAGTAGATACAGAGGGAATTTATGGTGTAGAGGTTAACAGCGAAACTTTGGATTACGCGGTGTACCCTATAAATGAAATTACCCTTATTGGTTCTGCTTTGACAGGCGACGAATCCGGTTGGTCTTTTGACAATGAGGTCGTAATGAACGACCTGGGTGGCGGAGTATACGAAATTCCACACATCGGCCTGTTTGATGGTGAATGGAAAATAAGAATCAACAGAACCTGGGATACCTTTGACTGGGGTGCAGAAAACAGCGACGGCACGCTCATTCCGTTGGGAGGAAATGGCAGCATTGAATCCGGATTTTATAATATTCAGGTGGACATTATTAACAATACCTACACCATAGGTCAATCAGGCGACTTACTTGCCTATTACCCATTTGATGGTGACCTAAATGACTACAGTGACAACACCAACATCGCGGTACTCACCGGGGGCACCACTACCTTTGTAGAAGATAGGTTTAGCAACGCAACCTCTGCTTTGCATTTCGATGGTTCTACCTATTATACGACCCCACTGTTACCGGCAGAAAATGCCAATTTCAGTGCTTCCGTTTGGTTCAACTGGGATGGGCCAATTGATGGCACCAATTTTCAGGAGTTTTTAGGATGGCACGACGGCAACACCAAACGTTCTTATTTGGGCATTACTGAAGGAGATGGCAATGTTGTTCGCTGGGGAGACTCATACCCAAACACCGGAGTGGTAGTTCCAGAAGGGCAATGGTCCCATCTGGTAGCAATTTACGATCATGATAATGCTCAAGGTATAATTTACCTTAACGGAGAAGAGGTGGCAAGAGCTTCTGTTTCCCCTTATACTTTCACAAGTATGTCCATTGGTTCACTTGGGCCAACGGGTGGAGAAAACTTTGTAGGAGACATGGATGATATCAGGGTATTTCAACGGGCACTTACACCGAATGAAGTCAATGCTCTCTATTCTCAGGGAGGCTATACTCAGGCCCAGGTAACGAATTTCTTCGTAAGTGGACAGGTAAACGCAATGATTCACCATGGCAATCGACAGCTTTTTGCTATGATGCCCTATGGAACGGATCTATCGGCACTATCCCCTACCGTGGAGGTCAACGGGTCTGCCTCGGTGAGTCCATCTTCAGGAAGTACTCAGGACTTTACCCAGGTAGTCGACTATACCGTTACATCACTTGCAGGCAATAGTACGGTTTGGCCAACATTAATAGTCAACCAAGGCGACATTGGCACATTCAATGAAAGTAAGCTATACGGATCGTGGACAATAGTAAATGCAGGAGGGTTTCAAAGGGTATTTCCCGCAGGGGATCCCGGACAAACCTGGTGGTTCAACCCCGTTGCACCAGCCGATTGTGAGCAAGACGACTCGTTTACTTTCCTTGATGATGGCTCCTTCATCATCGATCTGCAAAATGAAACGGTATTAGAACCCTGGAGAGGAGGCGATTGGGGATGTGGTGATCCTGCTGTAGATGCCACATCAGAATTTCAATCTTTGTCTGGAGGAACTTTTTCTTACTCTTTAAGCGGAAGCACCTTGAGTGTAATTGGTCAAGGCGCGTATTTTGGTAAACCCAATGCATACAACGGAGGGGCTTATGAATCTGAAGGTGGGCCGGTTCAAAGCCAGGTAGACTATGAGGTTTACAGCTATGAAGAGCTCGATGGCTATGCCTATATGACCGTTCATATCAGTGTTGCCAACGGAGGCGAATGGGCCTACCAGATGCAGCGTGAACTTGGCTCTACTACTGATGTGATATCGTTTACAGTTCCTGGTCAAATTGGCCCTGCTGTGATTGATTCGTTTGCCGGGACTATAGATATCAACGTGAGCGATGATACAGACGTGACATCATTGACCCCAACCTTTGAGGTGTCCAACGGGGCTACTCTTCGATTTTCAAATGTTGTTCAAACGTCCGGCGTCTCTTCTCAGAACTTCACAAATCCTGTGGTTTATACTGTTGTAAATGACGATGGAAGTACTCAAAGCTGGACTGTGACCATCAATGTGGTAGATGCTGTAGCTCTCAATGCCAGTGCCCTTATGGCATTGTACAATAGCACTGATGGTATCAACTGGATCGACAACACTGGATGGGGTATAAATATGACCGATTTGTCTACATGGTACGGTATCAGCACAGACGTAAATGGTACGGTGACGAATATCGTTTTGGATAACAATGGATTATCGGGAAGTCTTCCATCCGAAATTGGCAACCTTAGTAATCTGGTTACTTTAGAACTTGGTCAAAACAATGTCAACGGATCAATTCCTCCTGAAATAGGAGCACTTAGCAACCTGGAGTGGCTGCTACTCTATAACAATGACATTTCCGGAGGAATTCCGGTTGAAATAGGAAACCTGTCCAGCCTGACTACTTTTTATATACAGGAAAACAACAACCTGCGCGGTGAGCTGCCTCCAGCTATAGGCAATCTATCTCAGCTACAGCGTTTCCAGGCCTGGAATTGTAATCTGACAGGGACAATACCGGGTAGCTACGGTAATCTGTCTAACCTGATCAGTTTAAACATCGACAACAACAATCTGTCTGGCCAAATCCCAGCTTCACTGGGCAATCTGAGCAATTTGGAACATCTTGTTTTGTACAGCAATGACTTGTCAGGAACCATCCCACCCGAGCTTGGCAATCTTTCCAGCCTTATCACCATGGATTTTCAGGGTAATGAGTTAGAAGGAGACATTCCGCCCCAGCTGGGCAACCTGACCAACCTGACCTATCTGTGGCTGGATGGAAACCATTTCTTGGGAACGGTACCTTCCACCTTCGCATTTCTATCAAATCTGGAGTTTTTATACCTGAACAACAATCAGTTGACCGAGCTACCGAATTTTTCAGGTGCGGATTGGGCCAGTACCATTCAGGCATTTACGGTATCAGACAACTATTTTACATTCAGTGACCTGGTACCAAATGCAGGCTTGAATGCCTTTACTTACGATCCGCAGAGACCCCTAGACGATGAACGAACTGATTTCGTTCCACGAGGTGGCAGTCTTACACTGACAGTGTCGGATCTACATTCTGACAACAATTACCAATGGAGAAGGAACAATGTGGACATCTCGGGTGCAAATAGTGACACCTATACGATCGTGGATGCCTCCGACAGTGATGCGGGAGATTACACCTGTTTTGTCACCAACAATATCATTACAGATCTAACATTGGAACGTAGTATTGTGACAGTGAACGTATATGACCCGGCAGAGTGGGTGGACAACCCTTATTTTGAATTTGACGGATCTGTAGAGGTACCAATGAGCGCAGATGCAAACGACGCAAATAACCCCGATGCATGGACTACTTTATCTGAAGTGAGCATCGAGGCATGGGTCAATATCTCGAGAATGCCTACCACTGGCGAGTTCATGGCTCTCTTTACACGTAAGATTTCAGAAACCGATCCTTTTAATGCCTACAGGATGAGCTTACAAAACCAATTTGGAACTCCTGAGATTGGCTTGCAGGTAACAGAGGGTACGCCAGGATCGTACCACGGTGCGCTGTTTCCAATTGATGATAGCTACTTGGATCGATGGTTGCATATAGCTGGCACTTTTGATGGTAATGTCCTGAAGTTTTACATTAATGGCCAGCTCATGGTTGAAACTTATGAATCTTTTGAGGCGCCAACCACTCAATCGGCAATAGATCAACTGATTGCAGGGGAAGGATTCTTTGAGGGCTACATTGATGACGTGAGACTTTGGAACCATGCGCGCACACAAGGCCAAATCATCAATAACGCAGCGAGCGCTGTTGGTTCAACATCCGGAGGTCTTATGGGCTACTGGCCTATGGACGATGAAATGTCGGACGGCAATGGAGATGTCTATACTAGTGATATGACCTCAAACGGTAATCACCTTTATATCAACACGGGAGCTTTCCTCGCAAACTTCGATACAGTTGCCCCTGAGATTGTGGTCGATGCACCTGACACCTACGAAAGAGGTACAGGGGGGGTGACCATTACTGCCACGGTGACCGATGATACTGAGGTCGTGAGGGTTGAACTATACGGTGGCCAGATCGGCGGTGATCAGGTGTCAGGCCCATTCGCTTTGACTAGTTTGGGCAATGATGAATATGAGATCACAATCAGTGACAACCTGTTTGATGCCAGTGGTGTATTCTTTAGCATAGAGGCTGAGGATATCGCAGGTAATGTTTCATATACAGACTACCTTACGATTCAGGTTACCACTCCAGCCGGCCAGCAAAATGTTGGTGTTTTTACAGGAACTACAGAAGCAGATTATGGTATTTTCGCTTTGCCATACCAAAGCGCTAGGGTGTCTGATGTGATCTCAGAGCTATCAAGCTACAGTGACAATAAGGACAAATACCGCCTGTTCCGTTACAATCCTGCTTCGGATACTTATCAGGAATATCTGACCAATGGTTTCAATAATTTCGATCCAGGCCGTGGCTATTGGTTCCTGTCGTCCCAACAAGCCTCCGTCACCCTCAACACGGATCTTACTGCAGTTGAGACCAGCATGGACAATCCGTTTAGCATCACCCTGTCAGAAGGATGGAACCTAATCGGTAACCCGTATCCGAACACTATCAACTGGAGTGAGGTGCTTGCTTACAACGGAAGCCCTAACGTAAGTCTTCTCTACGCATGGGAAAGTGGCAGCTATCAAGACAATCGCATCAGCATGCTCCCTTATAGAGGCGCATTTGTGAACAATTCGTCCGGAGGGCCTCTCGATCTCGATATACCGGTAAGTGCCATGAGTGCCAGAGCGATCGACGCAGTGGCATCAGGGCCTGTTACTCAGGGTATCCCTGGCATGAATGCATGGACTCTTGATCTGGATGTCAATCACAATGACTTGAGCTATAATGTATCCTCGCTTGGGATGGATCAGGACGCGAGCCTCGGTATAGACCCTACTGAGTACACTCCCCTGCCCCATTTCAGCAACTTCGTTGAATTAACCTTTGCGTCTGGCAGGATCACCGACTGGGTACCGGTTATGGATCAGCATACATGGGATTTTAGTGTGAACTCCAGCTTTGTCAACGAATCCATGACTCTCGACTGGGATCCGGCGACTATCGGAGCCAACGGCTACACTTTGATCCTGCATGATCTTGCCAGTGATCAACTGATCAATATGGCTGAAGAAACGTCTTATGCTTTCACTCAGCAGGGTGAGACACACGATTTCAAAATCTACTTTGGACGTGATCATGAAGTGCATAATATGATCCAGCTTACGACCAATTCAGTAGGAACACCTTATCCTAACCCTTTCAACAACCGAATTAAGATCCCGGTGGCAATGACAGGGGAATCCGGCACATTGAGCATCGTGATGTATGATGTAATGGGTAAAGCAAAATGGAGCCGTGAGCTCAATCTGACTCAAAACTATCAGGAGCTTGAGTTTACATACGACGAATTGAAACTGAACACAAATGGAACCTACATCCTTAAGTTTGAACTGCAGGCTGGCGAGGTTTCCAGGACGTTTAATAAGAGAATCGCATTTTTTAGGTAATTTTATAGGAAGAATCCAGTAAATCATGAAAAAGTCAATTGTATCAACATTGCTTTTGTGCTTGTTCGTCATAGGTACGATCCATGCACAAAGCGTTTCTGCCACCACAGAGAAGATCCCGATTGATTATGCCATAGCTGATGCCCCAGCCAAACTTGAAATCATCTCGCCAGAGTATCTGGCCGGTGATAGTCGGGGATTTAAAGTAGTGGTAGTAGAGCACGTAGAGATCAAGGGTGTGGTCAGTAGCGATGCCGGCATCAAAGATTTCCGGCTTAATGGCGCACCGGTTGAGTTTTCCTCATTGGGGATATTTTCTGCGATGGCCGGACTCACCGTTGGAGACAACTTTCTGAAGTTTGAGATAACGGATGGCAATGGACTGGTCACTACCAAAGAGTTTCAGGTATACCGTGAGTACATTCAGGAGGACGATCCGATGGTTACCTCAAAGTACTATGCGTTGCTGATTGGTATCGAAGAATATGAGGATCCTGCGATATTGGATCTGGACAATCCTATCGACGATGCATCTGCCCTATACGATGTCCTGACTAAGAAGTACACATTCGAAGAACAGAACACCATCCTTTTGAAGAACCCTACTCGTGACCAAATCTATGACAAATTGGATGAATTGAGTAGCAAAATCAATGAGCATGACAACCTGCTGATATTCTATGCGGGTCATGGTTATTGGGATCAAGAATCTGAGATTGGCTACTGGCTACCCAGTGATGCCGAAGAAGGTAAGAAGAGAGATTGGATGAGAAACAGTGCCGTAACTGAGTATGTAAGGGAGATCAAGTCCCACCATACATTACTGGTGACTGATGCCTGTTTTGGGGGGTCTATTTTCAAAACCCGTAAGGCCTTTAAGGATGCGAGTATGGCGATCAACAAACTCTATGACCTACCGAGTAGAAAGGCCATGACAAGCGGTACCCTTACCGAGGTTCCGGACAAAAGTGTCTTTATGAAATACTTACTCAAGCATCTGGAAACGAACGAAGAAGATCATATAGCTTCTGAGCAAGTGTTTTACAGTATTAAGCCTGCGGTACTCAATAACAGTCCGAACACTCCTCAGTTTGGTGTGATGCAAAGCACCGGTGATGAAGGGGGCGACTTTATTTTTATCAGGAAGAAGTAATTCTCGATGATTTCAAGAAACTTTGATCCCGGTCTATAGGCCGGGATTTTTTATTGTCCAAATTCTTGGGACCGATGCTTTACATTTCTAATGCATTCTGCTAAATTTCAGGATTGATAATCTAATTAGAGCCTTATTGACTAAGACATGAAAACAACCCTATTATACACCCTGGTGATCGCTATTGCAGTAGGTACGCTCGGTTGCGGTGGAAAAAAATCTGAGGAAAAAGTAACAACAGCAAACGTAAGAGAAACGGTAAAGCGAGAGTTTGAGTACCCTATCCCTACTTCCTTTCAGGTTACACAGCTATTGCAGGAGGCTGGGGCCGCCTTCGTTCTAAACATCACCAATCCTGTTGAAAACGTGGAAAAATACGAAACTCAAAGCTCTAAGGCTTTGAATCTGGGTATCTACGGTGCTGACCTCAGCTATGCAAGTACATACAATTCTCAGGAGGAGACACTGAACCTGCTCAACGCATCTAAGACCCTCATCGATGGTCTTGAGATTCCGGGAGTATTCAATGATGATATGGTCACTCGAGTGGAAGAAAACCTGGACAACAAGGATTCTTTGATTCTCATTATCTCAGAGTCATTCTACAACACCTACGATCAGCTCGGAAAAACGGGCCAGGAAAAAATCGGCTTTTTAGTCGTATCCGCTAGCTGGATTGAAGGACTGTACATCACGACTCAGCTGGCTATATCAAGTAACTATGACAGTCGGCTCATGAAAATCATCGCAGAACAAAAGAGCACTGTGAACATTTTAGCAAAAGCTGCCGAGAAGTATCAGGAGGATGAGGACATTCAGAGAGTCCTTCCCTTCATTAATTTCATGAAACTTAGCTATGAAGGAGTTGACTCTGAGGTAGGAATCACACAGGGACAATTGGATGATATTATCACCAATGTCGAGTCTACCCGAAACGAAATCATCAATTAGTTTGAAAAAAATGCTTGAGTGGAAAGGCATCCGGTAAAAACCGGATGCCTTTTTTCTTGGTTTTCGTTATTTTCACCACAAACACCAAACTATGAGCGAATCCATCATCAATGCCCTCATGAGGCTATTTGCTATTATCGAAAGCATCAAAGATGAGGAGGCGGATTCTGGCAATATCATAGTGAAGCCATACCTGGAAAAACAGCTTAACCATGAGCTGGCAGAGCAATACCTCAATCTATTTCAGGATTATGTGGAGTTTTATCGCAGAGAGGCGGTCACTTCTGAAGAAGAACTCGAAAACGAAACCAAGAACATTATACAGATCACCAAGATCTGTCAGCAGCTCAACAAAGAGCTCCTACAGCACGAGCGTGTGATTGTGTTCATCCAGTTGGTAGAGCTAATCCATACGGACAAAAAAGTTACGACCCGGGAGAATGATTTCATGCAACTCGTCGCACTCAACTTCAACCTGCCCAAGCAGGAAATCGACGATATTACCTCGTTCATTCTCGATCCGGAAATCAAAGAGATATCCAAGGCCAACACTCTGATCCTGGACAACAAAATCACCGAATGGCCTGAAGAGGTCGCCTGGATGATGAAAAAGAAATCGACTCCCGGAGTGGACGAGTTTCGTCACATACATGTCGAGAATCTATTTGGAACCATCACAGTATTGTATATCCGGAGTATCAACACGTTCATTTTCAAATATGTAGGCCCTTTGCACCTCTACCTGGAGGGCAACCAAATCATCAACCACAAGGTGTATTTGCTCAGGGCGGGTTCTATCATCAAGAGCAACACGACGCAGCCCATTTATGAATCCGAGATCAGCAAGGCCTTTTTGCTCGACTCTAAAAAGGTAAACCTGGTACTCCATGGAGAGAATGTAAGCTACACCTTCAAAAACAGCAACAACGGGATCAAGCCCATGAACTTCTATGAGGAATCGGGGCAATTGATTGGGATCATGGGTGGCAGCGGTACCGGCAAGTCCACCCTACTCAACCTACTCAACGGAAAATTGAGTCCGCATACCGGCAAAATCGAAATCAATGGATTCAACCTGGAGCGCTGCGTCAACAGTGGGGCCATCGGGTACGTGCCCCAGGATGACTTACTTTTTGAAGAGCTCACTGTCTACCAAAACCTCTACTACAATGCCAAGTTGTGTTTCAGCGACTTCTCCAAAGAACGACTCGATAAGGAGGTGTTCAAAGTATTGGAAGATTTGCAAATAGATGATATTAGTGATCTGAAAGTAGGTAGCCCTCTGGACAAATCTATCAGTGGAGGTCAACGGAAAAGACTCAATATCGCTCTGGAGCTCTTGCGTGAACCCGCCGTGCTCTACGTCGATGAACCTACATCAGGACTATCTTCTATGGACTCAGAGATTGTGATGAATCTGCTAAAAGAACAAGCCCGCAAAGGCAAGCTCGTAATCGTGATCATTCATCAACCCAGCTCCGATATTTTCAAGCTATTCGATAAGCTCTGGATCTTAGACAAGGGAGGCTATCCTATCTATAATGGAAATCCTGTCGATGCGGTGGTCTACTTCAAGACCATGAACACCCAGGTAAATGCTGCTGAAAGCGAGTGTCGTACCTGCGGCAATGTGATCCCCGAACAGATTCTTCATATTATAGAAAACAAGGAAATCAGTGAGGCGGGCATATCAACTAAGAGTAGAAGAATCAGCGCGGTGCAATGGTATGAAAAGTACCAGGAAAACATTGAGCCTACGATTAAGGAACTTAAGTATCAAACAGCCCTCCCTCCGTCTAACTTTTTGCGGCCAACGTTGGTCGATCAGGCTATTACATTTTTCCAAAGGATCATCTACTCTAAGAAGACGAATTTTCAATATCTGACACTCAATGTGCTGGAGCCTCCTTTATTGGCCTTGATCCTCGGATTTCTATCGAAGTACTACGTGGGAGATGTTTATGTTTTTAGTGAAAACAAAAACATCCCAGTGTACATTTTCATGGCAGTAGTGGTGGCTTTATTCATGGGGCTGTCTGTAAGCGCCGAAGAGATATTCAAAGACCGAAAGATACTCGAGCGAGAGTCGTTTCTTAACCTGAGCCGATTGAGCTATATCAACTCAAAAATCCTGTACTTGTTTTGCTTGTCAGCTTTCCAGATGTTCTTATTTGTGGTCATTGGAAACTCCATACTGGAAATCAAAGAACTCAATTTTCAATACTGGCTGATTCTGTTTTCCACCGCATGTTTCGCCAACGTAGTGGGACTTAACATATCATCGGGGCTCAATTCGATCATCACTATTTACATCCTCATACCGCTGATACTGGTACCACAGCTACTATTGGGAGGGGCAATGATCAAATTTGATGAGCTCCACCATAGCATTGGCAATAAAAAGCACGTGCCGGCAATAGGAAACCTGATGACCTCCAGCTGGGCTTATGAAGCACTTGCCGTAGAGCAAGTGAGTAACAACGCTTACAAAAAGAATTTCTTTGAATTCGATCAAAAAATGAGTGAGGCGACTTACAAATTTGCCTTCCTGATCCCAAGGATTACAGGGGTACTCAAAGAATCTATGCTGGCCAAGGAAGCAGGCAATCCAACCCAGGCAGAAATAAGAAACCTGACCATCTGCCAATCAGAAATAGAAAAGCTCTCACGCACGGACAACAACCCTCCTTTGCAATCACTAAATTCTCTGAATTTTGACGATCTGGACTCGACCGTGTACGAACGCACCCTCACCTACCTGAGAAACCTAAAACGGCAGTACAAAGACGTAAAAGATACCGAGGTAAAAAAACGTGATGCCCGGTATCAGGAGATCATAAAACTAATGGGCAAGGATGGGTTACTGGCACTGAAACGTGCAAACCACAATAAAGCAATGTTTGATATCGCTAGTAACAGGGACTTGATTGACAAAATATATGTTTCCGATGAGGAATACGTTCAGAAAAAAGACCCGATCTACATGGTACCCACCTCCAAATGGGGCAGGGCACACTTCTATGCACCGGTCAAAAGAATTGGTGACTTGACTTTCGACACTTTCTATTTCAACCTGACCGTGATCTGGCTGCTCACCGGTCTTGCCTATATTTTGCTGTACTATGATGTACTGAGAACGTCGCTTCGATGGATATCGAGAACCTACGGAAAGTATTTCGACAAAGCCATTTTGGAGGCTCGACGCCAAAGCTGATCAATCCTCCATATCGCTCAGCTCGATATTTAGCGCATGAGTGGAGATTTGAATTTCCCAAAGTGAAAAACCCAATGAAATAAGCAGCGATATCAGGCTGGCACCAAAAAGATAATTGGCAAGCATATCGACTTGACGAAAAAGTGCAAACATACAGGCCACTGTCAGCAAAAAACTCAACACTCCAAAAGCCTGCATACGTCGGACCAGATTAAGCCTGACTTTTAGGTTTTTGATCTGCTCCCTTACGATCTTCTCGTCCGGATTGGACTGATATTTTTGGTGCAATCCGCGGATCAAAGTAGCCAGCGCCAAAAAGCGATTGGTATACGCCAACAATAGCAGGGTGATGGCTGGAAAGAGTAGCGCCGGGGTAGATATAGACAGCGTCACAGATCTCTTTTTATTGTTCGATCATCGCAATTAGCTTCTCAGCATCCCATGGTTTCCCAATGCTTCCATCAAGATTTTGGGCCGTGATGGCATGACGGATCACCTCATCGTTTACATATTCGGAAATGATAATGCGGGTCATATCGGGGTATTTTTCGCTTACTATCTGCAGCATCTCTACTCCGGTCATTCCCGGCATCCTATGATCCGCTACAATAACATCGAACGAATTTTCCTCCAGGATCTGGAGACCGTCTTCCGCACTTTCACAAGTTGTTATGTCGTACTTTCTCCTAAAGGCTATCCTGAATACATTTAGGTTTGCGGGTTCATCGTCTACGTAGAGTATTTTCTTTTTATCGGCCATAACTATTCCTTCTCATACACTGGTCTTACTACAATATTAATCAATTATTGCGAACCCAAAACGGCCAAATCAAATCAAAAAGCCTCTCTCACAGAGAGGTAAAAAGCATACTGGCCTTCGTCAGAAAAACCCAAATCCAGACGCAAATTTAGCTTTTGATCTCGCATGGCCTGGAAGCGCCCTCCCAGCCCATAAACAAACCTAAAATTATCCGTATTCATCGCTGAAAAGGAATTGAACGCCTGCCCCACTCCAGCAAAAAGCACTCCTCCAAATCTCCAAAACAGATCCTGGCGCCCCTCTACCTGAAAGAACATGGAGTTCTTGTCCCGGTATAAGTTTCTATGGGCAATACCTCGTAGACGCGAGTCACCGGCGATAGCACTTAGTTTATAGAAAGGGATATTATCCCCACTGAGGAGATTCGTTCTGAATTGAAACGCTACAATATTCTTTGGGCCCAGAAACTCAAAATATTGACGGTAGTCTACCTCATACTTAGTATAATCATAATCACCCCCTATTGCAGAATGATAGGTGATCAGATTAGCGATGAACTGCCTGCCGCTGGTCGGATACAAAGTGCTGTTCCGGTTGTCATATTGAAAACCCAATCCGGCCCCTACATTCCACCCTCCCTGGATACCGTTGGGTGAATCGGTCTCCAGTAGACCTCCCGGTACCCTATCTATGATTCTGTTGTATTGAAAGTCATAATTAAACCCAACGAATAGCTTGGGTTGGACAGGCTTATAGAATCTACCGTCCACACGAAAAAATTGGTTGGTATACAGTTCGTTGATGTCCACATCAGTATCATTCCCTATTCCATAATACACATCAGGAAAATTGAAATACCGGGCATCGAAATTCAGGTTGTTTCCATTCAAAAAGAAAATATCCAGCTCCGACTTTAGGAGCATCTGCTTTTTAGTCGTGTACACGAAAAAAGGAGTCAGCGAAGAAGGACGGTGGTAGTTGTCATCTTTTCTCTTGTCCTCAAAAACGATGAAGGCTATGGCTCCAAGCGTCCACTCAGTCTCAGGGGTGTAACCGATCGCCGGATAGATAGCTACCTTCTTCGGCTCTTCTTTGAGCGTATCAAGGGCTAAAGAGTCAGCCGTCTGAGCCTGCGCCAAATTACAGAACGCAACGATAAGAAATAGCCAGACGGCTCTATTCATGCATTTAGGATTGTACCAATCCCAAACCTAGTTCATCCAGTTGATCTTTGGAAATCGGTGATGGTGATTCGATCATTACGTCGCGAGCTGAGGTGTTCTTTGGGAAGGCTATGAAATCCCGAATAGAGTCGGATCCTCCAAATAATGAACACAAACGATCAAACCCGAAAGCAATTCCGCCATGCGGAGGAGCACCATATTCAAAAGCATCCATCAGGAAGCCAAACTGGGCACGAGCCTCCTCATCGCTAAAGCCAAGGTGCTTAAACATCAAGGCCTGTGTTTCTTTGTCGTGAATTCTGATAGAACCTCCTCCTACTTCGACTCCATTGATGACCATGTCGTATGCGTTGGCCTTAACTGCTCCCGGATTGCTGTCCAGCATAGAGATTTGATCTAACAACGGAGAGGTAAATGGATGGTGCATCGCATGGTACCTTTCGGTTTCTTCGTCCCATTCCAACAAAGGAAAATCCAAAACCCAAAGGGGCTTAAATACTTTGGGATCTTTCAACTCCAGCAAATCACCCATGTGCAAACGAAGCTCACAAAGTTGTTTTCTGGTTGCGTCTTTGTCACCAGATAGTACCAGCAAAAGATCCCCTGGCTTGGCGTCAAATTCATTGGCCCATGCTTTGAGATCCTCTTGACTGTAGAACTTATCCACAGAAGATTTAAAAGTTCCGTCAGCATTGCACTTGACGTAAACCAAGCCCTTTGCGCCGATCTGAGGTCTCTTCACAAAGTCCGTCAACGCATCAATCTGCTTGCGTGTCCATTCTACACAGCCAGCAGCGTTAATCCCTACGACCAACTCGGCCTGATCGAATACATTGAAGCCTTTGCCTTGGGCTACGTCGTTCAGCTCTGCAAACTCCATCCCGAATCGAAGATCCGGCTTATCCGACCCATACAGTCGCATGGCATCATCGTACTGCATGTGCTGAAATTCGCCAACCTCTACATCGATCACGGCCTTAAACAAGTGCTTGATCAGACCTTCAAACGTATTGATTATATCTTCACGTGTCACAAACGACATCTCACAGTCGATCTGTGTAAACTCCGGCTGACGGTCCGCTCTCAAGTCTTCATCACGGAAGCACTTCACAATCTGAAAGTACTTATCGAACCCTGACACCATCAAAAGCTGCTTGAAAGTCTGTGGCGACTGTGGAAGGGCATAAAACTCTCCGAGATTGACACGGCTAGGCACTACAAAGTCACGGGCACCTTCCGGAGTAGATTTGATCAGTACAGGTGTCTCTACCTCCATAAATTCATTACCTGACAGATATGAGCGGGTTTCCTGTAGCATCTTGTGACGTAGCATCAGTTTGCCTCGCACCTCATCTCTTCGCAGGTCAAGGTATCGGTACTTCATTCGGAGCTCCTCACCACCATCGGTATCGTTTTCAATTGTAAACGGAGGCACCTTTGATGCATTAAGCACCTTCAGTTCAGCTACCTGAATTTCAATTTCTCCGGTAGGGATTTTATCATTTTTAGCAAATCTCTCTACAACCTGGCCTGTGGCACTGAGGACAAATTCACGACCTACCTTCTTAGCCTGCTCTATCACTTCAGAGGCCGTCTTTCCCTCTTCAAAAATCAACTGGGTCACACCATACCGATCCCGAAGATCGATCCAAACCATTCCTCCTTTGTCTCTTACTTTTTGCACCCATCCACATAGGGTGACAGTATTCCCGGCGTTTGTTAGTCTTAGTTCTCCACAGTTGTGCGTTCTGAGCATAGCTTCTTGGTTTTTTCGAGGCGCAAAGGTAATCATCTCATCCTTTTGTGCTTAACTTGGCACCGCTTTAATTTTGGTTTGTTTCTAAGGTTTAAAACATTCATAATTCATGACCCTATTGCTCGCTCTTAATTTCTTGATTTCCAATTATCAATCTAAAAAACTGATCAAAATAGAGGTGACAGACAACATCATTATGTCGGTACCGGTGGATTTCAGACCGATGACAGATGATGAGATCGCCGGCAAGTATTTTACCACGAGACGGCCCATGGCCCTTTTCACCAATCCGGATTTGACCATTGACCTGGGAGTCAACATCGCCACCACTCAATGGGACCCCAGGGATTTTAAAATCATGATGAGTTTTCAAAAAGCCAACATTTTCAGTCTGTACGATGAGGTGAAATTGCTCAGCGAAGGAACCAGGGAAGTAAATGGGAAGCAAGCTGCTTATTTCGAATTTATATCCACGGTGAAGGACGATGAAGATTCCTTTCTCAAAAAGGGCTCGATCCACAAATACACCTTCATCCAATACATCCTTGTCGATGACAAACAACTCGTTTTCAATTTCACCTGTCCCAGCCAATACATGCAAACATGGCAAGAGACAGCTAAAGAAATTATGGATCAGGTCGAGGTAAAAGGAAAAATCAAATGATCCCGGGATTACACAGTGATGAGGCCTTTATGAAAGAAGCCCTCAAACAAGCACAATACGCTTTTGAAGAAGGGGAAATCCCGGTGGGTGCCGTGGTGGTCAGCAACAACAAGATCATCGCCCGTGCTTATAACCAGGTAGAAAAACTTACGGATGTAACTGCCCATGCGGAAATCCTGGCCATCACCTCAGCAGAAAACTTCATCGGTGCAAAGTATTTGACAGATTGCAAACTCTATGTAACGCTCGAGCCTTGCGTGATGTGTGCGGGAGCCCTCGCCTGGGCACAGATAGATGAAATTATCATAGGTGCTCCGGACGAAAAACGCGGATTCACCAAACTAGCTCCTGAAGCCCTCCATCCCAAGACTGCCGTCAAAACCGGTATCATGGAAAAAGAATGCTCCTCATTGGTTACCCATTTTTTCAATCAGATCAGAGGTAAAAACTAAGGTTACGTTCATCCCATCAATTTGCTCAATCCAATTATCAAAAAGGACGATCAAATCCTGCCCATATTCGTGGAATAAAATCTAATTTTACCGTAAATATTTTTCGAACTAAAAATCAGAATAACATGGCATTCGAATTACCCGACTTACCATATGCGCACGACGCACTAGAACCACACGTTGATACTAAAACCATGGAAATCCACCACGGTAAACACCACAATGCTTATGTGACGAATTTGAACAATGCAATTGCGGGTACGGATCTTGAAGGCAAGTCACTAGAAGAACTAGTAAAGAATCATACAGACAATGCTGCCGTAAGAAACAACGGCGGAGGACATTTCAACCACACTTTGTTTTGGTCAGTGATGAGCCCCAATGGTGGCGGAGCACCTACCGGAGCTGTTGCCGACGCGATCAACGAGGCTTTCGGGTCTTATGATAACTTCAAAGCTGAATTCTCTAAAGCTGCAGCTACGAGATTCGGATCAGGATGGGCATGGCTTTGCGCAAAAGGAGGAAAAGTTTCTGTTTGCTCTACAGCCAATCAGGACAATCCTTTGATGCCAGGCGAGTGTAATGAGACTCCAATTCTTGGCCTTGATGTTTGGGAGCATGCTTACTACCTAAACTATCAAAACAGAAGACCTGATTACATCACTGCATTCTTCAACGTGATCAACTGGGACGAAGTGAACAAGAGATTCGCTGAAGCAGGATAATCAAGATTTAGAAAATAGTCTGAAACCACTCTGGGTAAACGGAGTGGTTTTTTTTTGTGTTGACGAAAAGGAATTTTAGCAATAAACATCAAAAATCTAGCAATGGCTACTGGCGTTTGCATCCACTGATTCTTTTTCATAAATTGGAACCGGATTGGAATTCAGCACTCCTTTCTGACGAGAAGAATTAATTGCACCAGCAGTAGCCCAAAAACTGTTATTAATTCTTTAACCTATATACACATGAATACTAGAACCCTAACACTACTAGGAGCCCTGCTCTTGATGACCACTATTGCCTATCCCCAAGCCAGCAAGATGAAATTTGGGAAAGTGACAAAAGCTGAAGTAGAGATGAGCACCTACGCTGCTGACACCTCTGCGGCAGCCGTAGTACTTGGAGACAAGGGCTTCACCAATTTCTCGTACAACACAGATGACGGGTTCGTATTTTCTTTCACCCGACATACGCGAATTAAGATCCTGAACAAAAACGGATACGACTATGCGGACCAAAAGGTCTCGTACTATTCTCCCGAAGGTGGCGGAAAAGACGAAAATGTAGGCGGCATCAAAGGCTACACCTATACAATGGAAAACGGCAATCTGGTAAAAACCAAACTCGACAAATCAGGCATCTTCGAAGAGCAATCCAGCCCAAACTGGAAGACCATAAAGTTTACCTTGCCAAATGTAAAGGAAGGCACTGTGATAGAATTCAAATACACCTACACCTCTCCCTATGTCAGAAATCTGCCTGACTGGGTTTTTCAATACGACATACCCCTTGCGTCATCCGAATATGTGGTGGTTATTCCCCAGCAGCTCAACTATCAGGTGCGCCAGGAAGGCTATGTAATGCTCGCCAAAAATGACATGACCTATCGGTCTGAGAGCTTCTCTTATTCCTATTGGACACAGACCCGAAATGGTAATGAAAAATTCAGTGGCGAGCTCGCCTCCAACAGTAAGGTCTATGAATATATAGCCGAAAACATACCTGCGTTTAAGGAAGAACCTTATATGACCTCCAGGTATGATTACATAGGCAAAATGATATTTGAGGTTCAATCGGTTCATTTTCAAGGACAAGTGCCCACTGTGTTATCTGAGTCATGGCCTAAGCTCAGCAAAAACCTGTTGGAAAGCTCCTATTTCGGTGTGCCAATAAAGAGTTCCGGTTTTTTAAAGAAAACAACGGAAGAAATAACTCTGTCTGCAGAAAATGACGAGCAAAAGGCCTTTGCGATCTGCAATTACCTTAAGCAGAACGTATTGTATAGCGGATCAAATGGAATCTATACAGACAACCTAAAAAAAGCCTTTACCGAGAAAAAGGCTAGCTCTCAGGAAATAAATATGATGCTCATAGCTATGCTACGGCATGCCGGCATGCAAGCCGACCCGGTAATACTCAGTACGCGCAGCCATGGTTTTCTGAGGGAACATTTTGCAGCACTGAACCAGGTAAACTATGTACTATGTAAAGCCAAAATAGGAGATAACGTAATACTATTGGACGCTACCGACCCCTACCTTTCCAACAGCCTGATCCCTGAAAAGTGTCTGAATGGAAAAGGATATGTCGTGTCCAATGAAAGCCCGGGATGGGTACCGCTCAGACCGATGGTGAAAAAAAGCGTGAAATTATCAGGCAAGGTTGAGATTGCGGATGGTGGCGAAATGACAGGAAACTTCAAGAAAAGCTACAATGGATACCTGGCCAGAAATAAACGAAAGTCAATACTGTCCAAAGGCGAGGACATGTATAAAGAGGACATGATCGAAAAAGCTCCCTGGGAACTCGAAGAAATCGAATTCAGTGACCTAAAAGAAAGAGAAAAATCCCTAACCATCACCTACGACTGGGAAAGCGAAGACGGTGTGGATGCCATGGGCGGCACGATCTACCTGGCTCCTATGCTGGACATGAAATACACCGAGAATATCTTCAAATCAGAAAAGCGGGACTATCCGGTAGACTTTGGATGTCCAGAAGAGGAACTGTACTATGTGCAAATCATAATCCCAGATGGATATACCATTGCTGAAAAGCCAGAAAATACTGCATTTGCGCTACCCAACAATGGTGGTATGTTTACCTATCAGGTGAGCCCTACCGGCAATACCGTGACCATCATGAGCAAGCTCAATATCAATAAGGCCCTGTTTGTGCAGATGGATTATCCTTCGCTGCGACAGTTCTATGCCAATATCGTCGCAAAGCATGCAGAGCAAATTGTATTGAAAAAAACCTGATTGATCAATGATTAAGTATGTACTCACAATAATATCAATGAGCTGTGCCCTGATGGGCGCAGCTCAAAAGTATGACGTAGCCTCTATACCGGAGCATTTGAAGGAGAATGCCAATGCGGTGATACGGTATCAAAACGAGGAATATGAAATCATCGATGCGACCAATATTAAATACCGCTACAAAAGGGTAGTCACAATTCTGAATAGAGATTTAAGAAGGCTTTCCGATGTAACCATATATCATGACAACTTTAGGGAAATTGACCAGTGGGAGGCTAGAGTATTTGATGCCAATGGAGTCGAAATAAAAAAGCTCAAAAAAACGGATGTGAATGACTATGCCACATCAAGCTACGCAGAGTTTAGCGATGCGAGGGTTTTAAACATCGACATGAGCTCTAAGAAACTTCCTTATACGGTAGAGTACTCGTACCAAGTGACGATAACCTCGCTGCTTTATCTGAGAAGCTGGTTTCCTGTCTCACATTATGACATGTCTATCGAAAAATCCCAATTCAAGCTATCAGGCCCTGTGGACTTGTTCCCCAGATACCGTGTCAGAAATAGCGCCCTCAAACCGAGTCGGTCAGAAATTGAAGGCATTCAGACCATTGAAATCAGTTACGACAACCTGGAAGCCTTTGAATACGAGCAGTTCATGCCCCGAAGTTCTGAAGTATTACCACATATGGAAATAGCCCCTTCTAAGATCAATCATGACGGCTATGAAGGAGATTTTAGTACATGGAAAGGAATGGGCGAATGGCAAAATTTGGTCAATGAAGGCCGAGATAATATCCCTGAGCAAACAAGAATGGAAGTCATAGAACTGACAAAGGACGCCACCACAATCGAAGAAAAAATAAAATTGGTCTACGAATATTTGCAAGGCAAGACCCGATACGTTTCTATACAGTTGGGTATTGGCGGCTTGCAACCTATCCCTGCTGATGTAGTGGATGCAAAGGGATATGGAGACTGTAAAGCCCTTTCAAATTACACCAAATCCATGCTGGAAGTCATCGGCATCAAATCATATTATACAATAATATATGGTGGAAAGCGCCCTCCACTAATTGACAAAAGCTTTTGCAAGGATGCATTCAACCACATTGTATTGTGTGTACCTGTGCGGCAGGACACCATATGGCTGGAATGCACCAGCCAAACCAATCCATTTGGTTACCAGGGGAATTTCACCGGGGATCGAGATGCACTCATCGTGACAGAAGAAGGTGGAAAAATAATCCATACTACTGTGTACGAAAAAGAGGACAACACGCAAACCAGGGTAGCTCAGGTGACACTCGATGAAAACGGTCAGGGAAAAGCCAAAATCCAAACAAAGTTTAGGGGGCTGCAATACGAAAATGACGGCCTGGATTTTCGAATTAATGAAAGCCATGAAGAGCAAAAAAAATGGATTCAAAACAACACGGACATCCCCAATTTTGAATTGGTCAATTTCAGCTTCGATCTGGACAAAGCACGCATCCCATCCATAGATCAGGAACTGGAGCTTAATCTGCCCGACTATGGTCAAAGCAGTGGAAACCGACTGTTTATCCCGCTTAATCTCATGAACCGAATGACCTTCGTTCCAAAACGCTTGAGCGAGCGAAAAACGGATGTCTATTTAGGAGACGCATTCATTGATACAGACTCTATAGTGTACGATGTACCGGAAAGCCTTCATCCTGAGTTTGCACCAGAACCTATTGAGTTTTCATCTGAGTTTGGAGAGTACCATTCCACCGTCACTGTCGACAATGGAAAAGTTATCTACGTGCGTAAGTTCAGCATGCACAAGGGTTCATTCCCCAAAGAATCGTATGACGACCTCCGGGATTTTTTCAAAAAAGTAAGAAAGGCAGACAAAGCCAAGATCGTTTTCCTAAAAAGCACCTAGGGCACTTTTCTTATTTAGGCCAATCCCTTGTTCGTTCAGTCCAAATCAACGGAAATTTGGGAATTTATCTCAGACTGGGAAACCTTTTACTTCTAAGTCTTGTATCTTATGATCTAGACTTAGAACCTGTACCATTTTGCAGACCGAGACTTTATCCGAATCAAAAACCGTTTCTTATTTCACAGATAAGTACTGTAGGGTTAGAAAGCAAAGTGAAACTATTTGCACTCCCTTACAGATCGAGGACTATGTAGTCCAGCCCATTGTTGACGTAAGTCCTCCCAAATGGCACCTGGGACATACCACCTGGTTTTTTGAAAAGCTCTTTCTGGAAATCGAAAAAAAGGATTTCAAGATCTACCATGAGGACTACAGCTATATTTTCAACAGCTACTATGAGTCAGTGGGAAAAAGGGTTCTGAGAGTAAATCGAGGAAATTTAACCAGACCAAGCGTGGAAGAAGTTTATCGGTACAGAAAGTACATAGACGGACAAATGCTTGAGTTTTTGGATTCCATAGACGAGTTGACTCCCCATCAGGAAAAAGTCCTGGAAATAGGGCTGCAACATGAGCAGCAGCACCAGGAGCTATTGCTCTACGACATCAAATATATCCTGGGCACCAATCCACTCTTCCCGGCCTATCGGTCAGCCGATAATAATAGAACCCAATCGACAAACGGTCAGGCCAATTATCTGGGAATTGAATCTGGGAACTATCAAATTGGCCATGGTTCAGAGGGCTTCTGTTATGACAATGAGCTAGGTGTTCATCAGGTTTATCTGCATGACTTTGAGATCATGGATCGCCTGGTCACCAATGGCGAGTACCTGAAGTTTATGGAATCAGGAGGCTATGAGCAATTCGGACACTGGTACTCCGAGGCCTGGGACTGGGTGAAAAACGAAAAGCGAAAAGCGCCTTTTCATTGGCACTGTATCGAAGGGGAATGGCATCACTACACGTTGAATGGCTTAGAGGAAATTGATCTGAACGCTCCGGTTTCTCATGTGTCTCAATTCGAAGCGGCAGCCTACGCCCGATGGAAAGGCGAGCGCCTACCCACTGAGTTTGAGTGGGAAGTAGCCTGTCGAATGCATCAGCCATCAATACCCAAGTCAGCCAATTTTGTAGAAGAACAAAATTTGAAACCTGTTGGTCCAGGTTCTGACAACTTTCAGTTCTATGGTGACTTATGGGAATGGACCAACTCAGCCTACCTACCCTACCCTTTTTACCAATCCGAAGAAGGCGCCTTGGGAGAGTACAACGGTAAGTTTATGATCAATCAAATGGTACTGCGCGGTGGCTCCTATGCAACCCCAAAGGATCACATACGTGCAACTTATAGAAACTTTTTTCACCCACACCTAAGCTGGCACTTTACAGGAATCCGACTGGCAAGATATGTTTGACACCAAAGTACAGGAGTACATTCAACAGTTTTTGACGGATGTCGTCACCGGATTAACGAGTGATCCCAAGACGCTTTCGTCCAAATATTTCTATGACCAAACCGGCGATCAGATATTCCAGGAAATCATGGAGCTTGACGAATACTATCTGACTCGGGCCGAGTACGAAATATTTACATCGCACAAAGATCGAATCCTTGAGCGATTCTCTCCCAATGGCGAATCGTTCAACCTTGTGGAGTTTGGGGCCGGGGATGGATATAAGACCAAGGTGCTTTTGGAGTATTTTCTGGCGCAAGGTGCTGATTTTGAATACCTGCCCATTGACATATCGGAGAATGCCCTTGCGGGTTTGGAATTAGACCTACTCAGCAAATTCCCTTCACTGAAGGCCGAATACATGCAAGGGGATTATTTCGAGGTGCTGGACCGAATTTCCCATTCCTCTGATAAAAGAAATGTGGTGATGTTTTTAGGATCGAATATTGGGAATTTTTCCGCAGAAGAGGCCATTGATTTCCTAACAGAGCTACACAAAGACCTGAACCCGGGCGATCTGCTCTTCATTGGCATTGACCTAAAAAAAGATCCGGATAAAATCCTGACTGCCTACGATGACCCCAGCGGGGTGACGGCCCGGTTCAATCTCAACCTTTTGGATCGGATCAATCAGGAATTGGACGCAGATTTTGACCGCTCAAAATTCCGGCACCACGCCCATTATGATCCCGTATCCGGTGAGTGTAGAAGTTCGCTGATTAGTCTAAAGAAGCAGGATGTGCAAATCGCCGATCAGGTGATTGAGTTTGATGCCTGGGAGCCCATTCATACAGAAATATCGAAAAAATATTCTCTGAAAGAGATTTCCGAAATGGCACGAAGGTCTGGTTTTAAAGTAATGGAAAACCTCACAGACTCAAACGGATACTTCGTGGATTCGATTTGGGAGGTGGTTTGATCAAAAGATCCACCACTCAGCTTTCACGCCCAGGTAGTGTCCCCATCTTTCTGCACCCACAAACTGCAAATAGGGCGAGTACAAGGTTTCCATTGCATAATCGTTGTATCTCGCCAAAGACGCCACAAATCGTAGATGTGGTCTGGCCCAGGTATCACGCTGGCCGGTGGGTACAAAAATCGGCGCAACGGTAAACTTCACAGTGCTCGCTACAGGGTTGTCACCATCTTGCCGCTGAGAGTAATGTAGCTCTCCCAACAAATGAAAATAATCTGTGAAATAGAACTCATTTCGTGAGCCAATGGTAAAATCCTGCTTGTAGTTATAAACTTCCTTCCCAAAATACGTTGGAGACAGTCCTTTGCCCGGCGCTGCTCCTTTACTTTGGGTATAGATGATGTAGCCGTTGAAAGTATAAAAATCAGACAAGTTGAGTACCGCATGATTGACTATCGACAATGAATAGGCGCCTTTGAAACTCAGTGATGTCGTATCCGGAGCACCAAAAGTCGCCCACGTCTGGGAGATCCCTCCATCCCCTCCATTGGCGATACCCATGCCATACCGCACTGCCAAGTGGTTAAAGGAACCTTCCTTCAGTCCTTTTAAATTCATCTGGTGCCTTGCTCCCAAAACAAATCCCCGGTCTGCGCCGAAGTTTAGGGCGTAATCCAAGGTGTCTGTTGCTTCTTCTTCACCGCCCTGGCCCATATAATGATACTCTGCCAACCCGGTAATTGTATGGTCTTCGCTTAACTCCAAGTCATGCTCCAATACGAGCACTGTCCGCTGGCGCAAAGCCGCGCTCGGCGTACCGGTTTTGATATTCAAATAAAAATAAGGAGGCAAAGTAGACGTGGTATCTGTCTTGGCTATGAAATGAGTCGAGAACCTGGTTTTCTTATACTCCACCCCAAATCCCTGACTAGAATGATCATTGAAGTAAAAATGATCTGCTATATGAACGTCTGGCCCCCGATACAATCTTGCTCCTACCCACAAAGTAAGATCCTTGCCATTGATATTTCTCGCTTCGACAAACATCTCCGGCATTGCCAGCGTCAGCCCTCCCAAACTAGACGTAGAGCTATTCCCAAATGAGGTCAGGCTATTCGAATATACCGAAAACCGCATCTGAGCAAGTATCTGCGTACTATCTCCCTCTTTGGGACGAAAATGAAGCGCGGGTGCCAACTCCAGGTAGTCCTGTTCTTCCATCCTGCCTCCGATACTACCCATATTGTTAAGATTGAGTCTTCTCCCAATCGATCCGCCATTTTCATAAGACCAATCCACTCCTATCCTACCATAGGACCCCAATGAGGCATTCTTGTTGTAAACATTTTGGTAGGCGATCTGACCGTAAGCCGAAAAGTCAAGTACAATAAAACTGAAGAAAATCAGAAGAACAATCTTTGAAAAAGGCATTAGAGGTAATGTTTTAGGTTTATTGGTATGAAGATAGGAAATTCTTTCAAGCGTATAAGGGCAAATTCATCCAAAAAACTATTTTTGCAATCCCAATTAGATGCACACGTGGTGAAACTGGTAGACACGCCATCTTGAGGGGGTGGTGGGCTTATGCCCGTGGAAGTTCGAATCTTCTCGTGTGCACTTTTTTCCTTTCTCAAATTAACATTCATGGCATTTAATACTCCCCTACTCAAAAAAATCTGTGAGGCTCCCGGGGCACCTGGTTTTGAAAATCCGGTCAGAAATCTCATCATCGAAGAAATCAAAGATCATGTAGACTCCTACAAGATCGACAACATGGGCAATCTGATTGCCATCAAAAAGGGGAAGTCGGACAAGAAGGTGCTCGTAGCTGCACACATGGACGAAATTGGGTTTATCGTCAGCCATATTGATGACAAGGGATTCATTCGATTCCAGACTTTGGGTGGGTTTGACCCAAAAACGTTCACTGCCCAGCGAGTCATCGTCCATGGAAAGGAAGACAAGATCGGCGTGATGAGCAGCAAGCCCATCCATATCATGAGTCCCGAGGAACGCCAAAAAGCAGCTAAAAAAGAAGATTACTTCATCGACATGGGAATGTCGAAAGAAGAAGTGGAGAAATTCATCTCAGTGGGTGATCCCATTACCCGAGAAAGAGAGTTGATCGAAATGGGCAATTGTGTCAATTGCAAATCGATCGACAACCGCGTTTCGGTGTTTATTTTGGTGGAAGCGCTAAAAGCATTGAAAAATCCTTCTCACGATGTGTACGCCGTTTTTTCAGTTCAGGAGGAAGTTGGACTTAGAGGAGCTGAAGTAGCAGCCCACAGCATTAACCCTGACTTTGGAATAGCCCTGGACACAACCATCGCTTATGACCTGCCAGGGGCACAACCTCACGAATACGTGACCGAATTAGGAAAAGGAACCGCCATCAAGATATTGGATGCCATGACCATCTGCGATACCCGAATGGTCAATTTCCTCCGAAAGACCGCTGATGACGCTAAAATCAAATGGCAGAATGAAATCCTGGTAGCAGGCGGCACAGACACAGCCGGTCTTCAACGAAAAGGAAAAAACGGGGCCATCTCAGGAGCCATTTCTATTCCAACACGCCACTTGCATCAAGTGATCGAGATGGCTGATAAGGACGACATTCAGGCATCCACTGATTTGTTGGTGGCGGCTTTGGTGAATCTGGATGGCTACAATTGGGATTGGAATTAATCATGTAATGAACAAGTTGTTTAATGAGAGATTCAAATTCTTCATTTTAAATTTTTCATTTTACATTACCTAAATGGGATTCCGATCTGTACTAAGTAAACCCTTCGCCAAATACATTGTCTCCGAGCAGAAGAAATGGTCGATGAACGCCATCGAGTTTCAGGGGAAAATCAGGCAGCAAATTATCAAAAAGGCTTCCTCTACCCTTTTCGGCCAAGACCACAAGTTTGATCAGATCGGTTCCTACGAGGATTTCAAACAAGCCGTTCCGATTGGCGATTACGAAGTCCTCAAGCCTTATGTAGAAAAAATCAAGAACGGAGATTCCGATGTACTCTGGCCGGGCAAACCGACCTACTTCGCCAAAACCTCCGGCACCACCTCGGGCACCAAATACATCCCTATTACCAAGGACTCCATCCCCAACCACATCAACAGCGCCAGAAACGCCCTTTTGACCTATGTGCACAACTCAGGCAAGAGCCAATTTCTGGACGGCAACCTGATCTTCCTTTCAGGAAGCCCGATCATGACCCAGACTGCTGGAATTCATACTGGCAGGCTATCAGGCATTGTCAACCACCACGTGCCCGGCTATCTGCGCTCCAACCAGATGCCCAGCTACGAAACCAACTGCATCGAAGACTGGGAAACCAAGGTGGATACCATCGTAGAGGAAACGCTTGAAAAAGACATGACCCTGATCTCAGGGATTCCTCCATGGGTGCAGATGTACTTTGATCGACTGACTGACAAGACCGGTAAACCCATTAAGGACATATTCCCCAATTTTGAGTTGTTCGTCTATGGGGGTGTGAATTTCGAACCCTATAAAGGGAAGATCTTTGAAAGCATTGGAAAGAAAATCGATTCGGTTGAGACCTACCCCGCTTCCGAGGGATTTATTGCTTATCAGGATCAGCTAGACGATCCGGGACTTTTACTGCTACTCAACTCAGGAATATTCTTTGAGTTCATTCCTGCCGATGAGTACTTCAACGAAAGCCCTACGCGCCTGAGCATTGGTGAAGTGGAGTTGGGAGTCAACTACGCATTGGTCATCAACAGCAACGCCGGGCTTTGGGGATACTCGATTGGGGATACGATTGAGTTTGTATCGAAAGACCCCTATCGCATTTTGGTCACTGGCAGGATCAAGCATTTCATTTCGGCCTTCGGAGAACATGTCATCGGTCAGGAAGTCGAAAAAGCCATGAACCATGCGTTATCAATCCACAAAGAGACCGAACTGGTGGAATTCACTGTTGCGCCGCACGTCACACCAGAATCTGGATTACCACGGCATCAGTGGTTCGTAGAGTTTGACAAAGCCCCTCATGACCTGATTTTTTTTGCCAATGATCTGGATAAGAGATTAGTGGAATTGAATTCCTACTACGAGGATTTGATCACCGGAAACATTTTAGAGCGGCTTGAGATAGTCCCTTTAAAAAAAGGTGCTTTTATTGATTACATGAAATCACAAGGTAAATTGGGAGGACAAAACAAAGTTCCGCGACTTTCTAATGATCGGAAGATTGCCGATAAATTGATGAAATTAAAAATTTGACTGTCATTCCGAATCCCGAGCATCGGAATGAAGGAATCTCGATGTCCTTTTGTGATTCCGAGATCGCTTCACTACGTTCGCGATGACGTTATAAGAATTTGAAAAAACACATTTCCATACTCGGCTCCACAGGCTCCATTGGCACGCAAGCCCTGGAAGTCATAGAAGCCAATCCGGATCATTTCGAGCTTGAAGCCATCTCAGCCGGCAACAACGCCGATCTTCTGATCGAACAGGCCCTCAAATTCAAACCCAACATCGTGGTAATCGCCAATGAAGATAAGTACGATCAGGTGTTTGATGCACTGGACGCTCACGACATTAAGGTGTACGCCGGTGAGTCCGCCCTTTGTCACATAGCAGAGCTTGAAAATGTCGATACCGTGCTTACCGCATTGGTCGGCTATGTCGGCCTAAAACCCACCCTCCATGCCATAGAAGCGGGCAAAACTATTGCCTTAGCCAATAAAGAAACTTTGGTGGTAGCCGGACAGCTTATTTCGAGCTTAGTAGAAAAAACAGGAGCCAGAATTTACCCTGTGGATTCTGAGCATTCCGCCATTTTTCAGTGTCTGACAGGTGAAGTGGGCAATCCTATCGAGAAAATCATCCTGACGGCCTCAGGTGGACCCTTCAGAGGAAGGGACAGGAAATTCCTGGAAACAGTCACGAAAGAAGCTGCACTCAAACACCCCAACTGGGACATGGGCGCTAAGATCACGATCGATTCGGCCAGCCTGATGAACAAAGGCCTGGAGGTTATCGAAGCGAAATGGCTGTTTGATTTGAAACCTGAACAAATCGAAGTAATTGTTCATCCTCAGTCGATTATCCATTCGATTGTACAGTTTGAGGACGGTTCCATGAAAGCTCAGATGGGCCTACCCGACATGAAGCTGCCGATTCAATATGCCCTCACCTATCCCGACAGAATTAAAAGTAGTTTTCCTAGGTTCAATTTTGTGGATTACCCATCTTTGAGTTTTGAAAAACCAGACCTTGAGACGTTTATGAATCTCGCACTGGCTTTCGAGGCAATGAAAAAGGGAGGCAATGCCCCCTGCATTCTCAACGCTGCCAATGAAGTGGCGGTCGATGCATTTTTGAAAGACAGGATCGGATTCTTACAAATGCCCGAGGTAGTAGAAAAATGTCTAAACAAAGTTTCACATATTTCGTCTCCAACAATTGACGACTATGTCGAAACAGATAAGGAAACACGTCAGGTAGCAAACGATATAATTCAATAAATGGAAGGATTAGTGATGACCGCTCAGCTTTTGCTGGGATTGTCGATTTTGGTAGGAGTACATGAGGCAGGGCACCTGTTGGCAGCCAAGGCTTTCGGTATGCGGGTAGAAAAGTTCTCCATTGGTTTCCCTCCTAAGATTTGGGGCTTTATGTACGGTGAGACCGAATATTCCTTTGGTGCCATTCCCCTGGGAGGTTTTGTCAAAATATCCGGCATGATCGACGAGTCGCTAGACACCCAAAACTTGTCTGAAGAACCCGAACCGTGGGAATTCCGGGCCAAACCCGCCTGGCAACGACTGATCGTGATGATGGGTGGAATCATCGTCAATGTCATCACGGGAATGCTCATATTCATCGTACTCACTTATTATAACGGTGAATCTTACCTCAAAAAAGAAGACCTGAACTCACACGGTATAGTGGCTTATCAGTTGGGCCAGGAAATTGGCTTTCAAGACGGTGACAAAGTACTGAAGGTCAATGGAAAAGACTATGAAAAGTTTTCCGATCTCACAGATTTGGACGTGCTGTTCAATGAGGATTCTTATTACACCGTAAAGCGTGGGGATGAAATCCTTGAAGTAAATATTCCCAAAGGCTTCCTGGACAAGTTGGCCGACAAAAAAACCTATGAAAACAAATTTATCGGGGTTAGACAACCCTTCGCTGTAGAGCAGGTATTTGCCGGTACTGCTGCCGATGATGGTGGACTGAAAGCAGGTGATGTGTTCATTTCTGTCAATGATCAGGATGCGACCTACTTCCATGATTTCCAAAGGCTGCTTAAAGAATTTGATGGACAGGAAATCTCGACCGTAGTGGATAGAAACGGCTCGAATCAAACTCTTACGTTCACAGTTCAGGAAGGTGGAACCTTAGGGTTTAGAAGAACGGATGAACTCAATTTCTCACACAAAGACTACACGCTGGGTCAATCCATAAGCAAAGGATCGTTTGAGGCCTTCAACGTAGTGTGGACTACCATCAAAAGCTTTGGGAAAATCTTCAGAGGAGAAGTTTCGGCTTCTAACTCCGTGGCAGGCCCCATTGGCATTGCGCAAATGTTTGGTGGCACATGGAACTGGCTGAAGTTCTGGGGAATGACAGGTCTGTTGTCAATGGTTTTGGCTTTCATGAACTTCCTCCCCATCCCTGCATTGGATGGTGGACATGTGGTGTTTTTGACCTACGAAATGGTATCGGGCCAAAAGCCTTCTGACAAGTTCCTGGAGAATGCGCAGAAGGTAGGCATGGTGATGCTACTCGGCATTATGGGATTTGCCATCTTCAACGACATCTACAAAGTACTCTTTTAACACGCTTTTTCCTTATTGAGGTATTTGTTATCTTGACGATTCCAACCTATTGGAACGGTATGCGAATTTTCCTCTCATTTTTATTAGTGTGGGCAAGCCTAAATGCCATTGGTCAAAACAGAACCTATGGAGTGTACCTCAATGACACCAAGGTAGGTTCCTACTCTGAATATGAAGAATACGGTACGTACGTCACTACCTTCACCAAGCTAAAAGTTGAATTTGCGCAGGGGCTGGACACAGTTCGCTTTTCTCAGGAATCCATCTGGACCCAAGATACGCTGGGCAACCTGCTGGCCGTTCGTACGGAAAAGATAACGGCAGATACGCTGGAAGAATACAAGCAGTTCCCCATCGATACCACCTCGATAGATTCCCTTCGCAAAGTTGTCCTTGGGCCTTATGGCATCCGACTAATGGCAAAGGAAAACCTAAAAAAGGAAGGCGATATCTGGCATTTCCATACTTACTTGCCCGACTTGGGATTTGTCAGTAAAAACACCTGGACTTACTCCGGGCATAGCATCGAAAAAGGAGAAAAACTCAGGATCATTAAGGAAGAAGTTTTGAATCGTACAAAATGCGAATCGAAAAGGAACAAGAAATTTAATCTGATCGAATCCACAGCTTCCTTTCCCTTAGGCGACCTGAAAATAAAAAGTCAGCCTGCTGTCAACACAGAAATACCTTATCTGGCAAAGCTTGGCTACAAGAGCTTTCTACCCTCCAACACCTACCTACCCGACCCCCAAAACCTGAATGCCATCAGTCTCGAAATTAGCGTCGGCGATTCAACCCGCGAACTGCACCTGACCGACAACAGCTTTGAGCCAATCCCCAACGACACCACCTTGATCAAAGAGTATTTGGAGTTTAATCAATGGGTACAGCCACTTGATAGTGCGCTGGTGTCCATCGCATTTCCCATTGCCATCAACCGCATGGCGCCTGTCGGAAAAATGCACCGTTTGACACAAATAATTGATTCCATGTCGATTCGCCCTATGGAAAAGAACCTCACGCTCCTGCGAATAGCGAGGTACCTGGATCTCCCCTCCTGCCTCAGCTTCGGCCTGGTGTACCATCAGGGTGGCTGGATGCCGCATACCTGCGTCAAGGTGGGCATTGACGAAGAATGGATCGCTTTTGATCCTGTATGGAACGAGCCCGTCAGTACGGCATTAAGGATTCCTTTCGGCTTCAGTTCTCTGAGCAACGGCTATATTGACTTCCTGCCTCCAAGCCAAGAATACTTTGACTCACTTGAGATCAACACAACGCAGCTTTTGCTCAACAAGCGCCCGATTAAACCCAAAGGGAAAACCGGCTCCTTTGTGGAAATAAAGCATGACCGATACATCAACCATGCCCTGGGTGTGAGTTTTGATATTCCAGACGGCTTTGCCATGGACACCCTCAATCGAACCAAGCCCTCCCCGGTATTCGTTTCTCTGAGTAGTGATACAGATGACAACATCGAGCTGGTTCAGGTGACCGATATCGATAGAGAAAAAAAAGAGACCCTCAAGAAATACATGTCACTATGGACGCAGTCCACGGATGAAGTAAAACAAGAAACCCCAAACTTGTATACTTCCTATGGCACAGATCGAGCTATCCTTGGAGCAATCATGGGCAATTCATTCATTGTCATCAAAATCACCTCCACCCAATCCGAGGAACTAACTCGCTTCTTCCTCAAAAAGAACCTTGAGTTCGGCTATTAGGATTCTATTGCAGCTTTGATCCGGCCTTGAATAAATTCCGTCCCGATAGCTATCGGGAAGAAATTCAGCCTGATGAAAACTGAATCTAAATCCACTGTTTGATCCCGCAAGCGCAGCGCTGCGGGAGAGTTTGGATTTAGTAGAGGTATCGAGCTGAATTTTAGGAATTTATTCGCAGCCCTGGGTTTTTTGTTTCGTTTTTGGGCTAAGCCAAAAATGAAGAGCCCGTCCGGCTCGAGGACATCCTCATTTACAATGAATCCAACCCACTTCGATCCCCATACTTCATCTTCCTAAACTCACTGGGCGTCATCCCTGTTTCCTTCTTAAACTGAGACGACAGGTGCGCCACACTGCTGTAGTTCATCCGGTGGGCAATTTCCGACAGGTTCATTTCATTATAGAAAATCAGCTCCTTGACCTTTTCAATCTTATGCTTCAGTATAAATTTCTCAATCGTGATGCCCTCTACGGAAGAAAACAGCCGGCTGAGCGACGAATACTCATGATGAAGCTCCTCAGCGAGCAGGGAAGAAAAATTCACCTTGAGCGCGTCTGCGGAATGGTGGATTTGGTGAATGATCAGGGATTTGATTTTTCCGATCAACTGAGAATTCTGATCCTCAAGCAATTCAAAGCCTTTCGATTGCAGCATTTGCGAAAAGGTCTGTTTTTGTCCTTCATCTATTTCCTCCACCAGGGCTACTTCCCCCAGGCGGACGGACTGTGGACGGATCCGCATATCAGACAGCACATGCTCCACGCTCTCAATGCAGCGGGGGCATACCATATTTTTGATGTAAAGGGTCTGTGGCATCTCTTGATTCTGATTCGCTATCCAAAGTACGTAAAATCAGGTGACTAATGTTCCATGAGCTTTTTCGACGCGAGCATGATTTAGCTCAGGAAATTGAAATAAACTGGATTAATAACGGGGATTAGGTTAATTTTCGATATAAATAGTCAAAGATTGAAAGAACCTGATGTAAGAGTTCTCAGTCTTATTACAGACTCTTTTATTCATTCACAAAGTATCCTTTATCCAAATGCTCTTGAATTGTAATTATGTTTGAAAAAGATGATGAAAAATATTTAACGAGATTAATTGCTAACAATCAGGTACTACTATTTCTTGGATCTGGATTTTCAAGAGATGCTCAAAACCAAAATGGAGAAAAATTTCCCACTGGCTGGGAACTTGGTCATAAAATTTGGTCTTTTTTGGATTATAAAGGCGAGTATGACAGCACCCCATTACCTGAAATGTATCAGGCCTTCGTTGGATCTTCAAAGAAAAAACTTCTTAAAAAAGAATTTCTTGAATCAAATCTATTAAGCGGAGATATTCCCGCTATCTATAATGAGCTTGTAAAGCCCTTTTGGTACAAAATCTATACATTGAACGTTGACGACATTGTTCAAAAGATTTATAGAAAGGAAGAAAAGGGCATTGAAGAGTTAATCTATCCTTTGGACGAATATAGCGAGCGTGACACTTCACTTGACACTACACAAATCATTCATTTACATGGCAAACTCCCATGTGAACCAGAAGACATAATATTTTCTACCAAACAATATGCAAGGTCTAGTTTAAACCATCAGCCACTATATGCTCAATTCGTATATGATTATGCTGCATTACCTACAATTTTTATTGGCACCGACCTTAACGAACCCTTGTTCGAAAGATATATTGAGTCAAGAGAAGGAAAGGGTGGTTTTAAGGAGTTGCGACCTAAGTCATTTCTAATAACCCCTAAGCTATCGCCTGTAAAAGCTGACAACCTTAAAAACCACTATAATGTACATCACGTGTCAGGTACAACTTCTGACTTTCTAAATTGGCTGTCCCTAATCAATTCAAATTTGCCAGATAAAAAAACCATTCTTATCAATACATTCCCAAATCTCATCAGCATTCTAGAGTTCTCTGATTTATCTAATAAATCAACAAAGTCACTTAAAGAGTTTGCCAAATCCTTTAATAGAGTACCAAAAGACCGATCCCTTGAAAATGATCGATCAGCGTTTTTAATGGGAGCATCCCCAAGATGGAATGATATTTTTTCAGAGCTTGATATCCCTAGAACGATATCAACTGAGTTATATAATGACATTGAGTCACATTTTGAAAGCAAAAACAAATCAGATAAAACAAAACTTGTAGAATTAAAAGGTTATGCTGGGTCGGGCAAATCAACCATACTTAAAAGGCTTGGTTTTATGCTCTCACAACATGGAAGAACTGTCTTTCTTTCATATTCGGATTTCTTACCTAGAACAGACCATTTGATAAATGTATTAACTTCAATCAAAGAGAGGGTCGTTTTAATCTTCGACAATGCAAAGAATGTAGTATCTCAATTACCTAGGCTACTTAATGCGATATCCAAAAATCTAGAATACACGCCTGTTATCATTCTGGCCATACGCACCAACTACGCATCTAAACTTGACTATGTGCTTGATCCTGCCACTTTGGATCTAACGGTTCACAATATTCCCGATTTAGACGACCGTGAAATCTCATATTTGATAACCAAATTGGATGAAAACAATTTGCTCGGTACTTTGAAGGGAATGACTCCAAATCGACGATTTAGTGAATTCAAATATCGAGCTAGAAAACAAATCCTTGTCGCGATGAAAGAGGCGACAAAGGGAAAACCATTTGGAGACATAATTCAAAGTGAGTTTTCAACAATTGAACCCAGAGAAGCCAGGGTCCTATGTCTGTGCATTGCGCTTAATACTGAACTTGGATTCACCAATTCTAAGCAAGACATAATAGGTTTCTCAACAGCTTCGCATATTGAAGCCTTGAATTACTTGAATTATGTACTATCGGGAACGATAATATGGGTTGGCAATAAGCAGAGATTTATGCTTCGTCATCGGATTCTCGCTGACTACATAATCAAATTTTGTGCAGACCTTGACATGCTTAAGGAAGCCTATAAGAGGGTTTTATCAGTATTAGCCCCAGAATTAAAAAAATCGCATGGTCACACAAAAAAATTTAACCTATATAAGTCTCTTATTAACCATCAGGTTTTGTATAAAAGATTCAAAAGTGAAATAAACCATGCTCGTGAACTATATGATTCGATTTCAGAGTTTTTCGAAGATGATGCTCATTTTTGGCTCCAGTATGGTTCTTTGGAAGTCGAAGGAATTGGAGGTGATTTAACACTAGCAGAAAATTATTTAAATCAAGCGGAATCACTAGCACGAGATTACTCCTATATCAGGAATGCCAAGTGCAATCTTTACTACAAAATCGCTGCTACTCACGATGATTATTTTCATGCTGCTGACTACAAAACCAAAGCCGATGAATTAGCTCAGGAGCTTATTCTAAGTGTTGGCAGAGATGAACCACACATTTACCACATTCATTGTAGGGGAACTTACAATTTTGTAAAACGATGGATAACTGACGAAGCAATGAAGAAGAGAGAGCTAGAGAATTTAAAAAAGATAATTAGTACCGCTATTACCTTGCATCCACGTGATCAAAGATTAGAGACTATTTCTAATGCAATAAACAGAGCATATTTGAATTTAGGAATTGATAACAACCTTATAGACCCAGACATTCAATGACATCTTAGGCACTATTAAATTAGAATGGCAAAAGGTCACAAAAATAGGTCAACCTAATTATTCTCATCTCACTCTAGACTTATAGCAATTCCCTACTTTCTTCTAATTTTCTCAGCGGATTCCATGGAATTTCCGTGCAATATTGACTAGATTAAATTCTACATATTTCAAACCCAAAACAATATGAAAATACTCGTTTGCATTACCCATGTGCCGGATACGACCTCCCGGATTGCATTCACCAACGACAATAAAGAATTCGACAAAAACGGTGTCCAGTACATCATAGGCCCCTATGACGACTATGCCCTGGCGCGTGCCGTAGAGCTCAAGGAACAGACCGGCGGCACCATCACCGCCCTCAATGTAGGCGAAGCGGAGACCGAGCCCACCATCCGAAAGGCCCTGGCCATCGGTGCGGATGATGCGATTCGCGTTAATGCGTTTCCCAAGGATTCGTTTTTTGTAGCCAACCAGATCGCTGCAGTAGCCAAAGAAGGAAATTATGACCTGATCCTAATGGGTCGGGAGTCGCTGGACTTCAACAGCGGCGTAGTGCACAGCATGGTCGGCGAAATGCTGGGCATCCCCTCCCTATCCCCGGTGATGACCTTGGATATTGACGGCAATACGGCTAAGATGACCCGTGAGATCGAAGGAGGCAAGGAGCACATCGAGGCAGCGCTGCCTTTGGTACTGGGGTGCCAGGAACCTATCGCAGAATGGAAGATCCCCAACATGCGAGGCATCATGAGTGCTCGCACCAAGCCGCTGGAGGTGAAAGACCCTGTGGATGACGGCACCCGCTCCAGCCTGGTCAGCTACGAACTCCCGCCCGAAAAAGGAGCCATCAAAATGGTCGATGCTGACAATGTATCCGAGCTCGTAGACCTCCTCAAAAACGAGGCAAAAGTGATTTGATTTAGCATTGAGTAGCTAGAGAATAGATATGAGATAAAATCACTTTCCATTTTCAATTTTTAACTTTCAATTAAACAAGACATGTCCCAACTAGTATTTATAGAATTAGACGAAGGAACCATTAAGAAATCATCATTGGAAGCGGTGAGCTTTGCTGCTGCGATGGGTGGCGAGGTTACGGCCATCGCTTTTGGCGAGGCGAGCGCTGACGCACTATCCGCTGCCGGTCCGGCAGGAGCCGCCAAGGTTCTCCATGTAAGCGATGCAAAATACAACCAAGGCAACATCCAGGCCTACTCGACAGGCATTGCCCAGGCTTTGGACAGCACCGGAGCAGACACTTTGGTATTGGCCAAGTCCTCACTCGGTGATCCGATCTCGGCTCGGGTAGCGATCAAAGCAGGCGCTTCCCTGGCATCCAATGTCACTGAACTACCAGATGCCTCCTCAGGCTTCAAAGTGAAGACGAGCATCTACACAGGCAAGGCATTTGCCAATTCGGAGTTGACTGAATCCAAGAAGGTCATTAGCATCAAAAAGAACGCAATAGCCATCAAAGAAGACGGTGCACCTGCCGCAGTAGAGGCATTTAGCATAAGTGAAAATCCGGATGACTTCAAAGTGACCATTAGCTCACAGGAGAAGGCCACAGGAGAGGTACTTCTGCCGGAGGCGGACATCGTGGTTTCCGGCGGTCGTGGGCTCAAGGGGCCTGAGAACTGGGGCATGATCGAAGAGCTCGCCAAGGAGCTGGGTGCTGCCACGGGCTGTAGCAAGCCGGTATCCGATATGGATTGGCGGCCTCATCACGAACATGTCGGCCAAACGGGTATAAAAGTTGCGCCTTCCTTGTATATTGCAGTCGGAATCTCAGGGGCCATTCAGCACCTTGCCGGAGTGAATTCTTCGAAGTACATCGTGGTGATCAATAAAGACCCTGAGGCGCCGTTTTTTAAAGCAGCGGACTACGGTATAGTAGGCGATGCATTTGAGGTGGTGCCAAAATTGACAGAAGCAATTAGAGCAGTAAAAGGTTAGGGTTTGGAAAAAATAAAGTTGGAAATAATCGGTCTTTCGTCAAGTCATGCACAATCAGGGTCCTTTGCACTGGTCCTCGGTGAGAGCAACGGCAACCGGCGTCTGCCTATCATTATCGGAATGTTTGAGGCCCAGGCCATCGCCATCGAGATAGAAAAGATTGCTCCCAACCGCCCTATGACCCATGACCTGTTTAAATCCTTTGCAGGCCACTTCGATGTGAAAATCCATGAAATCTATATCTCCGACTTAAAGGAAGGAGTGTTTTTCGCACGGATCATCTGCGAGGACAAAGAAGGCAATATCATCGAGATTGACTCGCGCCCTTCTGATGCCATCGCCATCGGGATTCGCTTTGATGCCGACATCTACACGAATATTGCTGTGATGGAGGAAGCGGGTATCGTGGTGACAGACGAGTTTGAAGAAGAACTGGACACCATGCAAACCCCTACGGAAGAGCCCGTCCCTGCTGTACAGCCAGAATCTCTCAAAGACCAACCGTACGAAAAACTCAACAGCCTACTGGACGAAGCGCTGAAAAACGAGGACTATGAGAAGGCGGCGAAAATCAGAGACGAAATCAACAGACGCAATTGATTGGGTTTGCTTGCAGACAAAATTCTAAGTTTTTATCAATCGCTTGAAGCCCCTGCCCTTCCCAAGGAAGTGATAACCCTTGACCCCTATCGTCAGCCTGACGGTTGGAAAACCACAGAGGAGTTTTACCAGAAGTACTATGCGGATGAAAAGCCCCGGAAGGTTCTGTTTGGCATCAATCCCGGTAGGTTGGGCGGTGGGATCACCGGCATTCCTTTCACCGATCCAGTGGCCCTGGAAAGCTACTGCGGTATCCCGAATGATTTCACCAAACGGCGGGAATTAAGTTCGACGTTTATCTACGACATGATCAATGCGTTCGGCGGGCCGGCGGATTTTTATTCCCGATATTTTATCTCGGCCATCTCCCCTCTTGGCTATGTGCAGGACGACAAGAACCTCAACTACTATGACATCAAAAACTGGAAGTCACTATTCGAAAAACCGACCCGGGAATGGATGAAAACCCAGGTGGAATTTGGCTTGGACACCTCCATCGCTTATAGCATCGGAAAGGGGAAAAATCTGAAATTTCTGGAAGAGCTCAACGATGAACTCGGCCTTTTCGATCGGATAGAGCACCTGCCCCACCCTCGATGGGTCATGCAGTACCGAACCAAGAGAAAAGATGAGTTTATCGAAGAGTATATAGATAAACTACGGCCATAGTAAGAGCCTAATCAATTACGACGAATGACTTGAAAGGAGAACCCAAGCACAATTACTCCTGCGCATCCAATTACATTGTACCACAAATAGCCAATATTGGTGGTGAGGAATAATGTGATCACCAACACCTGGGAAACAATCGCCGCCCAAAACACAGCGGTTCCTTTGATCCATTTGACAAAAAAGGCCACCAGGAAAATCCCCAGGATATTGCCGTAGAAAATAGAACCCAGGATGTTGACCATCTCGATCAGGTTTTCTGACCAATGGGCCATAAAGGCAAACAAGATGGCTAACACACCCCAAAGCAACGTCAGCCATTTGGAGGCAATCACATACTGGGCATCCGTTGCGTCTTGTTTGATGAGGTTTTTATAAAAATCTACGGCCGTTGTAGAGGCCAGGGCATTCAATTCCCCGGAGGTAGAGGACATGGCCGCTGAGAAGATCACGGCGATCAGCAGGCCAATCAGGCCTTCCGGCAGGTAGTTGAGAATGAAGGTGAGAAACACATAATCCGAGTCCTTGGTCTTTATGTCCTCGTCCACCGAGGAGATCAGGCTTTTCATTTTTGATCGCTCTTTGTCGAGCTTTCCCGAGACGGCTACCAGTTCTTTTTTTGCCTGCCCCACTTCCTCGCTGTTTCCGAGTGCGTCCTTGTACTGTATAGCTGCTTCCCTCCTGTCATTAGCCCATAACGCATGCCTTTCCTGGATTTGATCGATCTCAGATTTCTTTCCCGCCATCACTACCTTGTCGATTGAGGCCTGGTTAAAATGAACCGGGGGATTGTAGAAAATGAAAAACACATAGAGCAATGCCCCAGTGAGCAAGATAAAAAACTGCATGGGCACCTTGAGCAGGGCATTAAACATCAATCCCATCCGGCTCTCAGTGCTGTTCTTTCCGCCAAGGTATCTCTGTACCTGCGACTGATCTGTCCCGAAATACGACAAGGCCAGAAACAGCCCTCCGAGAATCCCGGACCAGACCGTGTACCTCTTTTCAAAGTCCAAGCTGAAATCCACCGCATTGAGCTTATCCATGGCGCCAGCAATATGCAAAGCCTCGGTAAATGTCACATAGGGAGACAAGTAATGAAGGATGTATCCAAAGGCAATGACCATTCCGACAAGGATCACTGCCATTTGTTGCTTTTGCGTAATGCTCACAGCTTTGGTACCGCCACTGACTGTGTAAATGATCACCAGGATACCCACCAGCAAGATCATGTAGCTAAGCGGCCAATCGAGAATAGTAGATAATATAATTGCTGGAGCATAAATCGTGATCCCTGCTGCAAGCCCTCGCTGAACCAAAAACAAAAAGGCCCCTAGCAGTCGCGTCTTTTGATCAAATCGCTTTTCGAGGTACTCATAGGCCGTGTACACCTTGAGCCGATAGTAGATCGGAATGAAAACTGCAGCCACAATGATCAGTGCGATCGGCAACCCAAAGTAGTTTTGCACGAAAGCCATCCCACTCTCATAGGCCTGTCCCGGAGTAGAAATGAAAGTGATCGCGCTGGCCTGAGTCGCCATCACGGAAAGACCGATGGTACCCCACTTCATGCTTTTCCCTCCCAGGAGATAGCCTTCCATATCGTTTGTTCCGAGGGTCTTGTAGACACCATAACCTACAATCAATCCCAGCGTCCCAAACAACACAAAGAAATCCAGTGTACTCATGCGAACGCCTGACTAAAGAGGTAAAACAAAAGGATCATCGCCAGCAGAAAACCAAACACGAAGGCGTACAGAGACTTCCAGGAGGTGAAAAAAGGAGGTTTGTCAGAGGGAGTCAAGATTTAAGATTTACTTTCCAATAGAAATGAGGTTGGTAAAAATACGATAAGCCCCCGGTACCCCGGCCGGCAGCTGCCTAAACCAAGAGTAGCTGGTGTACACGAAATACCCTTCGCCATATTTTCCGACAAGCAACCCTCCGTCTAATGGATCTTCGCTGGGATCATTGGATGATAGGACGGCATCATAGCTTTCGTCCCACTCCGTAGGAAAATACAATCCTCTCTCCTGCACCCAATCTGCAAAATCAGCCTCTGTGATCTTATTGGGCGAATTCAGTACCGGGTGGTCAGGCATCAAGACTCTGATCTCGGCTTCCTCCACCGACACTCTGTCTCTTGACAACTTGATAGGTAGCGGGGCAAATTCTTCAGTCACCAGCCTATGTGCAGTATTGAATTGCACAATGACCGTCCCCCCATTTTTCACATATTCATAAAGTTCCTCTTTTTGAAACTTCAGTTTGTCGTTGGTATTGAAGGCACGGATGCCCACAATAACGGCATCATATGCAGCTAGATTCTCAGCTTCTATTTCACCATTGGTCAACTCAGCCACATCATACCCGACCTGCATCAGGCTGGCAGGTATGTCATCACCCGGCCCCTGGATATATCCCACTTTACTACCGCGCTTCTCAAGCTCAATTTTGACGATTTTTGCACTCGACTCAGGATACAACGCCTGCACTGGGATGTGATCATACTCAATTCTTACTAGGCCATTTTTATAGGTTGCTTCACCAATTTTCACGTTTGCCTTTAGGTCTCCTGAGGACTGTTTGGCTGGAGGGGTCAGGATGAATTTGTAGTGAGATTCCATATCCTTGCTGTCCAGGGCAACCTCACAGGATTCGGGTTGTATCTTCCACCCCTTAGGCACCTCTAGCGATAGATCCCCCTGAATGCTGTCTCGACCGGCGACTACAACAACATCGATTTCTTTTGATTCTCCATTTCCGAATACGTAGACTTTTTCCGAGATATTGACAAAAACGGGTGGTGTGATTTCTACCGGTCGGTAGACCTCACCATCGACCGGATCATTTCGTTTATAAATGATTGGAATTTCATAATCCAGGTATGTCTCCCCTATCAAAATCGTGACTGTCGCGTTAAGTGCCGGAGCATTTTCCGGTGTACCGATCAGATCATCCTCAAAGACCTTGTACATACCAAGGGTACCGGGCTCCTGCAGCCAGTAAGGATCAGAATAGGCCAAATCACTACCTAGTACATACTTTTTATCTGAATTATAAGGTCTGTTATTAAATAGCTTTTGACCGATTTGATAGCTCTGCAATCCTTTGAAGTCTATGGCCGACAGGGTGAAATCCGCGTCCGAACGGTTGATGGCCTCCACACTCAGCTTGATGGAATCTCCCGGGCAGTACGCAAATTGGTCTGCTTTGATTTCTAAGTACATCCCTGCACATGCCTTGATTATTTGCTTTACCTCATTTTGCTTGAGTGCTTTCCAGTACTCGTCCTTTATCCCCTCCATGGCATTATAGGCCTGCACCAGATCAGGAATAATCAAGGCTGGATTTTTTGGGTCATAGCTCATGAGTGCCTCCTCAACATAAGCAGCTACCTTCTTACCACCTTTTACCCGTCCCCAGGAGGTATCAATTCCTTCAAAAATGTCTTCCTCAGGTTCATCACCATATTTAAACTCAAAATACTCTATCGCTGTGCCGCGACTGCCTGTTGACCCAAAACCCTGGCTCTTGTGCATGCTGCGACTTTCTGCGGCTATTTCGGAATAGGATTTACCCAGCAACGGATTATAAGTACCTAAATCAGCCGTGAAAAACTCTGAAGTGTCCATCTCAATCCCTTGCCTTCGGAAAAACCAGGGGTGGGTGTTGAAAAACAATCTCTTAGGTTGCCATGTGCCATACTTTTCTACCTGCTTAGGGTAAGCGTTTTTATCAGCAGAGAGTTTAAAAGCCTTCCCGGCCAGGATCGCCGATGCAGTATGATGACCATGACCCCCACCGCCATTTTCGGGAAACCTGGTGATAATGATGTCAGGTCGGTGCTTTCTAAAGGTTCTCACAAAATCGGCCAGCACTTCATCCTCATTCCAAATCTCCAAGGTCTCTTCAGGGTTTTTCGAATACCCAAAATCATTGGCCCTGCTGAAGTATTGTTTTCCTCCATCGGTTCTACGGGCCGCCAACAGCTCCTGGGTTCTGATAATCCCAAGCAACTCTCGGATTTCCTTTCCGATCAGGTTTTGTCCTCCATCGCCACGTGTGGCCGATAGATATGCGGTATTGAAATGCTTTTCATTGGCCAGGTAGGTGATCATCCTGGTGTTTTCGTCATCGGGGTGCGCCGCCACATACAGGGCCGAACCCAATACGTTCAGCTTTTCCAGCATATGCTGAATCTCCGCTGCATTCGGCTTTTTGGGTTGCTGAGAAAGAGAACTAAAGGAAAGGAATAAAAGGCTTAATAGAAGTCCGGGTAATTTTCGAGGCATAAGTAAAGAGTTTGCAGCAATATTAGTGTTTTGGTCAGAAAGAAAAAATCGTTGTGTGATTAACGGCAAAAGACAAAGAAGTGTTGACCACAAAAAAAGAAACCCCAATTCCGATTAATCGGAACCAGGGTTAACAATCTACTTTAACCTAACTTTTACGTATGATCACCTTCTGTTTCGATGATGTCTTCTTCTGGTCTGTCTAGGGTCAATCTCTATCTCGGTAGTCATGCCATCCTGTGTAACGGTCACCAGGTTGTCGCAAGTGCCGTCTCCAAAATCAATTATCTTATCACTCTCGCCTTCTACCTGGATCAGCAAAATACCTGATATGGGTGCCAGTTTGGAGATGTCCCTGCACGCATGGGAGAACAATAGCGGTGTAGCTTCATCTACCGTGTGAGTATACTGAAGGCCATCTTTGTTGATACCTGTAGCTATGCCAAACACAGTAGCCTGGCGGGTTTGCTCTTCTTCGTTGAAGAACTTCCTCCGGATTTTCTCCGCATCTCTCGTTACTTCAGTTCCATCAGGGAACGTCAGCTTTCCTCCTACCAGGGTGATAGAATATTTCTTCTCCACTAGCGCAGTATCGGAAATATCTGTTATGGTTCGGATCCCTTCGACCGCAATAGAATCGACAGAGAAGTCCTCAAAAGTCGTAACCTTGGTATGTCCGGGTTGTCCGTATTCTCCCGAATGAGTGATTCGAATGATACCCGCTCTCACCCGGCCATCTCTGCCTTCGCATCCATCACCAAAGTCTATGACTACCTCTCCGGCTTCTCTGTCCACGGTGATAGTCGCGCAGTTGTTCATCCTTTCCCTCTCAGGGTCAAAGGACTTGGCTCCAAATCCATCATCATTGATCTCCGTGATGTCGTCTATATCGTCGAAGATTGCATCGGCGGTAGCCGCAGAACTAATGTCATCCTCAAATACCACTGACCCAGATATAGTTTCTGCATCGTCGCTGCAAGAAGCCAGTACCAGACCGGCAGCAGCTATCATTAATCCAAATATTCGTTTCATAATTACATTGATTTTGTCCAACATTTTTAAAAAATACACCCCTTTGACAGAGGCCGGGACAAAAGGTTTAATCGGGGAAGGGAAAATTTATTCTTTCACGAACTTTATTTGAAAATGCTGTCCGTCAACCACACCTCTTAGGATATACATACCCGAAGTGAGGTTTTCAATATTGAGTCTCCTATAAATGGATTGATTTGTAGGAACGATAGGAAATGCCTTTCCGGTGACACTATACAGCTTCAGATCTTCAATTGGGCCAGTGGTCGACTCAATGCTCAGTACCTTTTCTGCGGGATTGGGGTACACCCTTATTAAATTCTGGTGCCTGGGTATGTTCAGTAATTCGTACACCAGGTAATTCATAGATGCGGTATCCAGACAACCCGATTGATGCTCCGAAATCAAACGTACGTCATAGGTACCTAGTGAATCAAATATCAATACGGGATCAGAGACCGTTTCAACCAGCAGCCCCTCAAGGTACCATTGATAACCGATCAAATCCTCCGAAGATGTCGAGAAAGAAACCACCCTTGATCGATCTAGCTCCAAACTATCAGGGCTCGCCATTATCACGGGATTATGATCAATTGCCCTGACCCTGGCCTCTACCGGATCGCTTTCAAGGTAGTTGGTGATATTGGTGACGTAAAAGGAAGTGTCTGAAACTATCGGCCCAAGCTGCGCAGTTGAACCCTTTGCCAGAATATTCGATTGGCTGGCATCGTTGTAAAAGACAAATACTTCACCATTCACCGGTGCGAGTGCTACATGACCCCATTCGCAAACTGATTGTTCGTTTATCCCTGCATTGGGGCTGGTGGATAGATTGATTACCTGAGTTATAGAATCAAGGCAGCCGTCTGCACTTTCAGCCAATAGACGTACATTCAAACTCTGTAGCCCTGCGTAATCAAAATTCCATAGGGTTTCATTTCCCTGACTCTGTTCATTGATTCGCCACTCAAGGCTTTCTGCATTTTCACTCAAATCGCGGAATGTGAGCAGCTGGCTTGAAGATAAATCCAACGTATCTATATGATATACAAACGAAGCCTGCACGGAGTCCACCACCACATCTACAGGGACTCTGACACTCTCGACCGATTCTGCCGCTGAGGATACATAATAAGTGACGCGCTCAAACAAAGGATCAGTGGTCCACTCTGTCCCTTCGAAAAACGGAACAGCATCATGGTCATTGTGGTAAAAGCGAAGACTTGTTGAAGATGTAGAGGATATGGTAGCCGTATTTCCCGGGCAAATCTCATGATCCTCAATCACAGGTGCCGTCCCTCGCGTCAGTACATGATAGTCCTTCGAAACTATATTACTACATCCCTGATCAGACACCACATCCATAGTCACAGTGTAGACTCCTTCTTCGTTGTATACCGTCCGAGGATTCTGCAGGGTAGAAAAGCTGCCATTATCAAAATCCCATGACCATTGGACAGGCCCGAGTCCCGTATCCACAAACTGCACCCGATTGGCCGGATCATCCCCTAAGAACAGGGTGTCGGGATCTGCCCGAAAAGTAGCCTCAGGCTGAGAAATCTGAACCTGCAATGCGTAGAGGTCTGACAGATATCCTCCAAAATCTTCCCGATAGTACAACAAGCTGTCCTTTGTCATTCCAGAAAGAGTGATGTTGGTACCCGACTCCTCCAACATTTCTCCCTCCGGGTCAGAATAAATGAAGAGCTCATTGACACTATTTATGACCACCGGCACCTCCGCACAGCTCTTTTCGACCCTATTGATGTCAGGCCTTGATAGAAAGGAGTCGTATTTATCAACAGCCTTCGCCAAATTCTGCTGTAGCGATAGAGAATCAGAGCCCATAACCAGGGCAAACGCAACCTTTTCAGAGGTCAGCGCGGGTAAGTCTGGGATTTGAACAGAAAGCACCTGCGCCACGTTATTCCCGCTTCCTCCACCAGCCGTTAGCTTTTCGCTGGAAAGCATAGTGTATTTATCCACTTCTTCAAAATAGGAATTGTAATCAACGGGTGCCCCCGCTGCATCAAACAAATCAATCGCATGAAACAGCACCTGTTGATCGGATAGCACAGCCATCCCCGCATAATTGCTTGACCCAATTTCATAGGAATAGCCAAGACCTGTACTGTCCGACCATCGTACAAAATTCTGAACCGAATCGCCAAGGTCAAAATCCACATAGTACCCAACGCTAAGGTCTTCTCGATTTCTATCTTGCAGATTGGTGACGAAATATTCCATAATCACAAACCCACTGCTGTCTGGGTGGCCCCAGGCCATTACCTCCTGTTCGATACTTAAACCCTGCACAATATCTGCCAGGCTATCGCTGAATACATTGCGCGCATAGAAAGGCACATCTTCTCTAATCCTTCTTTTCAAAGCCGTGGATTCCTGAAAATCATCAGAATAAAATCCGTTGGGGTAATCCCTTATGATATTGTCAGAAATGGAATCCTCGTGCGTACCGATGATCAAGCCGGAATAACTGGCTACCTTATTACCGGAGAAGGTTATTTCCTCAATGGTAGCATCTGAATTAAAATCCCGGGTGGACGAACCATCCGAGGCCAGGCTATAGGAAACGGATGAATTATCCAGCGTGAGATAGTTCGGAGCTGTATGAAATTCTAAATATTGAAAATCCTCGTATCCTTCGGTATCATGATAGTCCATTCGGAAAATCAAACGCTCTGACGAAGGTGTCTCATCGGACAGAACCATTACTATTTCGTAACCTGATAAAGTGTCCGCTTCAAAAGCTGTCCCAATAATTATCCGTTCATTCAAAATATCCACATGAGGCGAAAGACTGCTTATCGTCACCTCTGCTCCCACCAGCGGTCTCAACCAATTAATAAAGCTCAATTCCAATACCACTGTGTCTCCGTAGTACACGTCCTCTCCAAAAGGTCCTGAATAAGTGTACTCGTAGTATCTGAGTGAGGCCACATTCTCCTCTGACACTGCCCTGTAGGCATTCAATCGTCCTTTGCCCATCTGCCCTGTATAGTTGGAATTGTCCCCAACAGAATAGATATCGTCTGAAGTCATCCGAATTCTTTCCATTACCTGCACAGCATTCAACTCCGGAAAAGTACTCCGCACCAGTGCAGCAACCCCTGAAACCTGAGGTGCGGAAAACGACGACCCTGATTCAAAACCATACGAGTCATCCTTGCCGGTGGTGTAAACCGATGCACCGGGAGCTGTCACATCTATATTGTAGCTATAGGTACCAAAACTCCACTTTTCATCATTGATGTTGGTAGCACCCACCGACAGCACATTATCGTAGCTGGCCGGATAGAAATTGAGCTCTTCATCGGTGTTACCGGCAGCCGCAATCACTACCATATCATGATCCATTACTGCATAGTCGATGATGTCTTGAAGGATTTGTGAATGCTCGCTGACCGATCCCCATGACAGGTTAATCACATCCAGTCCTAGCTCTGCCGCATAAATAATGGACTCATAGGTGCCCTGTGATATGCCGTTGGCAGATTGGAAGACCTTAATAGGATAATACCGACCTTCAAACCCAATACCCGATATACCCGTGGAATTGTTGGTAGCGGCTGCCACAATCCCCGTTACGGCTGATCCATGCAGATCCAGGCCTTCCGGATAGGGATCATTGTCCCCATCAGCCAGGTCATAGCCAAAATAATCATCGATATACCCATTGCCATCGTCATCGATTCCATTGATGGGATCCTGTTCGTTATAGTATCGGTTTTGCATTAGGTCTTCATGGTCATAGTCCACTCCATTATCACTTATTCCTACAATGATTTCATTGGATCCGGTAGTGACATCCCATGCTTCATAGGCCTGGATAAGCGCCAGATAATCCTGATTGGACCGAAGGGAATCATTGGGAGTAAGAAGCAGCCTTGCCTTCGGTTCTTTTACCACTTCCAGTACATTGCCATATCTACTCAATTCCTTCACCAGGCCTTTATACGCTGAATCTTCCACTTCCATTCGATAAATACCTTGTAATCGATTCGATTTTTGGATGGCTCTGGCACTATTGGAAGGATTCTGCAAGGATCGGAGATTTTTCACACCGGGCATGTTTTCAATGGTCGTAGTACCAATAGCATTTAGGACCCTAGCTCCGGGACCGGGGTTGCCATTCAGACGGATGTAAACAACACTGCCTTCCTGTGCCAACACAGAGCTTGGATTTAGGAGAAGCACCAGTAGTCCTATGAAAATGCATTTCTTCATTCGCAGAAAGAAAGATAGCAGAAACATTGATATCCAAGTCTCGGGATAAGGAAAAATGAAACATCGAAGTTGACATTCAGATAAAATTCTCATTTCAAATCTTCGCCAAAACCTGACAATATGTCTTGATTTTTTATCTTTGCGATCACAAAAAATTTGAGGTGAAGGAATTAATCAGTGATATAGGGATTCTCGACAAGGAGATCAAGGAAGACGATCCGGTGCACATCACAGCACAGGAGTCCAAGAAGGGTACGAAAAAACTGTACATAGAAAGCTACGGCTGCCAGATGAATTTTTCGGATAGTGAGATCGTGTCGTCTATCATGAAAAAGGAAGGTTACACTACCACTTCTTCCATTGAAGAGGCGGATGTGACTTTTCTCAACACTTGCTCCATTCGGGAAAAGGCGGAGTTAACCGTAAGAAATCGCCTAAAGCAGATCAACAAATCCAAGGAAGATAAGCCTGAAATGGTGGTGGGAATACTAGGATGTATGGCCGAGCGCCTAAAGTCGAAGCTGCTGGATGAAGAAAAAATCGTTGATCTGGTAGTAGGCCCTGACGCCTACCGTGACCTTCCTAACCTCCTCGAAGAAGTGGAAACCGGCCAGAAGGCAGTGAATACATTTCTCTCCAGAGAAGAAACTTACGCAGACATTAGCCCTGTCCGCCTCAACAGCAATGGCGTCACCGCTTTCATCTCTATCATGCGTGGGTGTGACAATATGTGCTCGTTTTGCGTGGTGCCATTCACCCGTGGACGGGAAAGAAGCCGTGATCCACATTCTATCGTAGAGGAAGCAAAACAGCTTTTCCAAAATGGATACCGCGAAGTGACTTTGCTTGGGCAAAATGTAGACTCCTACAAGTGGTCTGCTGAAGAAAACAACAAGAGTCGATTGGAGAAATCGGAGGTTGATGAGGTTATCAATTTTGCCAACCTGCTGGAAATGGTGGCTAAGGTAGACCCACTTCTCCGTGTCCGGTTTAGCACCTCGCATCCAAAGGACATTACAGATGACGTGCTCCATGCCATGAAAAAGTACGACAACATCTGCAAGTACATTCACCTCCCTGCACAAAGCGGAAACTCCAGGGTTCTGGGATTGATGAACCGTACGTATGACCGGGAATGGTATATCGGTAAGGTGGATCGTATTCGCGAAATCCTTGGCGAAGAATGTGGCATCTCAAGCGATATGATCGCAGGTTTCTGCACTGAAACTGAAGAGGAGCATCAGGACACCATTTCTTTGATGAAATATGTAAACTACGATTTTTCCTACATGTTCTTTTACTCTGAGCGACCAGGTACTCTTGCCGAAAAGAAATATGAAGACGATATTCCTCTGGACATCAAAAAAAGAAGGCTTAATGAGATCATTGCTGTACAAAACGAAAGCTCGTTGAACCGAAACAAGCTGGACGTTGGCAAGACATTCAAAGTACTCGTCGAGGGATATTCTAAAAAATCAGACAAACAGCTACAAGGTCGCAACACAGCCAATAAAGTTGTCATCTTCGATTCGGAAGAAAACCTGAAAGGCCAGTACGTAGACGTCGAAGTACACGATTGTACGTCTGCTACGCTTTTTGGCAAAATGGTAAAGAACTAAGTTTTGAAAGAAGCAGAAATTCAATCCATCAAGCAACGCTTTGGCATTGTAGGCAACTCCTCCCTGCTCAACCAGGCCATCAATGTAGCCGCACAAGTCGCTGCCACCGACATGTCCGTGCTCATCACCGGTGAGAGTGGTAGTGGTAAGGAGTCCTTTTCTAAAATCATCCACTCTCTCAGCAAGAGAAAGCACGGTCAGTTTATAGCCATCAACTGCGGGGCAATTCCGGAAGGCACCATCGATTCTGAATTGTTTGGGCACGAAAAAGGATCATTTACCGGGGCACACGAGGCCAGAAAGGGTTACTTTGAAGTAACAGATGGTGGCACCATCTTCCTTGATGAAATTGGCGAAATGCCCATGGGCACCCAGGCAAGGCTCCTTCGGGTCTTGGAAAATGGCGAATTCATCAAAGTAGGATCTTCAAAGGTTCAGAAGACCGATGTGCGCGTCATCGCTGCGACCAACGTCAATCTTTTGGGTGCGGTAGAAAACAAGAAATTCAGACAAGACTTGTACTACCGACTAAATACTGTTCCGATCTACGTACCGCCGCTTCGTGAACGAGGCACTGATGTTGAGTTGTTGTTTCGGAAGTTTGCCTACGACTTTTCTGAAACATACCATGTGGACCCCATCAGACTTACTGATGATGCCAAGCAGTTGCTTGAGAAGTTCCGGTTTCCCGGAAACATCCGCCAGCTCAAAAACCTCGTAGAACAGATTTCTGTATTGGAAATCGAACGAACATTGGATGCGGACAAGCTATCCAAGTACATACCTCAAGACAGCAGCATGCTACCTGCGCTCATCGATAAAAAAGGTGGGTCTGATGGTGCTTCTGAAAATTTCTCCGAAAGGGATCTATTATACAAGATCCTTTTTGACATGAAAAATGACGTCAACGACCTGAAAAAATTGGTGCTCGACCTGCTCAACAACGATGTGAGTAGTGAAGACGTGTTGAGTCAAAACCCAAGCCTCTTCAAGAGTTTGGACATACCGTCCAACTATAATCGGAATGATGACAAAGACGATGAGCCCAAGATAATCGAACCCACCCAGGAGGATATCCCTACCCTCAACATTGATCAGATCGAGGATATCGCACACGAAACTGAAGATGACGATTCGCTTTCTATCGAAAAGAAAGAAAAGGAATTGATTATCAAGGCCTTAAGAAAAAACAAAAACAAAAGAAAGTACGCTGCACAGGATTTAGGGATTTCTGAGCGTACTTTATACCGAAAAATCAAACACTATGACCTGGAGGAATAGGATTTTGTTGCTCGCCGTGGTAGGACTCTCGCAGGTATCCTGTGGAATCTACTCCTTTACCGGAGCTTCGATTTCATCAGACGTCAAATCCATATCTATACAGCAATTTTACAATAACTCCCCCCTGGGCCCTTCCAACATGAGTATCACCTTCACAGAAATGATGAAGGACTACTTTCTTCAAAACACCAACCTGGTGCTGGTGGACAATGAAGGAGACTTGCAGTTTGAAGGAAGCATCGAGAATTACACCCTCACCCCTGTGGCTGTAACCGCCGCTGACAGTGACCAGGGAGTAGACCTTACCAGCATGACCCGGCTGACTATTTTTGTCAAGGCTTCCTACATCAATATCTATGATGACACATTTGATTTTGACAAGCAGTTTTCATTCTTTATAGATTTTGATCAAAACCGTCAGGATCTCTCCTCAAATGAGGAGCAATTTGTGGAAGAAATCTTCGATCAGATCGTCTTTGATATATTCAATGCGTCTGTTGCGAATTGGTAAATTTTGTTAACTTTAGCGTCTTGGCTTAAACTCATTTTACCTTGAAAAAACAGAAGTTCGTAGAGTTAATAAATTCCCCAGAAAAGATGTCTGCAAATGATTTTGCAGAACTCGAGCAACTTCTGAAAGATTCCCCGTACTTCCAAAGTGGTCATACAGTCTTAGCCAAGGGCAGCCGACTGCTCAAAAAGCAAAGTGCCGGGCAGGACACCAAGAGGGCAGCCATGTATGCCACCAACAGGGACATTTTCAAAAAATACCTGATGGGTCAGGCCAAACCGCAGGCAGCACCCGCTAAGACGGCTGAGCCACAGGTTCAAAAACGTACCCAGCAAAAGCCTCAGGATACCCAAGCTCCCAATCTGCTATCCAAAAGCGATCAGGAAAAACTCATTGCCGAGATTTATGACAATCTCGACAAATGGAAGAGCAGTAGAGATCAATACCTGGAGTATGACAAGGCTCATCCTGAAGAGATAGTGATCCTGCCGGTGGATAAAGAGGCTGAGCCTGCGCAATCTCCTGTAGCAAAAGAGGAACCAACACCTCCAGTGGATACCGTACAGGAGCTTAAAAACCAGATCGTCGAAGAGGTAGAAGCCGAGGATAAAAAAGAAGTGTCCGATGATCCGGTAGTTTCTGAAAAAGAGCCGATCCAATCACCCGATACGGAGAATGTTTCAGATGCCATAGGTGAAGCGCCTATTCCTACTGAAGAAATCATGGGCATCGCCGAAGAAATCAAGAACGAGGTGGCCCGGGAAGAAGAGCTGGAAGCCAATAAAACCGTCGATGAACCCACTGCTGTAGAGCCTGAAGACAAATCTGATGGACCTGAGGTCGAATCTATAGAAAATATGGAGGTGCCTTCGATTTATAATTTCAGTTCCGCACCGGTGCCGGAGGCTCCCCCTGAAGAAATAGAAAGTACCTCTCCTATAGTAGAACCGGAAGATCTGGTATCCAGTGAAGAATTATCTTCTATCGTAGACGAGGAGACTGAGGAGCCAGCGACTGAGATCAAGAAAGACAAAGATGCCCCGGACATTGAGCCATTAGATGAGAATATGGATTTGGGTGACATCAATATCGAAGATGACATTCAGGAAATCACCCCTCAAGCTGAGGTCAAAGAAGAAGATACGGAACCCGAAATAGAAGAAGTTCTGGAAGTTGACCATGAGCAAGAAGCAAAAGCTCCGGAAAAAGACAGCCCGGAAATTGAGTCCGTTGACGAAATTGATCTCGCTGATCTAAACCTACCCGGAATGGATGCATTGGCGGAAGCCGCCAAAAGTGAAGAATCGGTTGAGTCTCCTACCGATCCGGAGATCGAGCCTCAAGTAACTGAAGTCGAAGCGGAACCTGAAGTAGAAGTAGAGCCGGAAGCCATAGAAGAAATAGAAGAGGACGAAGATGATGAGGATGAAGATGACATTCGAGCTGAGGAGCCGGTAGATGAGGAGATCAAACTCGACATCCAGATCGATAAGGACAAATCCACAGAAGAAACTGAAGCCGAACTTTCTAAACTGGACGCTGAAAAGCAGGAACTTAAGTTGCAACCCGGCCAATTCAACAGGTCGAAAAAGTTTAGGGTATCTGTTTTAACCAAACCTATCAAATTCAAAAAACAAGGAGAAACCGTTCAGTCCCTTTCTGCTGAAAGTCGTAGGGAAAAGGCCGCCAAGGCCGAAGATGTCAAGGAGAAAATTTCCAAGCTCATCGATGATCAGGGGTCTAAATCCACCACGGCTAAAAAGAAAACTGCAGCCAAGGCAACGACAAAAAAGGCTGCTCCCAAAAAAACAGCTGAGAAAAAGACCACAACCACCGCCAAGAAAAAAACAGAATCAACTACAACTAAAAAGACAGCCACCAGTAAGACCAGCACCAAGAAAGCTGCAGCTGAAACCAAGAAAGCAGCCTCGACCAAGAAAACAACTAAAAAGTCAGCCGCCTCTAAGGCCAGCGCTAAAAAGACAACTACTCCTAAAAAGGCCACAACAAAAAAGGCCTCTACCACTTCCAAAAAGAAAGGAACTGACGGCTCAGTCAGCGAAAAAAAAAAGCCCTGACGCCTAAGGTCAAAAAGGCCGCGCCAGATCTCCAAAAAAGTATTATTGACGCCTTTATCGAGGCTGATCCGTCCATTTCAATTTCCAAAGAGGCTCCCAAAACAGAGCACATAGAAGACCTATCTGTATCGCAGGAGAGCTTTCCTGATGATCTGGTGACAGAGAACCTGGCTCAGATTCTGGTGGATCAAGGCAAGACCGAAAAAGCCATCTCTATGTATGAGAAATTAATTTTGAAAAATCCTCAAAAAAAGTCTTACTTTGCGTCTCAAATTGAGAAACTAAAGAAGAAGTAGATGTTTGCAATGGTAATAATTCTCATTATTGTGGTGGCTTTCCTCCTGATTTTGGTCATCCTGGCTCAGAATTCTAAAGGAGGTGGTTTGTCGAGCCAGTTTGGTGGTTCAGGCACTTCACAGCTAATGGGTGTAAAGAAAACCGGGGACCTATTAGAGAAATTGACATGGGGACTGGCCATCGTTTTGATTGGACTCACCTTGTCTACCAAACTGATCATTCCTAAGGAAGGTGAAGAAGGATACAGAAGCCCCAATATTGAAAGAGCTCAGGAAAGCGCTAGCCCTGCACTGGAAATTGACGATGCATCTCCGGCCAGCGATGACCTGGAAGGCGCTTTGGATGCTGCCGGCGATTCTGCGCAATAAGCATTTCAAATAATAAGATATATGAGAGCCCTGTCTTGACATCAAGACAGGGCTTTTTGTTTTCCCCTCCCACTTCTGGATAGTTTGTCACAACCAGAGCGGATATTTCATTTCATCTTGTCACTATGTCTGACTCATTGTCAGTTATTTTCATGCAAAAATCATTGGCACAGGAAATGCTATAGGAGGCACAGAAGTTAAATAAAACCTTAAACGAAATATAAAATGTCAAAAGTGAACTTTAAGCCTAACGAAGACCGGGTATTGGTAGAAGCTGCAGCCGCAGAGACCACCACTGCTTCCGGTATTATCATTCCTGATACTGCAAAAGAGAAACCTCAAGAGGGTACTGTGGTAGCCGTAGGTGACGGTACTAGTGACAAGCCGGTAACCGTAAAAGCTGGCGACAAAGTACTTTACGGAAAGTACTCAGGTACTGAAATCGTAATCGACGGCACAGAGTATTTGATCATGAGAAACTCTGACATTTTCGGTACTATTTAATCATTTTATCACTAAGTAGAATTCTAAACATTCATTAAAAAATGGCAAAAGATATATTGTTTAACACAGACGCCAGAGACAACCTCAAAAAAGGAGTTGATCTACTCGCTGACGCTGTAAAAGTGACCCTTGGACCTAAGGGAAGAAACGTAATCCTTGACAAAAAATTCGGAGCTCCTACCGTAACTAAGGATGGAGTTTCCGTAGCAAAAGAAATTGAGCTTAGCGATGCAGTTGAAAACATGGGCGCCCAGCTTGTAAAAGAAGTGGCTTCTAAAACTGCCGATGATGCTGGTGATGGTACTACTACCGCTACCGTCCTTACCCAGGCGATCTTCGCTAACGGTATCAAAAGTGTAGCTGCAGGTGCAAACCCTATGGATATCAAAAGAGGTATCGACAAAGCAGTGGCCTCTGTGGTTGAAAACCTTAAGTCTCAATCAAAAGAGATCAAGGATTCTGGTGAGGTTGCTCAGGTAGCTTCTGTTTCGGCAAATAACGACGCTGAAATCGGTAAAATGATCGCTGACGCCATGGACAAAGTAGGCCGTGACGGTGTGATCACTGTAGAAGAAGCTAAAGGAACTGAAACTGAAGTGAAAACTGTAGAAGGTATGCAGTTTGACAGAGGATACCTTTCTCCTTACTTCGTTACCAACACAGACAAAATGGAAGCTGAGTTGGAGAACCCTTACATCTTGATCTATGACAAGAAGGTTTCTACCATGAAGGAATTGCTTCCTATCCTTGAAGCTACTGCTCAAACTGGCAAGCCATTGTTGATCATCGCTGAGGATGTAGACGGAGAAGCATTGGCTACATTGGTAGTCAACAAAATCCGAGGTTCTCTGAAAATCGCTGCTGTGAAAGCTCCCGGCTTTGGTGACAGAAGAAAAGCAATGCTTGAAGATATCGCCATCCTTACCGGTGGCACTGTGATCTCCGAAGAAAGAGGTTACAAACTGGAAAATGCAACCATCGAGTATCTGGGTACTGCTGATAAAATAAACATTGACAAAGACAACACCACGATCGTTAATGGTGCTGGCGAGGCAAAAGATATCGAAGCTCGAGTAAATCAGATCAAGCAGCAAATCGAAAACACAACTTCTGACTATGACAAAGAGAAGTTGCAAGAGCGATTGGCTAAGCTTTCTGGCGGTGTAGCCATCCTTTACATTGGTGCTGCTACTGAGGTAGAGATGAAAGAGAAGAAAGACAGAGTAGACGATGCGCTTCACGCAACAAGAGCGGCTGTACAAGAAGGTATCGTTGCTGGTGGAGGTGTAGCCTTGATCAGAGCGATCGATTCTCTTGACAAAGTAAAAACGGACAACGAAGATCAGGCTACCGGTGTAAACATAGTTAGACTGGCTATCGAAGCTCCTTTGAAAACCATCGTAGGAAACGCCGGTGGTGAAGGATCTGTGGTGGTAAACAAAGTAAGAGAAGGTAAAGCTGACTTTGGATACAATGCGGCTACCGACACTTACGAGGAGATGTTCAAAGCAGGTATCATCGATCCTACTAAGGTGACTCGATTGGCGCTTGAGAACGCTGCGTCTATCGCTTCATTGTTGTTGACAACAGAAGCTGTAGTAGCAGATCAGCCAGAGCCCGAGGCGGCTCCAGCTATGCCTCCCGGAGGAATGGGCGGCATGGGCGGCATGATGTAATCGACATCAAGTCCATCAGGACAATCAAACATATATCAAACCCTTCTGGTCATACCAGGAGGGTTTTTTATTGCAAAAGGAAGTTGCTGAATATGCTTTTCTGCCATAAAATCATGTCCCTCTCCATTCAGGATCACCTCCAAGAAAAGGTTTACACTCTCGTGATTTCTTTGTGATACTTCGAGACTAGCTTAATGCCTATAAGGCTGCAAAAGCTGTAGCCAACATTTGTCAAAAACCTTTATTACCATGGAAAGAATTTACAAGTTATTTGCATTATCAACGCTGATAGTCATGTTTTTGAGTATTCAATCATGTGACGATTCTGAGGATGCAGGGCCTGCGCCTTTAGATCCGGACACTGCACCCAAAGCGAGCGTAGACCGGTTTAGCGAGGATGCCGGAACTCTAATGGTTCGTACAGAATCAAACGGACTCCCTGCCGCTAATGCGGCCATCAATTTCGACTCTGGACCCTTTATTACAACCGGACTAGGCCCAGGCGGTGAAGTAGTAGAATACTACAATTTTGATGTGCAACCCGTCACTCCGGCTCCTATTTATGTGTTGTTTCATGAAAATGAAGCTCAGGTAGAAGGACAGCTCAATATCGTGGGCGTAATACCCGGAGATGTCGGCTATAATGATTTTTGGTTGGTTGTGTTTGTGACTGTTCCTGATGACTATGTCGCCAACACGGTTACCGATGTTTCAGGTATCACTAGTGGCGGTTTCTTGGTCGAAGAGACCAACATTATTGTAAACTGCCCAATTGTTCCGGATGGTTCCACGGCATCCAAACGCCTCAATGGAGAAGCTGCCGGACTGGTCAGAGGGTGGTACAAAGATCAGGTGGTGTACTATTTCAACTTTTCTGAAAAAATGCTCACCACGGAAAGTGATGGTACTGTTCCCCTTTCACCTATCCATGTTTGCTTCAATATCAATCCGGGCGAGACCGGCGGAGGACCGGCATCCGGGTTTGTAGTTGAGACCGGGACAGATCAGACGCACAACGTAGTGGCCACCTTACCGGAAGATGCGTTGTACTCTCCCCTATGGCTGGTCTTTGCATACGACAATGCGGATTTTGATAATGTCTCGGATTTGTCCAGCGCCCTGGCCGCCAACAACGTGGGTATGGAGTTGGCTACCGTAAATTGCCCCGTAGTATCGATCAATACTCCTTAGAATATTTGTTATCCCGTTTCAACCAGTTTATTGACAACACCTCTGAAATTTTCAGGGGTGTTGTTTTTTATACCCTTAATTACAAATTGTTGTCCCGCTCCGTTGTATTGCTTTTCTTTGAGCATGGCTATAGGTATCATTAGTGCAATGCCCGAAGAGATCGATCTCATCCTTGCTCAAATGGACTTGAAGGAAAAAGTTCATTCCGGGATGCGCGACTACTATGTCGGTAGTATCAAAGGGCAGGAAGTGGTTGCGGTCTTTTCCCGATGCGGAAAAGTAGCCTCGGCCATCACTACCACCGAACTCATTCATAAACTTCGAATTGAACAAATTGTATTCGTTGGTGTAGCAGGGGGTCTGAGTACCCGGGTGGATATTGGAGACATCGTCATAGGAGACCAGTTTTACCAACACGACATGGACGCCTCTCCCATTTTCCCAAAGATGGAAATTCCACTTCTGAATAAGAGATCCTTTCAGGCTGATGCCGGAATCACTTATCAATTGAAAGAAGCCAGCGAACAAGTACTAAAAAACTGGAATGCCATCTTTGACGATCATATTCTGGAAGAATTCCAAATCCATAAACCCAACATACACCTAGGTGAGATCGCCAGTGGAGATCAATTCATCGGAAATTCAACGGATCGACAGTCAATTATCAACAGCCTTCCCAACGTACTTTGCGTGGAAATGGAAGGGGCAGCCGTGGCCCAAGTGTGCTATGAGTACAAGGTTCCGTTCGGCGTGATGCGGGTAATATCTGATTCGGCCAACGAACATGCCCACATCGACTTTCAGAAATTTATCGATAAGGTGGCAAGCAGGTACTCCCTTGAAATTCTTCAAGCGTATCTCAAGGGTATTTCTAATCTATAAGAAAATTTGACCTTTTTCAGAAAGTCATTTCAACTTTTGGAGCATTATTTTACCCCATGCTTACAGCTCAAGACGTAATTGAATTTAAGGGAGCACCCCTATTCGAAAGGGCAAAGATCACTCCCCCATTGAAGCACCCGGCGCAGTTCAACGACCTGGCCTGCTTCTTTTATATGGTGGAAGGAGAATACGAGGCCATAGAATCGCACGGTGCCTTTCGTATCGGCAAGAAGGAAGCTCTGATCAAGAAGTGTGGCAACTACATTTCCGAATTCATCAATACAAAAGACGGAAAGGAATGCCAGGCAGTGGCTGTTTACCTCTACCCTGACCTCTTCCGGGAGATATACAAAAATGAAATTCCATCATTCCTAAAAACTCCGGAGCACCCCATACCTCCCCGGCAAATGATTGCCAATGAACTCATTGACAAATACATCAGCAACCTTCTCGTCTACTTTGACAACCCGTCTCTTATTGACGAGGATCTGGCCATCCTAAAACTCAAAGAGCTCGTCATGATTCTTTTGAAATCAGAGCAATACCAAAGCGTTCAGGGCTTTTTCCAGGAGATATTCGCTCCTGGCTATCTGGAATTCAGCAGGGTAGTCGAAAACAATATTTTCAGTCCTATTTCAATTGAAGAGTTGGCATTCATATCCAACAAGAGCCTTTCCAGTTTTAAAAGGGAGTTTAAAAAGGTATATAAGGAGACACCCGCCCGATATATTAAAAAACGCCGTCTGCATAGAGCGGCCGAGCTACTAGCCAGTCCTGACGATTCCATTTCCAGGATTGCTTTTCAATGTGGTTTTCAGGATCCCTCCACTTTCTCAGTAGTTTTCCAGGAGGAATTTGGAGTCACCCCAACAAAATACAGATTGAACCATTCAAGAAAAATGTTGGCCTAAGCCGGAAAGCCATCCCCTCTGCATTTAGCGTCTTTTGTCATGTAAACCAAAACAGTTTAAATGATGAAAAGAGCACTAATTATCCTATTGACAATTATCACATTAAATGCAGAAACAATGGCGAGTACAAAAAGCAAAAAAGAAAAGAAGTATAAGGAGATTTCCCTTGTAAGGGAAAGTGAAAAGATCAATGTTCCGGCTGACAAGCTATGGGAAATCGTAGGACCTGGATTTGAAAATGCCGGTGTATGGAGTACTGCGGTGGATCATTCTGTAGGCAGCGGAAAAGCCGATTTTTCCGGAGCTACCTGCAGCACCCGGGCTTGCGACTTAAACGCTAAGGGCTTTGACAAAATAACGGAAACACTGATCAAATATGATGACCGTACACAAGAGCTCGAGTATATCGTAGATGAAGGCATGCCCGGGTTTGTCACCTACGCCAGCAACCACTGGCAGGTAATTGATCTGGGGAACGGGCAGTCCGCCTTGAAGATGAATATTTCGATGAAGACCAAGAAGTTTATGGGTACACTCATGGGCGGCATGATGAAGAAAAACATCGATAATACCATGAGTTCTGTTTTCAGAGACATTAAGGTCTATGCCGAAACAGGACAGATCTCCAAGGAAAAAGAAGATCGAATGACTCAGCTCGCCAGAAAAAACTAAAAACAGAGGAAACAACAGCATAGGGTATCTTTTTTAAGGTACCCTTTTGTTTATCAACGGAATCAATTCAAATCAGTATTCTTAATTATTTGATCATCATGAGTAGATTTACTATGTACCTACGGTACTTGGTTTGAATGATAATTCCATGAAACACCCGCTACTCAAGACATTTTTTCTATTCCTTTTTTTATCAAGTTCAACACAAATCCTTGCCGATATAAAACTGCCCGCCATAGTTGGCGATGGCATGGTATTGCAGCGCGGCCAACCGATCAAAATCTGGGGTTGGGCTGATCCGGGAGAAAAAGTCACGGTAACGCTAAAAAAGAAAAAATATGCAGCCACCACCAACGGTGATGGACTATGGGCAGTCACTATCAAACCCCAAAAGGCTGGCGGGTCCCATGAAATAACGATTCAAGGCAACAATACAATAGTACTAAAAGACATCCTGTTTGGTGATGTGTGGATCTGCTCAGGCCAGTCCAACATGACCCACTATTTTGGTCGCCATCAGGAGCGATATGCAAAAGAAATTTCCGAATCCACTAACTCTGAAATCAGACAATTTCTCGTACCTACCACCGCAGATATGTCCGGCCCAAAAGAAGATATTGAAGGCCTCCAATGGACGTCTGCTGACCCTGAGTCTATCCTCAAGTTTACCGTCATTGGCTACTTCTTTGCCAAGAAACTTTATGATAAATACGAAGTACCCATGGGCATCATCAATACCTGCGTAGGTGGTACCAAAATCGAATCTTGGATGAGCGAAGAAGGGCTGAACGAGTTTCCGGAAATTATTAAAACGATTCAGCAAAACCGGGATACCGCCTATGTCAATCAAAAGAATCGAGAAGCTCAAGCATCGCGAGATGCCTATGAAGCAACCAAAACCCCTGATTTGGGTATGACCGGAGAAGTGAAATGGTACAACCCTGAGTACAAACCCTTGAACTGGAAGCCCATCAACATCCCCGGCTACTGGGAAGATCAAGGGCTTAGAGACCTGGATGGAGTGGTATGGTATCGACGGGAAATTGACATCCCTGAGTCTATGACAGGAGTGGATGTAAAAGCCTACCTCGGTCGTATCATCGATGCAGATGAATTTTATGTCAATGGACAAAAAGTGGGCAATACGAGCTACCAGTATCCTCAGCGGGAATATGTCATTCCCAAAGGAGTGCTGAAACAAGGAAAAAACCTTTTGGTCGTACGAGTAACCAACAATGGCGGCAAAGGCGGTTTTATCCCTGACAAGCCTTATTACTTGTTGGCCAACGGACAACAAATTGACCTGAAAGGAACATGGCAGTACAAGGTCGGTACGGCTTATCGAAAGGACGTGCAGATCAAATGGGGCATTAGAGCACAAGACCAGCCCACCTCACTGTACAACGGCATGATCGCTCCCTGCATCAATTATGGGGTAAAAGGCTTTCTTTGGTACCAGGGTGAGAGCAATGCCGGCAACCCAACCGAATACAAAAAACTATTGCCGGCTTTGATTGTCGATTGGCGAAGCAAATGGCAGCAAGCGGATGCAACCTTTTTGATTGCCCAGCTACCTAACTATATGGAAGTAGATTATCAACCTGCAGAAAGTAACTGGGCATTGATGAGAGAAGCGCAATTGAAAACAGCGTTGGAGACTCCCAATGCGGGTTTGGGCATAAATATCGAACTAGGTGAATGGAACGACATCCACCCCGGGAACAAAAAGCCCGTCGGAGAACGGTTAGCCTTAAAAGCGATGGAATTGACCTATGGAGAAAAAGACATCGTTTCCTCAGGGCCTATTTTCAAATCTCAAACAATTGACGGTAGCGAAATCACCTTGACCTTCGATTACACAGGGAGTGGCTTGGTTTCTACTAATGGTGAGGAGCTTGGTCATTTTGCCATTGCCGGAGAAGACAAGACATTCTATTGGGCCAGCGCCAAAATTGTTGGGGATCAGGTAGTCGTTTCATCTGATAGAGTACCTAACCCAAAATACGTCCGTTACGCATGGGCAGATAACCCGGACTTTGCCAATTTGGGCAATAAAGAAGGGCTTCCTGCCTCCCCTTTTAGAACTGATCTATAATCAAAACATAAATTAATGAAATCTCAATTCCTCCTTACCCTTTGTCTCGTCTGTGCAGGCACGGTACTCAGTGCACAAAATGTTGACCTCCTGCAAAATATACAAGCAAGAAAGCAGGTCAGCCTTGATGGGCTCTGGCAGATTATTGTCGATCCATTGGAAAACGGATACTATGACTACCGCTACAAACCCAAGGAAAACGGCTACTTCCAAAACCGAAAAATGCAAAACCCCTCGGATCTAATCGAATATGATTTTGATACGGATGTGGAGCTCATGGTGCCTGGGGACTGGAATACCCAGGACGACAAGCTCTATTACTATGAAGGGACTGTTTGGTATAAAAAGTCTTTCGATTTTCAGAAAACAGAGGGAGAAAAGACCTATGTCTATTTCGGAGCGGTCAACTACGACGCCAAGGTTTATCTGAACGGTGAAAAACTCGGTGAGCACATTGGAGGCTTCACCCCTTTTCAGTTTGAAGTGACGGATCGGCTCAAGGAAAAAGACAATTTCCTCGTGGTAAAAGTGGACAACAAACGCTTGCGCGAAGGAGTACCTACTGTCAACACCGACTGGTGGAATTATGGAGGGATTACGCGATCGGTTCGATTGGTTTCTGTTCCGCAGAAGCATATTCAGGATTATACCATCAAATTGGCTGATCAAACGACTGACGTCATAGAAGTTTCAGTGAAAATATCCGGTGCAAAATCCGGTGAGAAGGTAGGTTTTAAAATTCCTGAACTGAAAGTGTCAGAATCCTCGAAAACAGACAAGGACGGATTGGCTGTTTTTTCTGTAAAGGCCTCTCCTACTCTTTGGTCACCCGACAATCCAAAACGCTACAATGTCAAGCTGAGTATCAAAGGCAATCAAGTTTCCGATCAAATGGGTTTCAGAAGCATCTCCACAGCAGGTAGCAAAATCCTGCTCAACGGAAAGGAAATATTCTTAAAGGGAATCAGCGTTCACGAAGAGGCTCCTTTCAAAACAGGTCGTGCGACCAGCGCGGAAGAGTGCCGAATATTGCTGGGTTGGGCCAAAGAAATGGGCTGCAATTTCGTCCGATTGGCCCACTATCCTCACAACGAGTACATGGTACGCGAAGCTGAGAAAATGGGCCTGATGATTTGGTCTGAAATCCCTGTTTATTGGACCATTCTTTATGACAATGAAGCCACCTATCAGAATGCGGAGAATCAATTGACTGAAATGATCACCCGAGATAAAAACCGAGCTTCGGTCGTCCTGTGGTCGGTGGCGAATGAGACTCCTGTGAGCGAGGTGCGCACAGAGTTCCTAAGAAAGTTAGCGGCAAAAGCGAGAGAACTAGACGACACACGTCTGATCACCGCTGCACTGGAAACACATGGAGGAGAACCTGACACACGAGTGATCGATGATCCTTTCGGAAAATATGTGGATGTCATCGGCATCAACAACTACTGCGGCTGGTACTACGGTGAGCCGGAAAGCTGTCGTGGTGTAAAATGGAAAAACACCTATGACAAGCCCATGATCATGAGCGAATTTGGTGGCGGGGCATTGCAAGGCCTGCACGGTGAGGTAAACGAGCGATGGACGGAAGAGTACCAGGCCAAAGTGTATGAAGTGAACCTCGACATGCTTCGAAACATCGAATTCCTAGCCGGGGCTTCTCCCTGGATATTGATGGACTTCAGATCATCAAGGAGACACCTCAAGAAAATTCAGAAGGACTTTAACCGCAAAGGGCTTATCTCCGAACAGGGAGTGAAAAAGAAGGCCTTTTACGTGATGCAGAAATACTACCTCGAAGAAAACAACCCATAAAATGAAAAAGACTTTTGTACTACTAGCCTCTGCCCTACTACTTTTTGGTTCATGCCAAACAGAGCAAAAAATCGAACCGGTCAATCCTGAAGCCAGTCCTGAAGCCAGGGAGCTACTGGATTATCTTTATTCCCTGAAAGGCAAGGCCACCATCTCCGGTCAGCACAACTATCCTCATGAGTTGCTCCGATCCAGCGACAGCATCGAATCTGTGACAGGCAAAAGGCCGGCACTCTGGGGGTCAGATATTTCATCCTTGAGTGACGATCTGGCGCAGGAGGCGATCCGACAGTACAAAAACGGGGCGATCATCACCCTCATGTACCACCAGGTTAAGCCCTTCGATCATGATAGCCTTGGATACTCGGGCAGTGTCAAAGGCATGGTCACCGACGAGCAATGGGAGGAAATCATTACTCCCGGGTCTGAGTATTACAAAATGCTCGAATACAAAATAGATCAAAGAGCTGAAGTGTTGAAAAAGCTCAGAGACGCCAATGTACCTGTCCTATGGCGCCCCTATCATGAGATGAACGGCATGTGGTTTTGGTATGGAAATCGTCAGGGAGAAAAAGGCAGCCAATTCCTATGGAAAATGATGTATGACCGATACGTCAATTATCACGGACTCAACAACCTCCTTTGGGTATGGAACGCAAATGCACCAAGAGATCGAAAAGATGACGAGGCCTATGCTTATGAACTATTCTATCCCGGCAATGAATATGTAGACGTTCTTGCAGCAGATGTTTATCACAACGATTATAAGCAATCTCATCACGACGAGTTGGTAGAATTGGGACAAGGCAAACTAATCGCCCTGGGTGAAATCGGCCAGGTACCTCCTCCTGAAGTGCTGGATCAGCAGCCGGAATGGTCCTGGTACATGATCTGGGCAAGGTACAACTGGACACACAATGAACCTGAAGCCGTTAAGGCACTCTACGGACATGAGCGGGTCTTAACGTTAGATGAAATTCAGAAATAACCTTCCCAACCGGAACCATTTTTCTAGCCTGTTGTTTTCGTCTAAAACAAAAACTATCCAATGGAACAAAACACCCAACTAAGCGCGAAACTCAAAGCAGTCCATACCAATCTGATGGTCAATGATGTCCCGAAAACCCTGGAATACTATCAAAGAATTGGTTTCGAGATTCTGCAAAAGTACCCTGAGGATAAACCTGAATGGGCCAGAATCGAAAAGGACGACATCACGCTGATGTTTCAAAGTACAGCTTCTCTTCAAAGCGAGTTCGAAGAACTCAAAAATAAGTCCATGGGTGCGGCCCTCACCATTTGGTTTCATATGGAAGGAGTCGAAGACTACTACCATCAGATCAAGGATCAAGTCAAAGTATTAAAACCACTGGGAGTCACAGAGTACAATGGCGCCACGGAATTTGTGATTGAGGACATCAATGGCTTTATCCTGCACTTCTCGGATTTCCAGCTTTAATCTATAAATCCGAGTTTTTCAGGGTCCAAAACAGAATTGATCCCGACTATTTGATTCTCTTGATTCAATTCAAAAATCTGGCAAACCCGAAGATGACCTTCCTGATAATACAAGATCGCAGGTTGATGATTAATTGTGGTAATCTCTCTACGCAGCGCAGATTGAAAACGATGAAATACCTCGATCATCAAAGGGCCCACTTGCTCCACTCCTATAACGTAATTAGCGACCACCTGTATATGCTTACCACCATCCGCTCTAAACTCAATGTCCTCATGAAATAAATGATGTAAGCCCTCCAAATCCCGTTCCTGGATAGCATCTGTAAACATTTCCAGTTTTTTCAGGTGCTCGTTAGTCACAGTATTTTTCTTTTGGCGTTGATGGCCTTGAATTTTCGAAGCAGCGCGACTCAATAATTTCCTAGCACTTTCCATCGTGATGGACAATACCTCAGCAATTTCCTGGTGCGTGTAAGAAAATCCTTCCTTCAATATGTACACAGCCCTTTCTTTCGGATTTAGTCTTTCCAGTAAGATCAACAAAGAATACGACACCAAGTCCTTCAATTCTACCGAAGGGTCTTTGTAGGAAGAAAGTATCGGCTGAGGCAACGCGCTCTCCGGCTCTAGTTTTTTTTGCATTTCGTTTACGGTTAATCGACTGATTGATCACTCCTCGAATCAAATAATTCTTTTCGTTTTCAGGCTTGACACCCGTTTGTACATACTTTAATAAGACATCCTGAATTGCATCCTTGGCCTCCTCAGTTGAACCTAAAATATTGTAAGCGTAAGGAAAGAGTATTTGCAGATAGTTCTCCATAATAATTGACTGACACCAAAGCTCACCAAAATGTGACATAAAACTTTTGGTCACACATTTCTCTTGATCTGTGTCTTCTACCCAAAAATATTATGAAACGAAATATTCTTATCATCAATGGGCACCCAAACAGGGAAAGTCTATCTACAGCTTTAGCGGAAAGCTATAGAATTGGTGCATTTAGCAATGGCCATTCATGCGATACCCTCAACCTCGTAGAACTCCAGTTTGACCCTGTGTTAAAATCTGACCGATCGGATACACGAAATTTAGAACCCGATTTATTCGAAGCTCAGGAAGCCATCAGTAAAGCTGATCACCTCGTGTTTGTTTTTCCGATCTGGTGGGGCACCTACCCTGCCCTGCTCAAAGGGTTTATTGATCGTGTATTTCTGTCTGGTTTTGCATTTCGACATCACGAAAATTCGACAAAGTGGAGCAAGCTTCTCAAAGGAAAAACAGCACGCATCATCGCTACGATGGATACTCCCAAGTGGTACTATTCCATGTTCTATAAAAATTTCGGTTTTAGGGCCATGCGCCAGGGACTACTAGAATACTGCGGGGTGAGCCCTGTCAAAACCACAGTGTTTAGTCCTGTACATTCTTCTAACCTGGAGAAAAGAACCCAATGGTTGGTTTCTGTAACCAATCTGGGAAAGCAAGCGGCTTAACATTCAAAACAAATACAAAAAATAATGAACGAAGAAAACAAAATCATTAAAGCACTTACTGATTTTACAGAAGGGGCTGACGCTGCAGACATAGATCGCCTGGAGCGCTCCTTGCATTCGAAATTTACCAATATCCAAAACGGGTACTTTGAAAAAACAGGTGTACATGTGATCGACAAGACGTCTTACCTTGATCATGTTAAAGGTGGGCGATTTGGAGGTGTCATGAGGAAAATGAGAATTGGGAACATCAATGTGCATGGAGACATGTCAGTGGTGGAAGCTACTCTGACCAGTGATATCCTTCGGTTCCGTTCGCACATCTGCCTTGTACGCGAGTCAGGTGAATGCAAGGTGGTGGTCAACTTCCCAAAAATCGAATTAATCAAACAACCATAAAAACAACAAACAATGGACTACTTAAAGGAAACACTTGAGAACAAGGCCAAAGTAATCGAAGCACAGCAGGGAGAAATCCTGAGATTTGGAGACTCTTCAGTGAATCTAAAACTAACGAGCGAAGACACGAATGATCAGCTAGGGATATATGAGGTCAATCTGGAACCGGGAGCCATAGGCGCAAAGCCCCATTACCACCGTTTTATGGATGAAACTTTCATCGTGAATGAAGGAGTTTTGACCGTCTGGGTTGGAGATAAAGAGAAAGAAGTTTGTGCCGGGACTCTCGTGTATGTACCCCGACTGACCCCACATGGTTTCAGAAACGCCCATGATCAAAAGGCCATTGTTACCCTGATCTTTAATCCGGGAGAAAAGCGCGAAGGATTCTTCAAAGGTTTGAATCAAATCTTAACCACCAATCCTATAGACCCGGGGGCTTTCCTGAAGCTTTACAACAAGTATGACAGTTATCCCATAGATTTGGACAATATGATGCAATTGGATTAGATTAAATCGGCCATCTCAAGCTCCAAATTGAGATGGCCAACCTGTTTATATATCGGAATATCCTCCTTTTTCGTATTTAAACTATCTTTATAACAACTAACCTATATAGCAATGAGGAAATCGATTTTCATATTTATCCTTTTTGGATACACTCATTTAGGATTGGGGCAAGAAAATGTTGATTCGCTCAAATCCGTTATCTCACAGCTTCAGGAAAAAGTCGAGACACTCCACTACACGGAGCTGGTACAATCCATGTCTCAGAGGTCTCTTTTGATTCCGGGATACTTTCAGGATTTAAAAGCGCTGGTAGCGGTTCAGGCGTACAACTTCTGGGAACAGAATACCCATGAGAAATTTGTCTCACACAAAAATGTGTACTCTGCTCTCCACTATGGCAACAAATACCTCACCCTGGACTCAGCAACCAATCTGGGTTACAACCAGATCAAAGGACACGATGCGCAAGTGGTGTCCATCGAATTTGGAAAGGGCAATGTGTTTTATTCGGCCGGGTCAGATGGCAGGATATTGCGTTGGAATCTGGACAACCTTGATCAACCGCCTACCCTCGTCTATGAGGGTATTGAATTGTACCGATCCATCGAAGTGAGCCATGATGGGGAATGGCTGCTGGCCTGCACCCGAGACTATGGTATTATGTTGATTGACTTGAAAACGGTTGGTGCTCTAAGCGATGAAGTAAATAAAACCGGTATCACTTTTGATGAAGAACCTGCTCAAGCAGCCATGTTCGTACCCGGAGAGCTCAAATACATCGTGATCACCAAGACCGGGGATGTCAAAATGAAGGGCTACAAAATCAACGAAACCACCGCCCACACCGACGAGATCGTACGAGTCATGGCCATGGATCCAAAGAAAAAAGACGTCTATGCAGGCACCAATCGTGGGGTCGTACAGATCTGGGACGAGGACTTCAAAGATCGATATCTCGAAATGCCGGAACTCTATGCGGTGAATGCCCTGGCGATCAGCTCCGATGAGCGATACCTTGCCATAGGCCGGGAAAAAGGAGACGCAGTAATCTGGGACATGCAGGAGCAGAAATACGTACGAACCATCTCCGGTCATCAGTCGGCCATCACCGACCTGGATTTCAGCCCCGACGACCAACTGCTGCTCTCGGCCAGCCGTGACAAGACCGTCAGAATCTGGGATCTGCACAACCCAAAAAAACTCCCTCTGGTACTGGACGATCATGATGGCTGGGTGCTCACCGCATGCTTTGACGAAAGTGGAAAGCAGGTACTCAGCGGCTCAATGGATCACCTCATCAGAACCTGGGAAGTAGACCCTGCCGTACTAGCCGGCAAAATTTGTTCAAACCTCCGCAGAAACATGACCCCCGAAGAATGGGAGGACTATGTCGGGCCTGGGATTGCGTATCAGGAGAGTTGTGTCTCCAAATAGGCTATTCATCAAATCCAAGGTATTCCTTTACACAAGAAGGCATGATTAGTACATTTCGATGAAAAAATTCATTTTTTATGTTTCGTTTTTTGCTTTAGTTGCAACGGCTGTTTTTAATATCCTGGGCTACTTCGGCCAAAGCGTTTGGTTCTTTGACCTATTTAGCCATTTCAAAGGGCAGTACCTTCTTATTCTTACTACTGGGACTATTGTAATGATTATTGTTCGACGAAAGTTTGCCCTGCTTTTCCTTCCATTTGTTGTCGCCATATTGATTGAAACCGTTCCTCTGTATGTTGGAGGAAATAAGAATGTAGATTTAACCGAAAAGACCAGCATAGCCTGTATCAACCTTTTGAGCTCTAATGGACGATTCGAGGATGTTGAAAAATACATCCAACAAAAAAATCCTGATTTAATTATCCTTCAGGAGTTTACCATGCTCTGGCAGATTATGCTGGAGCCAAAACTATACGACTATAGGTTTCGGATAACTATACCAAGAGACGACAACTTCGGTATAGCCGTATATAGTAAAATTAAAGTTTCCGAATTTGAAGAATTGAAAATTGGAAATGCCGGTATTCCTTCAATTCACGCAGAACTTGAACTTGGAAATACTCCGATAAGCTTGATCGCCACTCATCCTTTACCTCCAGTGGGAGCTGATTATTTTGAGCATCGTAATGTACAACTTGCAGCACTTGGAAGACTTGTTTCCAGAATAGAGAATGAGGTGGTAGTTGTGGGAGATCTAAATACTTCGTCTTTTTCAGTACACTTCAAAAATCTAGTTTCAGAAGCAAATCTTGTTGATTCAAGAAAAGGGTTTGGGCTTCTGACTACCTGGCCTACCTGGTTCAGTTTGGCTCAAACTACTTTAGATCATTGCCTGGTAACTGAGGGAATTTCAGTAAAATCAAGAGAAGTAGGTGAAGATATCGGCTCTGACCATTTACCAATTTTTGTAGAACTAGGGGTAGAATAAAAGTAGTGATTTTTCGGTTTAAAGCTTGTTGGAGACAACTCCATCAAGGGCAAAGGGATTTGCGCACCCATCCAAACCTGTCAGGTTTCTTGCGTTTCTCAAATAAAACCTGACAGGTTTTGAATCAACCCTACTACTCCCCCGGAGTAGATCTTTCGTAGCTAAACCCTCCTTTGCCCGGGGTGCGGCCATCCGACCATGAGGTGAATTTAATATCGATATACACGTCATCGGTGATCAGGTGGAGCACATAGTCCACGTCCACTCGCTGCGGCGGTTTGCTGCCTGCGCTCTCCCAATTGGTGAAGGTCAAACTGGCGATATCTTCGGTCGTACCGACTGCCCACTCCGTATCGGCCGGAGAAGTGGATGCATAGGCCGTTTCGGTCTTGATGTTGTAGATTCCCTTTGTCGCGTCTCTTGTGATCCAGACATTGTCAGTGATCCGATCCTGATTAGCCTCCACAGTCGCGTCGGTATCGTCGGCTTTGGTAAACGTAATCTTGTCGCCTGTATAAATCACAAAGGCATCTCCCCCTTCGTCTACATCTGTAAGGGTGACAGTCACGCTACTGGTTTCTGTTAATTCGCCCGCCGTTACCGTTACAGTAGCTGTAAGCGTAGGATTGATTTCAAAATCGAACAATGCTGAGTCCAACACAGACAGTTCACCGGATTGGCTCACCGCCATAGCCCCTGCGGGAGATTCGGCGGTGATGGCATAGCTCACTTCGGATACATTGGTTGTCACGTCCAGCGTACCCAGCACGGCGTTATTTTCCGGGTTTTCAGCAAGGGTGGTGGAGAAGTCCTCTACGCTCAAAGTATCTTCCGGACCTTGTTCCGGAGTATCTTCTTCAGTGCAGGAAAAAAGGAATGCAATAGAAAATGCAAGGGTAAACAATCGGTTCATAATTATATTTTTGTTCAGAAATCAGATAAAATTATACTTTTTAGCTGACATTGAAACACAAAAGTTCAAGTTGAGAAATAATGCCAATAAACAAGAAACAAACATGCATTCGGTATATAAGACGATCACCATAAACACCTCTAAAACCGAACTCTGGCAAGCGCTGACCACTCCGGAAATAGTCCAACAATATTTGATGGGTGCTCAGGTGACATCAGACTGGATCGTTGGGAGCACGATTGTTTATCAGGGAGAATACAATGGAATCAAATTCCGTGATGAAGGGGTAATCGATATTCTTGATCCTGAAAAAGAATTCAAATACTCCTACTGGAGCGCCAACCATGGGACGGTAAACTCCAGGGAGAACTTTGTTTCAATTTCCTACAAAATTGAAGAAGACGGTGATTTGGTAAGACTAGAGGTCAACCAGACCAACTACCAATCCAAAGAAATCGCACAGGGTATGGAGCACATATGGGATTTGATATTATCAAAACTGAAAGGGCTTTTAGAAAAGTGAAAAGTACGAGCAGGGTCAATATATCCTAAGATTACCACGTTTTACACATTCAAAAAAGGAATGCTCAAACCACCCACAATCAGTTATATTTGAATAATTCTTTTCTAATACCATTTGTAACCAACCACAATTTGAGATACGGTTTTTTCATATTGACCATCAATCTATTACTAAGCTCCTGCGCCTCCATATCAAACCAGCCCTCTACAAGCATTGATGTTTTCACGGCCGAGCCTTCAGCCATAATCGTCGCGAGTGACACTTTCAAAACTGTAAAAAACAAATCAAGAGTTTTCGTCCCAAGAAACAACAAGACTTTGCAAATGACCGTCATCAATCAAGCGTCGGACATAGCTTTATCGATTGAACCAAAAAAGTCCTTAGCATATTGGGCAAACATCCCTTGCAATTTTGGTCTGGGCATGCTGGTGGATAAGAATACCATCAAACAATTCGGTTACCCAAAAAGGATATACCTGGACTCACCAGATTCATCTCAATCCTGGTACAGATTTAGCCAGATAGACCGAACGAATGATTTTCGTCTTAAAATCTCTCTACCCTGGGTCAATTTTTTTTCATTAAGGCCCGAGGGTGAATCAAGAAAATCGAATGCAGGTTTTTGGGGTATTTCTGTTGGGCTAGATTATTTCCATAGACGAGATCAGTTCATAAACCTCAGTGCAAGTGCGGTCATGGATTTGTTCGTTCCAGTACCAGGAGCGATCGACATAGAGGGAGAATATGAACTCATGAGCTCTGGCTACCTGAGCCTGTCCAATAACCATAAAACCAAGAGATGGACATTTGGATATGGAGTGGCTTACGGTATCAATACCTGGGACCTTAGTTATTCTGATCATTTCGATCCTCCTCCGCCCACACGAGATCCGGTTAAAAAATCGCATCAATTCCTCGGAATACTATTATCGTCCTATTTTCAAATAAATGAGCATTTCAGCACCGGCCTAATCTATAGGCC